>JBBJMB010000314.1:0-4286 GCA_037719755.1 Pyrinomonadaceae bacterium
AAGGCGGAAGGATGAAGGATGAAAGCTCAGGATGAAAGAATTTAATAAAAAGTTCTTCATCCTTGTGTTCATCCTTCCGCCTTCCGCCTTCATCCTTCCAAAGCTCCTTCCGCCTTCATCCTTCCAAAGCCGTCTTGTGTCTTGAACTCACATCAACGGCGACGCCAAAAACGACTGTTGACAACAAGCTTCCGAAGGGGTATAAAGCACTTTGCGTTATCAAGTGAGCGTTTTTACAGCGCGAACTGATAATGCGAGTCTTGACATTCGATCGCTATCTCAGTTTGGTGGAAGCGGAAAGACCAGTGACTGTAAATAATTTGTCAATGCCCCGTGTGCGCCACGGAGAGCGCTTGAGGCGGATCGCCATCAAGCTGTTGCGCGTGCTCTGCGTCGCGACGCTGTTGCTTGGCGTCGCGGGTCACGGCGGACGCGCGCACCGTTTCTTAGAGCTCGCTTCGCATTTTAAGCTGCAATACTTGCTCGCCTCGCTCGTGCTGCTCATCATCTTCATCGCTTTGCGTGCTCCGCGTTGGATTGGCGGCGCGATGTTGTGCGCGGTCTTGAATGCGAGCGCGCTCGCGCCGTGGTATTGGCCGCCGACGCCCTTTGAGGTTGATACGGCCCGGCGACCTTTGCTGCTTTTGCTGTCCAATGTCTTTTACGGCAATCCTCACTACGCACTTTTCGCCGCTTACGTGCGCGAGCAACAGCCGGACATCGTGGTCTGCCAAGAGGTGTCGCATCGCTGGGGTTTTGAATTGAAAGCTTTGCAGCAAGCTTACCCGCACTCAATCGTGGTGCCGAAAGCGGGAGGCTCAGGCATCGCGCTTTTGAGCCGCTGGCCGCTCAAGGAAAGCTTCGTCATCAACCTCGGCGACACCTCGCGCCCGAGCATTCTGGCGACTGTGGACTTGGGCGAAACCGCGGTCTCCGTGCTGGCGCTGCATCCGGAAACGCCCCTCGCCGCCCATAATTTCGCCGCCCGCAACAGTCAGCTCGCGGAAGCGGCGCGGCTGATGGGAACGCTTCCCGGACACAAGATTATCATTGGCGATTTGAACACCACGCTCTGGTCGCCATTTCTTTCTGATTTGGAAAACACCGGGATGGTCAACGCCCGCCGCGGCGCCGGAGCGCTGCCGAGCTGGCCTACGCACCTGCCTCCTTTCATGCGGTTGCCGATTGATCACTGTTTTGTGAGCCCGGAAATGACGGTGGCGGGTATCAGAACCGGGCGCGACATAGGCTCGGACCACCTGCCGCTCATTGTGGACGTGGCGGTGCCCATTCCTTGAAGAGGTGCGATGCCGGTTAATCCACCCGCGCGCATCTGTTTTCGCTGCGGCGCGCAACTCATCGCCGGCGGCTTGGCTTACCAAGTCCGCGTCGAAATGAGCGCCGACTTCGACGGGTACCTCGACGGCGATATTTACGCCAATTCCTTGGCCGCCATGCAAACGGCTTTGCAAGCGGCCGCCACAGAATCCGAGGAAGAGCTGAACGACCAAGTGCACCGCGAGCGCAAATTTCTTTTTTGCCACATCTGCGCCGAGCAAGTCTGGAACATTGTCGCGCGCCCGAGTGTCTATGGATTTAACGGGTGAAGAGTTATTGGAACGCACGCGCCGCTGTCGGTCGCGCCGAAAAAGATGATCTCGCCGCTGCCAGACTTCCGAGGTCGGGCCGTTCTATTCGGTTAACGCATGAGATGTTTTCCCATCTCAGAGTCAACTTTAATTGAGGCACTGGACACAGAGGACGAGAGATTTGGTTAAGACTTAACCCCTAACCCCAAAACCTCTTTGCAATACTTCACGCTCCGCTCCAGCTCGGCCTTTTGGTAAGCTTGCTCGGCCGCCTTTCTGTCTTGCCCCGCCGGCGCGGCGAAAGGCTCGAGCGCTCGGCCGCGCTTGGCAAGCGCCGCGAATTTATTAAACTCGAAAGCGCGCACGTCGCGGTAATGCTTCCAGAAATCTTCCTTTTGATAAGCGAAGGGACGCTGAAACCCGGAAATAATTTCCAATTGAAAAATCGTTCGCGGGCACAGTTCAGAGTAGCGCTGAAGGTAAGTCTTCCAATCAACGAGTCCGTCCCCGATGGCCGTCCATTGCACCATTGCTCCGTCCGCGTTCTCCCAGATCGCCGAATCGCGCATGCCAGTGGTCACCGCATAGGGGCCAAGAAGCTCCAGGTTGACGAGCGGATCTTCGAGCGTCCAAGTGGCGTTGCCGGAGTCCATCGTGGCGCCGACAAAGTCGGGCCCCGCCTCCTCAATTAAATTCACCAATTCCCACGCCTGCATGTCGCCGGCATGATTCTCAATCGCGATCTTGACGCCGGCTGCGAGCGCTTGGCCGCGGACGGCTTTGAGCACTTTGACGGTGTTTGCCATGTGCGGAGCGAGTCCGCCGGGAGTTTTGCGGTCTTCGGCGTTTCCCTGGTAGCAGCGCACCACGGGCGAGCCGAGCGCGCGCGCCACGCGGATCGCCCGCGCGAGATGCTCTTCCGCCGCGCCGTACTTTTTGTTGAAAGTTGTCGAAGAAGGGCAGATGCTGCCGGTGCCGACGTGAATCTCAAGGCCCAACTCGTCGGCCCGGGCTTTAATGCCGCGCAGGTAGGCGTCGTCGTGGCTTTCGTACACGTCCAAATCGGACATAAACAGCGAATCGACTTTGAGCGACGCCGCGTAGTCGAGCAACTGCGGAGCCTTCCATCCGAAGGCGCGAATCGAGAAGTTGTCGAAGCCGAGCCGTATGCGGCGCCGCTCGGCTTGCGCGCCGACGCTCAGCCCTGCTTCACGGGCGAAAATTGATGGCTGATTCACGAGCGTTGCGCCGGCGACGCATGCGGACAGCGACTTGAGAAAGGAGCGCCGCGCGGGATAATCTGATTCAGGCTTCATAGAACAAATCAGTTGTGCGAAAGGTCTGAAGTAACGAGCTTGACTAAAAGACATCGGAGACTTTGTAATTAACACAAACGACGCCCGGATGCCACCGCCCGCGAAGAGAAACCGCTTGCGCTCTGCGGCCGCCCGCCATTAAACTTGGCACCCATTCATCACCTGCTCTGATGTGACTATGCAAAGGAACACAGAGAGCAGACAAAGCGGGTCGCCGTAATTCATGACTCAGGCTAAGTTAAATACAAAGGGATCAGTGAGATCACTCCACACAAGAGGCGGCGTTGCGCTTTGTTTACTGCTCGCGCTTTTCATCAATCCTCTCAAAGCCGCGCAACAGCAGAGCGCCCCCTCAACGTTCCGGCCGAGCGCGTACATCACGCGCGTGCAAAAGGTGCTCACGGAAAACATCGCGTCCTTTTGGTTCGATAAAGCGCTCGACCACAAGAACGGAGGCTACATCATCAGCTACGGGCCGCGCGGCGAGTTGCGCGAAAACGGCACGAAGAGATCGTCACACAGGCGCGCACGCTGTGGCTTTTCTCGCGCCTGGCCCGCGCCGGCCATCGCACGCGTGAAGCGCTCGTCGCCGCCGAGCACGGATACCGCTTTTTGCGCGAGCGCATGTGGGACGCGCGTCACGGCGGTTTTTACTGGGAAGTTGACGCGACCGGCCGGCAACAATTAAAGCCGAAAAAGCACCTTTACGGACAGTCTTTCGCTCTCTACGCTTTGTCTGAATATCACCCGGCGAGCAAAAGAAAAGACGTGCTCGACTTCACCACGCAGTTCTTCAATTTGCTTGAAGAAAGTCGCACGACCGCGCTTACGGCGGCTACGTAGAGTTCTTCAACCAAGACTGGTCAGCTCCGCCTCAATTGAGCCATCATACATGGGCGCCGAACCTCATCTGAAGTTGATGAACACTCACCTGCACCTGCTCGAAGCCCTGACCACGTTTTACCGCGCGTCGCGGCTCCCTGTTGCGCGCGAGCGTTTGCTGGAGCTCATCAACATCGAGACCAACGCCGTGGTGCGCAAAGGACTCGCCGGCTGCACCGACAAGTTCGAGCGCGATTGGACTCCGCGGCTCGACAAAGATTACGCCCGCGTTTCCTACGGGCATGATCTGGAGAATATCTGGCTGCTGATTGATGCCTGCGATGCGGTTGGCGTCTCAAACTATCCTTTCCTGGATCTTTACCGCGCGCTGTTCAGTTACTCTTTGAAGTATGGCTATGACCAGGAGCGGGGCGGCTTTTACTACTACGGCGGCTTCGACCGTCCGGCCGAAAACTTGAACAAAGATTGGTGGGTGCAGGCCGAAGCGGTGGTCAGCGCCCTTTACATGTACCGCTTAACGAAAGACCCGATTTACCTG
>JBBJMB010000315.1:0-4285 GCA_037719755.1 Pyrinomonadaceae bacterium
GCGATTAAAGTTCTCAGTTAGGGGCTAACGAACTATCGCGCTCACTCTGTGGGCAAGCCGTGTACCAACCGGCTTTGAACTCTGTGCAGTGGTAAGTGCAGCAAATGCTGCTTTTAGACTCTCAAAGTGAGTTGCTCAAACTCCGGCCAGTCAGTTTGAGCGAAACTACCTGGTCAGTTTGAGGCAAGAGTGACTGCTTGAAGCTCAATCAAAACTTGCGAGCTCGAAGACGTCGGGCTCGAACGCCGAACCCGCGCTTAACTCTTTCCCGATTTTGCTTTCGCTTAAGTCTTCTACGAATGCAGCAGGTCAATGGCGAAGTTGGCGGATGGGTTCGTGACGAAACAAAGATTGGTCAATGACGACGATCTCGAGGCGACTCATGACGCGGCGGATGATGACGGCTGAGATTTGACAAAAGCCGGGTATTACCTTACAACGTAGGACGTTCCTATTCAGTATTTTGCGCCGCGCCATCGCTTGCTCTACCTGGGCCTGACGAACGCCGACGGCGAACCCCTCTAATCAATGTTCACACCATTACCAGGCAGCTCCGAGCAGACGCTGCGGCGCGACGCTTCCGTCGAAGTGAGCGCGGCAGTAAGTGAAAAGTTGGCGGCACTGGCCATTGATGAGCCGCTCTCTGACGATTACCGCAGCGATCGCGTTTCGCTGTTGGTGCAATCGCCCTCCAGAATTTATCTTTACTGGAATTTCGCCAGCGACCCGTTTGCCACGCTGCGCAAAGCTTTCGGAGCGCAGGCGGATGCCTACGGCGTGGCAGTGCGCCTGATGGATTTGGACAGCGGCGAGGAAGTGACTTACGAAGCGTCGCCTTTCGCCGGCAATTTTTGGTTCAACGTGCGGCCCGGTAAATCGTACCGGGCCTCGGTTGGGTTGATGGCGACCGGGCGGCCGTTTCTGAAATTGCTCGCTTCGCAGATCGTGCGCACGCCGCGCACATCGCCTTCGCCGCACGCTGATGCGACGCCTGAGTTTCGCATCCCGGCCATCGAGTTTGCTCGCGCCTTGAACGAATCCGGTTTTACGCAGGCGGCCATTGAAGTGGGCCTTGAGGAAGCGGGCGCGCCCGGGTCTGAGAGCAAGGTGGCGGCATTAACTGAGGAATGGGCGCGGGTGGAAACCGGATTTTTGACGGACGAAGAATTGTCGGAGTTGCGCGCGCTGCTCGCCGCCATCGCCGCCGGCGCCGACATCGAGAAATTGCGCGCTAATCTTTCGCCGCGGCTTGCTGATATTTTGGACAGAATTCTGGCCACCGTGGATGCGGCCCGCCTGCGCGGCTTGCTAGGCGAAGCGCTCGGCTTTGAAATTGAGCCGGTCGATGGGACCACAGTGCTGCTCGGGCCGGTGTGGGGCGCCAGCGACGTGCATTTTCCGCAGCGCACTTTTCGCGTGACCACCAAAACAACGCCCACCACTGTGCTCTACGCGCCCAGTTCTCATACGAATTTAAAGCTCTGAATTCTCGGGGGTTCACCTGCTGTGCCGACCGGATACTTTAGCCTTGTGCTGCACGCCCATCTACCCTTTGTGCGTCACCCCGAGTACCCGGAGTTTTTGGAAGAAGATTGGCTTTACGAAGCGATCACAGAAGTTTATCTTCCACTGATCTCTGTTTTTTCTCGCCTTCAGCAATCCGGCGCCGCGCCGCGCTTGGCGATGAATGTTTCGCCGCCGCTCTGCGAAATGCTCGCCGATCCGCTGCTTGAATCGCGCTACGGCCGCCACCTCGAAAATCTGATCGCGCTGTCCGCCAAAGAAATCGATCGCACCGCGCGCGAGGCCCAGGAGTTTTTGCCGTCGGCGCGCATGTATCACGATTCTCTGCGAGAAGCTTACGGATTCTGGAACGATCATTTGGGCCGCAACGTGGTGCGCGGCTTTCGCGAGCTGCAAGAATCCGGCGCGCTTGAGATTATCACCTGCGGCGCAACGCACGGCTTTCTGCCGCTGATGTCGAGCCTCGATGCGCAACGCGCCCAAATCGAGATCGCGGTCGCAAATTACCGCAAGCACTTCGGCCGCCAGCCGCGCGGCATTTGGCTGCCCGAGTGCGCTTATCAACCGGGCATCGAACATTTGCTCGCCGCCGCCGGCATTGAGTATTTCATCGCCGATTCGCACGCGATTCTCTACGGCGATCCGCGCCCGCGCTACGGCGTTCACGCGCCCGTTCGCTGCCCGAACGGCGTCGCCGTTTTCGCGCGCGACATAGAAACCAGCCAACAAGTGTGGAGCTCGCTCAGCGGCTACCCCGGCGACCCCGTTTATCGCGAGTTTTACCGCGACCTCGGGTGGGATGCGCCTTATGAATACCTGCTTCCGCATTTACACAAAGACGGCGAAAGGCGCCACTTGGGGCTCAAGTACCACAGCGTCACCGGCCGCCACACGCCGCTGCATGAAAAGGCGCCCTACGATCCGCACCTGGCCCGCGAGCGCGCGGCCGACCACGCCGGTCATTTCTTAAGCGAGCGCATCAAGCAAGCCGCCGCCCTGCGCGATGTTTTCGGCGGGCGGGCGCCGCTCACGGTGGCGCCCTACGATGCGGAACTCTACGGCCACTGGTGGTTCGAAGGCCCGCAGTTTATAGACTTCTTTTTTCGCCAGCTGCACTGGGATCAAAACGAAGTCGCGGCCATCTCGCCCGGCGATTACCTAGACTCCGGCGCGCACATTCAAACGCAAACTCCTTCCGCGTCGTCGTGGGGAGATGAAGGCTACTACAAGGTCTGGCTGAACGAAGGGACCGCCTGGATGTACCCGCATCAGCACGACGCGGAAGCGCGCATGACCGCGCTGGCCAACGCTTACGCCGAGCCGCCCAATCACCAAATGCATCGCGCGCTCAATCACGCCGCGCGTGAACTGCTGCTCGCTCAATCAAGCGACTGGGCCTTTCAAATCTTCCAGGGCACCACCGTGGAGTACGCGGCGCGGCGCTTTCGCTCGCACATCCGCCGCTTCCGCATGCTCGCCGATGACATCGAAAGCGGCCAGATCGACGAAGCGCGTTTGGCCGAGATCGAATCGCGAGACAACATCTTCTCCGAACTCGACTACCGCACGTACCGCTCTCGCTAGCGACGGCCGCGGCGCCGGCGGCAGCCGCTACTAGCGCCGCTGGCAGCGAACCGCATGACTGAACCGGATTTCCCGCTCATCATCGGACACAGGGGCGCGTGCGCCGTCGCGCCGGAAAACACCCTCATCTCGTTTGCGCGCGCCTTTGACGACGGCGCCGACGGCATCGAGTTTGACGTGCGTCTGGCGCGCGACCATGTTTTGGTGTGCCTCCACGATGCGACGCTGCAACGTACGGCGCTCACCTCGGGCGCGGTGGGCGAGTTTACTTCCGCAGAGCTCGCCGAGGCGGATGTCGGGACATGGTTTAATCGTAAATTCTCGTCGCACGCCCGCGAAGCGTACGCCGCGGCGCGCATCCCGACGCTTGAGCAAGCCCTTGCGCTCGCCGACCGGCGCGGCGCAAAGGCAATCTACTTGGAATTAAAATGCGATGCGCGCCAGGCCGGGGCGCACGCCCGCGCGGCGGCGGAAATCCTGCGCGCTGACTACGCGATGGCGCAGATCGTCGTCATCGAGAGCTTTACGCTTGAAGCCATTGCAGCCGTCAAGCGCATCGCTCCGTGGTTGCGCACCGCGGCCCTGTTTGAACGCACCGCGAGCAGATTGCTTGCTCGCGCAACGGATCTCATCACCTCCGCACTCGAACACGGCGCCGACGAATTGGCCCTGCCTAAAACACTCATCAACGCGCATTTGCTTGAAGCCGCCGCAGCGGCCAGACTGCCCATCGTCGTCTGGACAATTGACGATCCTCGCTGGCTGAACCGCGCCCGCAAGCTCGGGCTCAAGGCCATCATCACCAACGACCCGCGGAGCATGCGGGGGCTTCCGACATAACGCTCCGCTTGCGGCCGCCCCGCGCGAGCAGCATCCAACTTCCGCCGAAGGAATAATGCGAAGGAATAGTGCAAGGAATAATAATGAGAACCACGCTACCGCGGGATTGGATATAAGCGGAGCGTTGAATGTCGGCAAATATTGTAACTCTGATGAGAGTAGATAGCTAAGTTGTTGATTTCATTAATAAAGCCTATTTTCATTCGTGGTGATGCCGCGAATCATGTTGGCTCATGTGACGCAAAGCTCAACGTGAGCCTGCTCCGAAGCAGGCGACAGATGCGTAACTGTTCAGACTGAAGAAATTTGTAGCTAAAAAGCCAGATTCGGGTGATGA
>JBBJMB010000049.1:0-15562 GCA_037719755.1 Pyrinomonadaceae bacterium
ATCCGACCGTCTATGATGTTGTCACAGATGTAGAAGTTGGACTGGCCCGTGCTCGAGCCTGTGCCGTGGACGACGTTTTGGATGAGGAGCCGGCGCGCGACATTGCCGGTCGCATTCACCCCGAGGAAACGCAGCCCGCGCAGGCCGTTCGCAATCGTGAGCCGCTCGACGTGGACGAAGCTGCCGTACACTTCGAGAACGTTACAGGCGGTACAGTTACCACCGTCGAGAACGACGCCGCTAGTGCTCGCGCCGCGGATGACGATTGGCTGCGCTTCCGTCCCACTTGCGTTGAGGGCGAACGTCCCCACGTACCTCCCGTTCGCCAGGGTAATCACGTCCCCAGGTTGCGCGCCCGAGAGCGCCGTTCGGAGAGTGCTCGCGTCGGTCACCTGGACCACCCTTGGGGCGCTCGGGTCCGTGCGTGGGACGGGACGGGTGGTGGCCGTCACCGTTCGCAGTACGTCCACGCCGCCGTCAGGATCTGCCGCGTGCAGTTCGATCTCGTAACTCGTCGCGGGCGCGAGGTCGAACACGCTCCCGGCGAACTGGTGCGGCACGGACACAGTAACCGTCTCGGGAAACACTCTCATCAGTGGCAACCCCTCCCTCCAATCGGTGCTCCCGACCTGCCGGTAGCGCACGGTGATCCTGCCGTTGCGGTTCTCGTCCCCCCCGATGAGCACCTGGACACCGAGAGCGTGGAGCGTGGGCGGGTCCACCCGAATTTCGCCAACGGCGAGGACGTTCGGGTCAGCGACAGGCGCATTGGAGAAGTTCAAGTTGATGCTTCGTACCTCCGACATATTGCCGGCCGTGTCGGTGGAGCGGGCGCTGACGGTATGGCCGCCGTCAGCGTACAGCGTCGTGTCGAGCACAAAGCTCCAGCTAGTAGTGCCGGACGCTAACTGAAACGGCCCGCCGTCCACCCGGACCTCAACTCGGGAGACGCTGATGTTGTCGGAGGCGGTTCCGGTAACGGTAACCAGTCCTCTAACGGTGGCGCCTGAAGCAGGGGCGGTGATTGCCACCGTGGGTGCGGTCGTGTCGGGGCAAGTCTGCCGGCGGGGGTTACAGGGTCTGGTGCCCTGCCGTGAGATTTTGAGCGGAGATGCCTCGACGTTACCAGCCGCAGAAGAGACAGTAGTCTTTTGTGAGTAAACTGAGTAACTACCCGAGAGCATGACCAGCACTAAGATAGCAAGCAATTTAGAGGTGCAAAGACTTCTTGTAGTACAAAGCATGGAAAGACTCCCTTACTCACCTTACGCGATTTGGTGAGCGAGATCCGCTCGAAGATTTAGAAACCGCAATTACGGGTATTTCCCAACAAACGTCACTTATGTGAATCAGTAGTTGAAAACGGGCTTGCTAAATCAACGACTTGCAGACGTGAATTTGCTTGATCTCGAAAAGTTGTGCCCGTAAGTCTCTTGTTTTCAACAAACATAAATTTCAACTACTGATTCGCATACTTTTACGGTTTACGGCGACGACGAAGGAACGGAGCGCATCTTTCCCTATGATTTGCTGCCGCGCATTATCACGAGCGACGAATGGTCGCAAATCGAGCGGGGACTCACGCAGCGCATCACGGCGCTCAATTTATTTTTGAAAGACGTTTACGCTGAAGCCCACATTCTCACAGACGGCGTGGTGCCCCGCACGCTCGTTTACAGTTGCCGCCATTTCCGGCGCGAAATGCGCGGCGTGCGCGTTCCGCGCGACATCTATATTTCGGTGGTGGGGAGCGACTTGATACGTGTGGCGGATGGCAGCTTCGCGGTGCTTGAAGACAATTTGCGCGTGCCGAGCGGAGTTTCGTACATGCTGGCCAACCGGCAAGTGATGAAGCGCGTGTTTCCGCATTTGTTCAGCGCTTACGGCGTGCGGCCGATCGACAATTACGGCCAACTGTTGCTCACCACTTTGCGCGCGCTTGCGCCCGCCGACCGGACAGACCCGACGATTGTTTTGTTGAGCCCAGGCGTTTACAACTCCGCTTACTTTGAACATGCTTTTCTGGCGCGGCAGATGGGCATCGAATTGGTAGAGGGCCGCGATTTGCTCACGCACGACAACGTGTTGTATATGCGCACCACAGGCGGTCTGCGCCGCGTCGACGTGATTTACCGGCGCGTTGACGATGACTTTATCGACCCGCTGGTTTTTCGTTCCGACTCGATCCTCGGCGTGCCGGGACTGATGAACGCTTACCGCGCCGGCAACGTGGCGCTGGCTAACGCCGTCGGCACCGGGCTCGCTGATGATAAAGCGCTGTACGCTTACGTGCCGGCGATTATTCGCTACTACCTGGAGCAAGACCCGATTTTACCCAACATTGAAACTTATTTGCTGGAGGATGAAAAGCAATTGCGGCATGTCGTAGATCACTTGCATCAACTGGTCGTCAAGGCGGTGGGCGAATCGGGCGGCTATGACATGTTGATCGGCCCGCACAGCACCGCCCAGCAGCGCGCCGCTTTCAAGGAGCGCATCATCGCCAATCCGCGCAACTATATCGCGCAGCCGACGCAAGCGCTGTCGCGCGCGCCATGTTTTATCGAAGGACAGGTTGAAGCGCGTCACGTCGATTTGCGGCCTTACCTGCTCTACGGAGAAAAGATCAATATCGTGCCGGGCGGGTTAACGCGCGTGGCGCTGCAGCGCGGCTCATTAGTGGTTAATTCTTCGCAAGGGGGCGGCAGCAAAGACACTGGGTGCTTTACGATTGATGCTTTGATGACAGGGTAAGGTTATGCTTTCACGCGTCGCTGACAGTCTTTATTGGATGAGCCGTTATCTGGAACGGGCGGAGCACGCCGCCCGGTTGATAGATTTAAACTTGCATCAGATGCTGGATCAATCGCCCGTATCTGTGGAAACTCGCTGGGAGCGTTTGTTGAAATCTTTGCGCACGCCGTCTCTTGACAACCTGGCGTCGCACAACGCCTATGAAATCACCAACACGCTGACTTTCGATCCGTCCAATAAGTCTTCCATCGTTTCTTACATCTCGCTGGCCCGCGACAACGCGCGGCAGGTGCGCGAGCAGATCAGCTCGGAGATGTGGGAGCAACTGAACGGCCTGTGCCTGCAAGTCAAGCGCACCAGCATGGCCGAGATCTGGCAAGATGAACCGCACCAGTTTTTTCAATCCGTGAAGGACGGCGCGCATCTTTTTCTGGGCATCACCGAAGCGACGATGAGTCATGGCGAGGGCTGGCAGTTCATTCAATTGGGACGCTACATCGAGCGGGCGGGCGCCACCAGTGCTCTTAGATATTTACCTCACACCCCTGCTTGAAATTCATCAGCGCGTCGCCGATCCGCTTGATTACCTGGAGCTGGTGGCGGTGCTGAAGTCGTGCACCGCCTTTGAATCTTATTGCCAGGTTTATACGGCGTATCTTCAGCCGCACACCATCGCCGAATTTCTCTTGCTCAATGCGGAATGCCCGCGCTCGGTGAGGTTTGCGGTGGACTCGGTGCAAAACGCGCTGCAAACGATCTCGAAGATATCAGGCGACGGTAAAACGGGCCGCGCGGAGCATTGGCCGGACGGCTCGCGCGACGCTCGAATACGGCCAAGTTGATGAGATCGTCGCCGACAACACTTCCTTTTGGAAGACGTGCAGCGGCTCTGCGGCCAAGTGCATGCGGCCATTGTGCAAACTTACATTTCATACCCGATTGACGTGGCGTTGGCGTCATAACATTGTCATTTCAAAAACTTTTCAGCTTGGGGGCCGATGTACTATTCAATTCATCATTCGACCAGATTCCGCTACAGCAAGCCGGTCAGCGAAAGCATTATGGAAGTGCGGATGCACCCGCGCAGCGAAGGCATTCAGAGGTGCCTCACGTTTGACCTGCGCTTAAGCCCCCGCACGCAGGTCAGCTTTTACCGCGACTTTCACGGAAACGTGGTGCACCACTTTGATGTGCCGCGCTCGCATTCGCAGCTCTCCATTAACGCGCGCGCCGTGGTTGAGATGTCTGCGCCAATTCCTGTTCCGCGCGCGCTCGACGAAGCGGCTTGGAATGAAGTCGACCGGATGATCGCGGGCGGAGATTATTTCTTTGAGCTTGAGCCGAGTCGCTTCACTCAGCCTTCGGAGCATCTGCGCCAATTGGCGCGAGAGTTAAGCATCGAGCAACGTCGCGGCGATCCGTTGAGCTTGCTGCGCGAGTTAAGCGCCTCGATTCATGATTATTTCGATTACGCTCCGCAAAGCACGCGCGTTGATTCCCTGATTGACGATGCGCTCGCGTCGCGCAAAGGCGTTTGCCAGGATTTCGCTCACATCATGATCGCCCTGGTGAGGGAATTTTTGCAGCTTCCTTGCCGCTACGTCAGCGGATATTTGTTTCATGTGGTTGAGTATCACGACCGTTCCGCGGCCGACGCGACGCACGCTTGGCTGGAGGTGATGCTGCCGGGCCTCGGCTGGGTGGGATTTGACCCGACAAACGACTTGATTGCGGGGGCACGCCACATCCGCGTCGCCATCGGCCGAGATTACCGCGATGTGCCGCCGACGCGCGGAATATTTAAAGGCACCTCTGAAAGCGAGCTTTCCGTGGCCGTTGAAGTAACTCCCTGCGAAGCGCCGCCAATTCACGAAGAACCGGATCGCTTTATGACTCAGCCGCCAGCGGATCAGCTCACAGCGCAACAACAGCAGCAACAGCAACAACAGTAGTTGCGATCGGCGTCGACAAAATTCAGGAAGACTGTCAGCGCAATGAGAAATGCTGAGTCGCAACGTTTCATCGCCGCTGAGGGCCAACCCAAGCGCGTGCATTTCCTGAAGCGGACGGATATCATGCGGCGCTATGCGCAGCTCCTACTTCTTTTTACCTTTCGTTTTGATTGTCGTCGGAATGGTTCTGTACCACGTCTGTCAAAAATCCATTCCGCAGTCGGCCAATCCGTTTTACACCTACGTGATCATTTACGCCGTCGCCCTCGCCGTCTCAGGAATCGGGGCGATTGTTTACGCGGGTGAGAAATCTCTCTGGCAAACTTTAAGAGACTCTAATTGGGCGGTGGTGATCGCGGCCGGCTTCGCGGTGGTCGCCATTGAGATCGGATTCTTACTCGCCTACAGAATCGGGTGGAATATCAGCACGGCCGGGGTCGCCTGCAGCGTGACCGTCACCGCTTTGTTAATGCCGATCGGACTCATCTTTTACCACGAGCAATTGACGCCGCGTAATATCCTGGGCCTTGTATTTTGTCTGCTCGGCCTTGTCCTCGTCGTTAAGCAATAGATCGGCTTTAAACACATGTGTCCGACAATCTTGCGGATTGTCGCTGACTGCGTGAGAAAGCAAGCTTCCGAAGCTTGGCATGCACGCGACAATCCGCAAGATTGTCGGACACCAAAATTTGCTCGCAGTTCGGATTGACTTGAGCCGACGATAAATGTAAAAGCCTGATGATTGTTTGATCACTCGCTGGAGAGTTAAGTTTTCTCGCCAAGTCAAAGACGCACATCATGTTTCAATTAACAAACAAAGTAGCACTGGTCACGGGGGCCGCTTCCGGCATCGGCGAGGCGGTGGCACATGCGCTGGCGCAGGCGGAAGCGTTCGTTTACGTCGCTGACCTCAATGATGAAGCGGGTCAGAGAGTGGTGCGCGACATTGAAGCCGCAGGCGCTCGTGCGTCATTCATCGCGCTTGATGTCACCAACGAAGAGGATTGCCGGCGCGTTGCCGAAACCGTGCGTGCGGAACAACAGAAACTGGATATTCTCGTTAACAATGCCGGCATCGGCCATGTCGGCACCATCGAGCAGACTTCCGGAGAAGATCTTGATCGATTGTACGCCGTGAACGTGCGCGGAATCTTTAACGTCACCAAAGTGTTCATTCCCGGCATGATCGAGCGCAGAAGCGGAGCGATTGTGAACGTGGCATCAATTGGCGGCATTGTGGCCGTCGGCGAACGGCTGGCTTACTGCGCGACGAAATTTGCCGTTGTGGGATTGACCAAAAGCCTTGCGCTAGACCATGCGACGCAAGGCGTGCGAGTGAACTGCGTTTGTCCGGGCAGAGTGGAAACGCCTTTCGTGAAGGCCAGACTGCGTGAGTACCCGGACCCGGAAAAAGCTTATCGCGACATGGCGGCCACGCAGGCCATCGGCCGCATGGGCACGCCCGCAGAAATCGCCGCCGCAGTGCTTTATCTCGCCAGCGATGAAGCGGCCTTCGTCACCGGAAGCGCCTTTGTGATTGACGGAGGCTTCAGCGTTGGTAAATGAGTGATGTCTCCTTCACCGAACTTACCGCCGCGCTGTTGACCGCACTGCGGTGAGAGCGTTTTGCGGATTGATCGTGATTAACTTGTTGACTTCGGCATCGCCAAGAGTTTGGCGGAGAATGGGCAGAAATTCCGTAAACAAGCTTTCGTAACCCCGGTACTTGCCGCCCGCCGGCTCGCCTACGTGATGCCACCCGGCGTCCATTGAAATGAGCACTTGATTGATCAATCCCGCTTGGCCATGTGTGTCACAAAATCAGATGAGACTTGACTTGCTCGCCGCTCACGCCGTCAAATTCCACCCAACAGCCGCGCCGGGCGGCGGCGACGTGTATGTCTTTGTCGCGCTCATTTTGAGCGTGAATCCAAATAAAAGCTTGCGCCTGACGCCCAAACGGGTGAGCACATCTAATTGCTCCATCGCGGCCGCGCCGTCGCCCGTGTGCGAGCCAATCGTGAGGCCGGTTTGCAGATGCGTGAGCGCCGCCGCTTCGACGATTTTGCGGTTTATCTCGAAAAGCTTGCCGCCGTCGACGCTGATCTTGATCATGCCGGGCTTGATGCGCGTGTCGTCTATGCCCTCGTTAAATTCTTTCGTCCAGCGCGCCGCCAATTCTGTGGCGGTTTCTCGGTAAGCGTGTGCGGGCACATATTTGCCTTGCCCCGCTCCGTAATAACCTGTGTTCGTAATTATTTTCAGGCCGGAAGCGGCGGACAACTTTTTGAGCAGCGCAGCGTCGCGGCCCAGATAGGCGGGAGTGCATTCCACCAGAGTCGCACAGCCCGCTTGCGCGGCACGTTTCAAATAAGGCGTAGAAACAGCAAACACCTCCGATTCGCGATACCGATCTTTGCTCACCCGGTCGGCCCCAACAAAGTCGACCATCACGTGTTCATGCACGAGCGTGATGCCGAGCTCAGCCGGATTAACGGGGCCCGTGACGGTCATCACTTCGCGTTTGAAAGGCGAAGAAATATTACGCTGAGCGATCACTGTGACGGGCACGCAAGCGATCGTCGCCGCGATAAATTTCCTGCGCGTGATGAAAGAAGCCGTTTGGATCATAGAGGATGTATGCTTCATCTTGATGGAATACTGTTGAGACGCGCGAAGAGCATAACAGCAGGTCCGCGTTAATTGCCACAATCGTCGCAAGCGCGGTTCTCATTCCGTCGGCGCGATCACTCAAATCAGCCTTGAGAGCGAGCACCTTCTGGTGTTGGCGAATGGCATGTAAAGTGGCGGGGAATCGCACAATTTATCGCGAAAGCTCTCACGCGGGACACAAAGCGAAACAAATACGCAGAAGGAGAAAATCATGAAACGCAAAGCTTCAGCGGAATGGCAAGGCGGCATCAGGGACGGGCAAGGAACAATCTCAACTGACAGCGGCGTGCTCACCAACACGCAATACTCATTCTCGACGAGGTTTGAGGAAGGCGTCGGCACCAACCCCGAAGAATTAATCGCCGCCGCGCACGCCGGCTGTTTCTCCATGGCTTTATCGGGCCAGCTTGGCGGCGCTGGCCTGACGGCCGAAAGTATCAAGACAATTGCGGTGACGATGGACAAAACGGAAGCCGGGTTCACCATCACCGCCGTTCACCTGGACGTCACCGCGCGCGTGCCGAGCGCCGACCAACAAGCCTTCGCCGCCGCCGCCGATAAGGCCAAAGCGACCTGCCCGGTCTCACGCGTGCTGAACGCGACGATCACCATGGAAGCCCGACTGGAGGCGTAACGAAAACCAATACCACGGAAGATTGATGTGGGGGCGAGGGAAGTCAGAAGTCAGAACGATGAACGCGGAAGTCAAAGCCAAGATGTACTCATTTCTGTCTTTACTTCATCGTTCCGCGTTCTGACTTCTGACTTCCCTCGCGCTCGGGCCTCTTCTGCTTCAGGTCATGACCGGAATCTTAAACAGAAAAAATTGTTTTGACGCCTTCGATAAAGAGTTTTTCTCGTTTCGATTCAAAAGCAATTAGTCATCATCGATGCGCGGCTTGGCGCGAAGCCGCTTCTTTTTCGAGCGTTCGTCCTTTTCCTTAAGCGTCCTGCGTTTAGAGGCCGGCGTCGCCCTGGTTGGGATGCGTAAGGGATCGCGCTTGTGCAAGCGTTCAATTTTGCGCCTTAAATTTTGAAGCGCCGTAGCCTTATTGCGGTGCTGGCTGCGCTCGGCTTGCGAAATCGCCATCACGCCGGTCGGGCGGTGGCGCAGGCGCACCGCCGATTCCGTAGTGTTCACGTGCTGTCCGCCTTTGCCTCCCGAGCGGTATGTCTCCACATCGCACTGAGCGAGCAGTTCCTCGTCGCTCTCCGGAAGCTCAATCATCAAGGGTGGTGAAGACATCGTGATTACTGTTCGACTGAGGTAAATACGGCGGACGGCTTGCGCCTGCTCGTAGAAGGCTACCGCGTAGGAGCAACAGGCTGAAAGCCTGTGGGGACAGCGCCGCTTCATATCGAGCCTGCGGCAGCAGGCGGCAGAGAAGAGTGTTGAGGCGGATCTTCTGCTTTCCCCCCGTATCCGTCACCTCTTTCGCCCGCTCAACGCGGGCTCGCCCTGGTGTCACTCATAACCACAGGCCGCAACGCCTGTGGCTCCTACTCTGTCGCCTGCTCCGAGCAGGCTTCAGAACACTCCATGCCCTGTGTAGTTAACCGAGATGCGCACAAAGCGCGCGCGCCTGCCATCTTCAACAACTTTAAAACTACGCGAAGAATTGATATTCGAGCGGCACAAATTACTGCGGCGGATCGTTGCTTTCATTGGCATCTTGCACGACGCTCGCCACCGTATCTTCAACTGTGGGCGGCGCGTCGGCGAGACGCACCCAGCCGGCGCTCGTGTGGATGAATCGCTCGGTGAGAAATGTGATGAAATTGCCCGTCTCGGTTCGCCAGGACACGCGTTCGATTTCGATGTGAGGGTGATCCACGCGGATGACATTAAAAGAATTGGTTTCGCCGCGGCCGCGCGTTGAAGTCGCAGTTCCCGCGTGAACGACAAGGGCCGAATGTCCTTCGACATGGTAACGCGCGGCCGAGTGTCCCGTATGACTGAGGTGCAGGTGGCCGGCGAGGAGCACATCGGCGCCGCACCGTGCGAGCGTTTGCATAGCCATCTCGGCGCGCCCGAGCAAATCGGCGTCGTCTTGGCCGGGCGGCACATCGAACGGGTGATGCGTGACCACAATCTTCGTCACCGCATTTTGGAGCGCGCCATACGCTTGCGAATCATCGCCACTTGCTCTTCGTTGATTCTGCCGTTTTTAAACGTTAACGAGCGCGCCGTATTCACGCCGACGATGGCGACCTCGTCATCCGCATAGAAGGGAGCAGATCATCGGAGATGTAGCGGCGGTAATTGTCGAGCGGCTTCAAAAAACGGGCAAAGACGTTGTAGAGCGGCACGTCGTGGTTTCCGGGCACAACCACTTGCGGCTTCGGCAAGCGATCGAGAAAGGCGCGCGCTTCCTTAAACTGTGCGGCGCGCGCGCGCTGCGTGAGATCCCCGGAAACTACGACGACATGAGGACGCAGCTCGTTGACAAATTTGACCAGCGGATCGATGAGGCTGTAATCGACGCGGCCGAAGTGAACGTCAGAGAGATGGATGAGGGTGCGCAAAGTTAATTTTCTCCTTCGATGGTGTCATCTTCCGGCCGCGGCACAATCACGCGCAATTCTCCGGGGCGCACGCGATAATGAAGCGGCGCGCTCATCACGTTGACTTCGCCGTCGGTAGCTACCAACAGGCGTTTGCGGCGCGTCTCAACCCATAACTCGGCGGCGCACAATTGATCGAAGTCGGGCGCCTCTCCGGGGTTTCGTCCGAAGAGCGCGGCAATCATCAGCTGCAACAACCGGGCGCGCCCGACGCGGTGAGCTACGTAAACCGACAATTGCCCTTGGTCGAGACACGAGCGAGCGCCAATCTGAAAACCCTCCATCTGATACTCGTTGTTGCCGACGAAGATCATCGGCGTGCGTCGCCTTAAGGTTTCGCCTTCGGCCGTGAGACGCAAGCTTAACAGAGAGAAGCGCCGCAGCACGGTGAGCGCCGCCCAAAAGAGCGCGTACCATTTGCCGCGCCCGAGCCGCTGTTGCTGTCGCTCGCGGTGGCGCACAATGCTCGGATACAGTCCGAGGCTGGAATTGTTGATAAAGACGCGCCCGTTCACTTCGCCGACATCAACTTGCACCGCGTGGCCGCTGATAATTGTTTGCGCCGCCGCCTCAAGGTCGAGGGGAATTCCGAGATCCTTGGCGAAGTGGTTGAGCGTGCCAAGGGGCAAAACGCCGAGTTGAATTTCGCTTCCGACCAGCTGTGAGGCGACCAGATTAATGGTGCCGTCGCCGCCTCCTGCGACAATCACGGGGTAGCCTTCCAGGGGCGCGCGCTTTGCCAGAGACACAAGCTCCGCCCCGTTGGCCGCCACGCGGATGTCCGCTTCGACGCCGCCAGCGGCAAAAATCTCCGCCAGCCGCTCGGCTACAGTTTGGCCGCCGAAGTCCGGCGTAGAAGTTCCGGCGGCGGCGTTGAGAATGACTTTGGCGCGGACGCCTTGATGAATCATAAAAAAATGTCTTTCCGGAGGTTTAGAGCCAGCCCGAGCGTTTGAAATGTGCGTACAGTGTGAGGCAAGACCCGATGGTCAGCATCAGCACAATCGGGTAAGAATAGCGCCATCTCAGTTCCGGCATCCAGTCGAAGTTCATGCCGTAAATGCCGGCGATCATAGTGGGCACGGCGATGATGGCGGCCCATCCCGCGAACCGCTTGGTGACGTCGTTTTGCGCGATGGAAATCAGCGAGAAATTGGCTTCCAGCGCGGTCGTCAAAAGCTCGCGCAACATATCAACCATCTCGTTGATGCGGATCACATGATCATAAATGTCGCGGAAATATGGTCGAGTGCCTTCGGGAATCAGCTCCAGGTCAAAACGCGCCAGGCGATTACAGATGTCTATGAGCGGCGAAATGGCGCGCTTGACTTCCAGCAGTTCGCGCTTAAGTTGATAGATCTGCGTGGTCGTTTCGCGGCTGAAAGTTTCGCTAAAGATTTTCTCTTCCAGGGCCTGCAGCTCTTGTTCGAGCGCATCGACGACGGGGAAATACTGGTCGACGATGGAATCCATCAGCGCATAAAGGGCGAAGCCGGGCCCTTTGCCAAGCAGCCGCGGAGTTGATTCGCAGCGCGAGCGCACTTCGCGGTAAGAAGACGATGGCCCGTGGCGCACCGAAACGAGATAGCGCTCGCCGACGAAAATGTGCGTTTCGCCGAACTCGATGTGTCGCTTCGCCGCGTTGAAAAGGGCGGTGCGCAGCACGATAAAAAGCGAATCTTCGTAAAGTTCGATTTTGGGCCGCTGGTGGGCGCGGTGGGCGTCTTCGATGGCGAGATCGTGCAAATTAAATTCGCGCTGAATTTGCTTCAGCACTTCTTCGCTCGGCTCGTGCAGCCCGATCCAGACGAAGCGGTCAGGCTGTTTGAGCACCTCGCTAATCTCTTCGACGGCGACGTCCGAGACCCGGCGCCCGTTGGCGTAGGCAACGCAATTGATCACAGCGCTCATAATCTCTGGAAACTCCGTGTTGATCTGACGCTTTCTCTTGACCGCTTGGGGCCGAAGGGTCTTTCGGCGGGCGACCTGGGTTAGAATTTTAACGAAAAATCGAGCTATGCTGATTCGTCATAAGGAAATAGAATAAGCGTTGAGATAGCCAGACTGCCGACAAACGATAATAATGCCGTTTAGTTTGAGTGTGTCAAGGCGAATAAAACTCGGAGATTGCAAAAGCCAGCGCTCGCCGGATCTTCACAAAGCTTAGCATGGCCTCAAAGAAATCCCCGGCGAGCAAATCTTCTGCGGCCAAGAAACTCCGCGCGCGCCGCGCGGACCAAGTCACATGGTAGTTGGATGAAGAATTAAAGCGTGTTGGGTGACACATCAACTTCGATTGGAGACAAGGAAAAGCGTATGAGCATGGACAGGGAGAAAGTCGGCACGCAGCAAAAGGCGCTCTCGATTAACCTCGATTCGCGCAAATACGGAACGTTCGCCGAGATCGGCGCCGGTCAGGAAGTGGTGCGCTGGTTTTTTCGCGTCGGAGCGGCGGCCGGAACCATCGCCAAAAGCATGTCGGCTTACGACATGCTGGTCAGCGACTCGATCTACGGTAAGGCCGACCGCTACGTTTCGCGCCACCGATTGCAAAGCATGCTCGACTATGAATACGCATTGCTGTTAGAGCGCCTCGACGAAAGGCGCGGCGCGGAAACGGAATTCTTCGTCTTCGCCGACACGGTCGCGGCGCGCGGCTACAAAGGCAACGACGAATGTCACGGCTGGATGGGCATCAAGTTTCAATCTCACCCGCGCGGCGAGCCAAGCCAAATCGTGATGCACGTGCGAATGCTCGAACGAGCACGTCTCGCAGTATGAGGCGCTCGGCGTGATCGGCGTCAACTTGATTCACGGCGCGCTCGCCCACTTCGACGCGCCCGATCTGGTGATTGAAGCTGTCCGACAACCTCACCACGAACCGCATTGAGGTTGACATGATCAAATTTTCCGGCCCGCAATTCCAAGCCGTCGATCACCGCTTGATGAGCCTCAAGCTGGTGCAGCAAGACTTGAGCGATGCGGCGATGTTTTCCGCCAGCGGCGAGGTTTTGCAGCCGTCCGAAGTGCTTTACAAAAAGCCTGTGCTAGTTGAGCGCGGCAGCTTCCGCCCGGTGACTTACGTCAACCTGGATATGCTGGAGTGCGCCCACAGCCAGTTTATGAAGGAACCCGAAGCCCAAGGCGAAGAAGTAGTTTCGCTGATGGAAATCACGATGAACAATTTGCGAGCGACCGGCGAGATTGACTACGAAGACTTTCTCGGTCGCGCCGAAGTGCTGGCCGCGACCGGGGCGACGGTGCTCATCTCCGACTACTTCGAGTATTACCGGTTGGCGGCCTTTCTGGCGCGCTACACCAACAAGCAGATCGCGATGACGATGGGCATTCCTTCGTTGCGCGAGCTGTTTGACGAAAATTACTACGCGCATCTCGACGGCGGAATTCTCGAATCCTTCGGGCGGCTGTTCAAAAACAACATGAAGCTTTACGTGTACCCGCTCAAGGACAAAGAAACCGGGCAATTGCTGACCGTCGAGCGCTCAAAGTTCCCCCTCAACTGCGTAACCTCTACGAACACTTGACGGAAAACAACTACATCCAGTCAATTGACTTCTACAACAAAGATTACCTGCACATCTTTTCGCGCGACGTGCTGGCCAAGATTCGCGGACAAGACCCATCGTGGGAAAAGATGGTTCCGCCCGAAGTCGCGCACGTCATCAAAGAGCGCAAATTCTTCGGCTACCAGGGTTAGCTGAAGGAGAGCAGGCTTCTAGGGCCTGCGGCCTTGACGCACTCGCCAGATAACACAGGCCGACAAGCCTGTGCTACTTTTACATTAAACTTCAACGCGAGTGCCGATCTCAATAACCTGTCCCGGCGGCAGGCAAAAGTAATCGACGGCGCTTGCCGCGTTGTGCGACATAACGGCGAACAGCTTTTCGCGCCACATCGCCATGCCCGGCAACTTGCTGGCGATCACCGCCGAGCGATTGACGAAGTAAGTCACTTTCTGCAAATCAAGCTCGACGCCCGGAAAGTTGGCCGCATGTAGCGCCTTCGGCACATCCGGTTCATCCATAAATCCATACGCCAGCGTGGCGCGGTAAACGCCTTGACCGAGCAAATCAATTTTCACCCGCTCGTGATCGGGCACGTGCGGCCTTTGCTTGGTCTCCACATTGAGCAGAATAACGTGTTCATGCAGCACATTGTTGTGGTCTATGTTGGCGAGCAGCGCCGAGGGCGCGCCGGCCGGATTGCCGCTCAGGAAAATCGCCGTCCCGGGCACGCGCAACGGCGGTTTAAGTTGGCATTCCTGCAACACATCTTCCATTGTTTCGTTTTGCCCGAAAAGCCGCTCGGCGACCAGCCGGCGCCCGCGCTTCCACGTCGTCATCACCGTAAAGATGAACAGCGCGACGACCAGCGGAAACCAACCGCCTTGCGGAATCTTGATCAGATTGGCAATGAGGAAAGCCAAGTCGATGATAAAGAAGAATCCGGCGAGCGCGGCGGCCGCAAGTCGACTCCACCCCCAGCGCTCAAGCGCGACGATGTAGAAGATGACCGTCGTGATCGCCATAGTGGATGTCACCGCGATACCGTAAGCGGCGGCCAAGTTGCTTGACGTGCGAATGGCGAGCACCACCAGGATGCACGAAATCATTAACAGCCTGTTGAGCGTGGGAATGTAAATCTGCCCGTATTCGGTGTGCGAAGTGTGCAGGATGTTGAGACGCGGCAGAAAACCGAGCTGCGCCGCTTGCATCGTGAGTGAAAAAGCGCCCGAAATAAGCGCCTGCGATGCGATCACGGCCGCGAACGTGGAGAGAACCACCATCGGGTAGAGCGCCCATGAGGGCAAGAAAAAAACGGGTTCACCGCCGCCTCCGGATTGGCGAGCAAAAGAGCGCCCTGCCCGAAGTAATTGAGCAGCAATGCGGGCAGCACGACGGCGAACCAGGCGACGCGAATCGGTCGCCTGCCGAAATGTCCCATATCTGCGTAAAGAGCTTCGCCGCCGGTGATGACGAAAAACACGGTGCCGAGCACAAAGAATCCGACCCAACCGTTGGCGCGGAAAAACTCGAACCCGTAAAGCGGATTGACCGCTTTGAGGACCGACGGATTGCGCACAATTTGTGCGACGCCGAGCGCGGCGAGCGTGGCGAACCAAGCGAGCATCACCGGCCCAAACAGCTTCCCGACCGCCGCCGTTCCGCGACTTTGAATTAAAAACAGTCCGATGATAATCGCAATTGTGATGGGCACGACATATGGCTCGAAAAGCGGCGTCGCAACGTTCAAACCCTCAACTGCGCCCAACACCGTAATCGCCGGAGTGATGATGCCGTCGCCGTAAAGCAACGCCGCGCCGAAAAGGCCGAGCACCACGAGCCACTGCCGCTCGCTGGAACTTAAAACCTTGATCGGCGTCGCGAGCGCGGTTAAAGCGAGAATGCCGCCTTCGCCGCGATTATCGGCCTGCAAAACGAACGTCAGATACTTGATCGAGATGACGATGATTAACGCCCAGAAGACGAGCGACAACACGCCGAAGATGTTCGCGGGCGAAGGATCAATCGCGTGCGGCCCGTGAAAGCATTCGCGCATCGCGTAGAGCGGCGACGTGCCGATGTCGCCATAGACGA
>JBBJMB010000316.1:0-4266 GCA_037719755.1 Pyrinomonadaceae bacterium
CTCGCTTTTCACAGGCGCGGGCATTTGCCGAGCCGTGCGCTCTGTGGCCGTTTTCGCCCCCGGAGCGCAATTGCCGCAGGAGCCGCAGCGATCGGCGTGACGCGTGGTGTCGCCAAAGTAATCTAGAATAAACGTGCGGTAGCAGTCTTCCGTGTAGCAGAAGCTAATCATTTCGCGCAGCTTGCGCTGTTCAAGCGCGGCGCGGCGCGCTAAATCCTGCGGGCGAATCCGCAACTGTTTCACAGGTACTTCGTCGCGCATCAAAAGGCCCCGGACGCGGCGGGCCGGCTGGTACGAAAGGATGCCTGCGGCAGAGAGCGCGGCGAGCGCGCGCCGCACGTGTGCTCGATCCAGCCCAAGCGTTTCCGCCAATTCATCCGTGTCAATCTCGCTTTCGCGCCGCTCGCTTAATTCGTAACCGCCGAGCAAAGCGAAAAGCACTTGGCGCTGTTGCGCACTGCGCTGATCCGCGACCGACGCGCGCGCTTGCGTTCCCGTCACCAGCAAGCGCAAGGACGCGCGGTTCTCCGCGGCGTTGCCGCGTTCGATGTGCCCGGCCTTTTCCAAAATGACGAGCGATGATTGCACCGCCATTTCGTTGCGCACGGCGGAGCGGGCGGCGATTTCGCGAGTCGAAAGCTCATGCGCCGCTCGCCCGTGGCGGCGAGCGCGCTGTAGACTTTGGAGATCGTTTCCGGCGGCGGAAACGAGCCTTCGATAAAATAGTCTTGCGTGCGCTTGTCGGCGTAATTGAACAAGAGCGCGCAGGGAGGGCAACCGTCGCGGCCGGCGCGGCCGATCTCCTGGTAGTAAGCCTCGATTGAGCCGGGCAAGTGAAAGTGGGCGACAAAGCGTATGTCCGGCTTATCGATGCCCATTCCGAAGGCGTTCGTGGCGACGATCATCTGCGCGCGGCTGTGCATGAAATCGTCTTGCGCGTGCGCGCGCGCGGCATCCTCCATGCCGGCGTGGTAAGCCACGACGTTGAGATTCGCGTGCTGCAACAGGCGCGCGACTTGTTCGACGGATTTGCGCGTTGAGCTGTAGATAATGCCCGAACCGCCGCGCGCGGCCAAGCGCTTGATGTGCGCGATCTTTTCGCGCTCGTTCTGCGTGTGGGTGACGTTGATCGTGAGGTTCGGACGGTCAAAGCCGCTGACGAACGCGCGCGGCTCGCAAAGTCCCAATTGATCTATGATGTCCGAGCGCACGTGAGGCGTGGCCGTCGCCGTGAGCGCCACCGCCGTGGGTCGCCCGACATCTTCAAGCACAGATTTTAAGCGCAGGTAATCCGGCCGAAAGTCGTGCCCCCAGTGCGAGACGCAGTGAGCTTCATCAACCGCGAAAAGCGAAATCTTGATTTGCCGCAAAGCCTCTACGAAATGTGCGCTGCGGAAGCGCTCAGGCGCCACGTAAATTAATTTATACTCGCCGCGCCGCACCGCGCCCAATCGAGTTTTCTGTTCTTCAAAATCAATCGAGCTGTTGATAAACGTCGCGGGAAGGCCGCGCGCATGAAGCGCATCGACCTGGTCTTTCATCAAAGCGATCAAGGGCGAGATGACGACCGTGGCGCCTTCAAGCATCAGCGCCGGCAATTGATAGCACAGAGACTTGCCGCCGCCCGTCGGCATCACCACCACCGTATCATGCCCGGCCAAAACCGACTCGACGACGGCGCGCTGACCTTCCCGAAAATCCGCAAAGCCGAAGAATTTTTGCAGCGCTATTTGTGATTCTTGCATCAACACCATCTTTGCAAGAATCGTACCCCATATGAGTACCAAAGTTCAAAGAGAACTCTTTAGGAAAGAGGTCTGGAAGGATGAAGGCGGAAGGATGAAGGATGAAAATAAGGACGGCAGAACTTTTAATTAAATCTTTAATCCTGAGCTTCCATCCTTCATCCCTCCGCCTTCATCCTTCCAAAGCCTTCTTCATCCTTTTGTTTGAACTTCCCGTTGCGCGCCGGTAAGCTGGTTATTATGTCAGAGCGGAAGTGGAAAGCGCGGACCAAGCGCGACTTGATGATTGAGGTTTGGGAGCACCTGGATTGTGAATCAATCGGGGCGAGCGAGCTGCAGCGGGTGGCGTATGAGGTGCGCGATCGATTCGGCGCGGGCGCCGTCGAGAGCCCGGCGGCCATCGCGCGTTTGTTGGCCGAAGAGGGCGCGGAGCTGCGTCACGTAGAGGTGCTTGATCTGGACACAGAGTGGCGCTCGGCGGACCCGTACCAGGCCGTGTTTCGCAACGTCTTGAAGTTTTCCGACTTCGAGCAGGCGGTTCGCTCCATCAAGCAGATGGACAATTTGCGCCGTCAGTTTGAGCGCATCAAAGACGAAACCGGCCTTCGTTTGCTGCGTGAGCTGGCGGTGAAGGGCAAGCGGCGAGCTGAGATGATCGCGCGCAACGCATCGGTCGATGCGCGCAAGCGCGACGAGAAAGCGGAAATCGCCGAGTGGTTTGCGGTCTGGCTGCGGACGCCTGAAATCTTCGAGGATTGGGTGGAACTGCGTCGCGCTTCGCAGCCCTTTCGCGAGCGGTTTGAGGACGCGACGTAGAGAACTTGTTGCGGATGCTGAGCGCGAGAAAGCTCAGCCGAAACTCTACTACCTCAGTCATCTGCGCGACTGATCTGCTCCAGATCTCTTGCAGTTGGGCGTCGGTAATGCCCAACTCAGCGATCAATTTGACGGAGGTGAAATCGCCGCCGCTTGTCGCGCCGTGGCCGGTGAGCGCACCGGCGGAGTTAGCCAGGGCATCGGCGGCATCCACGACGTAAGCCATCAGCGCGTGCTCGCCCGCCTCCTCCGGCTGGTGGTGATGCTTGATCACCTGCACGATTTCGCGCGGCATCTTCCAGTACTGCGCGACGTGCTCGCCGATGGCGGCGTGATCATAGCCGTAAGTCTTGCTCGCGCCAAATCAACTCTTGTTCGCAAACGCCCGTAGCGAGCTGCGCATAGTTGTCTGCGTCATGACAAAGCAACACGAGTTGGCCGATGTCATGCAGCAGACCGGCGAGAAATGCCCCTTCGCCGAGGCGCAAGCCAAGCGCCGTACACACTTCGCGCGCGGCCACGGCGGTGATCAGTGAATGCTGCCACAGAACTTTTCTGAGGGCGGTGTTCTTCGACTTGCGGTGGAAAAAGTCGAAGGTGATCAAAACGACGACCAGCATGTGAATCGAGTGGTGGCCAAGGGCGGCGACAGCGGCGCTCAGGTTGGCGATGGGATGCTCGCAGGTGTAGAGAGGCGAGTTGGCCGCGCGCATAACTCGCGCGGCGAGCACCGGATCGGCTCCAACCATGTCGGCCACCATGCGTGAAGAGGCGTCCGGGTCTCTCGTCAGTTCCACCACGCGCAACGCCGCTCGCGGAAGCGGCGGCAATTCAGTTCGCACCAGCTCTTCAATGCTCGCGCGTTGGATAGTAGTAAACATCTCGATTTCTCTGAGGATTGAGGCAGGAACGAAACTCGCGATTGATGCGAGGTTACCGAAGCGAAGGTCATATCGGCTTGACGGCGGAAAACTTTAACGGCCCACAAGCGCCGGCAATTTCCGTCGTTTTGACACGTCGGCATTTAAGTTATACTTTGAGCGCCCGAGTAAATTTTAAAACCGAACTGATTTAAGAATGGAGATCAAATGATGGAGCGAAGAAACATGCTCGCCTTTTTGACCGCGATCCCGGCGCTCGCGGCTTTTTCCGATGAAATCGCGGCGGCGATGCACGGGCGCCCCCTGGAGTACAGCGACACGGCCGGGGAGGTGGGCACCAAGATGACCTTTGAGAACGAGAAGGTGAAGGTCTGGGAATTCATCCTCGCTCCCGGCGAGTTGATCCCGATGCACACGCATCACATGGATTATCTTTTTCACGTCTACGAAGGATCAACGCTCGAGGTCACTTACCCGCCGGAGGCTCAACTGAAGCCGAATAAAGTAGATTTGCAAGCCGGTCAGGTGCGCTATATCGAAAAGGGCGGCCGTCACGCGGCCCGCAACGTGGGCGACAAGCGCTACGTTGAGATTTTGGTCGAATTGAAAAGTTGAATGATCCGGCCGGCGTGCGTCCATCTGATCCCCGCAGGGGATCAAGTCAATGTCCGTGGGAGAGCGCCCATGGACATAGGCGATGATCTCTCTGACCCTGAAGGGGCCATGGCATTAAGTTAGCGCTGGGAGCGCAGGCATCTTGCCTGCCAACGCGCCGCATGGCGCGTGCGGTGTTCGCGCTGGCGCGCTCATGGCAGGCAAGATGC
>JBBJMB010000317.1:0-4248 GCA_037719755.1 Pyrinomonadaceae bacterium
AGGGCTACCGTGCGGAGCATTTGACGGTTGCGCCTGACTGCGTGGTGGTGGGGAACGCGCTTTCGCGCGGCAACCCGGAGATTGAGGAAACGCTTAACAGGCGCTTGCTGTACAGGTCGCAGGCCGAGGTGGTGAAAGAGGAATTTATCCGCGGCCGGCGCTCGCTGGTGCTGGCGGGCACGCACGGCAAAACCACCACCACGAGCCTCGCCGCGTGGGTATTGGAGTGCGGCGGTCTCGATCCAGGCTTTCTCGTCGGCGGCATCGCGCAAAACTTCGGCGCCAGCTTTCGCGTGACCCCGAGCGATTATTTCGCCATTGAGGGCGATGAGTACGACACGGCCTATTTCGATAAGGGGCCGAAGTTTATGCACTATCTGCCGGAACTGGCGGTGGTCAACAACATCGAGTTCGATCACGCGGACATCTACGCGGATCTGGCGGCGGTCAAGACGGCATTTCGGCGCTTGATGAATTTGGTGCCCGGAGGCGGGCGCTTAATCGCCGGGTGGATAGCCCGCACGTGCGCGAAGTAATCCAGGATTTCGGCGACCGGCTGCACACGCAAGTGGAGACGTTCGGCATCGGCGACGATGCCAAGTGGCAGGCGCGCGACGTGGCGTACCGCAATGATGCCACTCACTTTCGCGTTTTTCGCGCGGGCGCCGAATGGGGACAGTTCAGCACATCTTTGATCGGCGACTTTAACGTGCGCAATTGCCTGGCGGTGATCATCGCGGCGGACGCCTGGGGCGTAGATCGTGAGCGCATCGCGGGGGCGCTCGCGACATTTAAGAGCGTGAAGCGACGGGCCGAGGTGCGCGGCGTGGTGCGCGGCATCACCGTGATCGACGATTCGCGCATCACCCGACGGCCGTGCGGGAAACGCTCGCGGCCCTCAAGCAAAAATACGCGGGGCATCGCGATCGCCGTCTTCGAGCCGCGCTCGTGGTCATCGCGCCTCGCCGTGTTTCAAAAGATTACGTCGCCGCCCTCGGTCTCGCGGACTACGCGGTGATCGCCAACGTTTACAACGCCGGCCAAGCCGCCGAGATCGGCCACACCTTGAGCACCGAAGAAATCGTGACGGAACTGCAGCAACAAGGCCGACAGGCGATCTGCATCGCCGGCGTGGACGAAATCGTGCACCACTTGGCGCCACAACTGCAGGGGCGACGCTAATCGCGATTATGTCCAATGGCGGCTTCGGCGGCATCCACGAGAAGATTCTGGAAGCCCTCGGCGGCGAACAATAAGCGAACAATAAGCGCTCCAAATACCTCTTAGCGGAGACCTTTTATCACCGCTCGCCCTCCGATGGTCACACTTTAAAGAAATATTCGTAACTCGCGCGCAGTCAGTCGGGCCTAGAGTGTCGCAGTCTGATGCTCTCTGGCGACCACGCGGGATTTAGTGCGCGATGAATTTAGTTTCGATGCTGAAAAAAGGTTTGGGATTGGCGGCGGAGATGTCTCGGCCGATTGATCTCGGCGCGGTGGCCAACATTTCGCGCCAAGATTTTGATGATCTGGAGACAATTCGATTCAGCACGCCGGTGCCGTGCATGGAGTATTTGAGTTTGCTGATCGAAAACGCCGTGCTGCTGCGCACCAATCGCTCCGGGCGCGTCTACGCCGGCTTCGAGCGGCTTTCGCGCATGGAGCCGGTGGTGGATCGTTACTTACGGCTCGCCGACGTGTCCGAGCGCGTTTACGTTTTCGGCGTCAAAGATTGGTCTCCGCCGCGCCACCCGCACATGAAAACGGTGTCGCTGCCGCCCAGTCTGTGCTCGCGCGAGTGGTTTGTGATCGCCAATTCATCCAACTACCACGTCGCGCTGATCGCTCGCGACGAAGACGGCTTCGGGCACCGGCGCTGGAAAAAGAGTTTTTCAAGGCATCAAGACAAGCCACAAAGCGCTGTGACGATATTAGCCGAGGAGGCCGAGACGAACATCGATTTGTCGATCACAGGGTAAGGCGGACCGCGCTCCGGGCAAGCTTCTATTCGTAAGGCACTTCGACCACGGGAGGCGCACCCGCTCCCTGCTCTTTCATGTGAATTTGTTTCCGAGCCTCCGGCGCCATCTCGACGCGCGATGAGAGCACGCGGCTCATGCGTTGCGGCAAGAGATGAGGCGCCATCGCGGCAAGCGCGCCCGCCAAATTAACTACGTCGAGGCTTCCCCGCCAGTGCTCGCGAATGATGCGCTCGTCCGTACGGTCGATAAGGCGCAAAAGCGTTAAGGCCACCAAAAAGGCGTCATCCACCTGACCGAGAAACGGAATCAAATCTGGCAGAAAGTCAAAAGGCGACAAAGCGTAAATCACAGACCCGACGAGCAACGCCTTTTCCGCTTTGGGCACACGCCGGTCGGCGAGCAAACGCCCGCAGAGGCCGACGAGGTTGGAAAAACTTCATCAATTGCTTCACGCGCCGCTTCGTTTCACGAGTCGCCATGCTTCGCACACCTCTTTAAACTGTGACATCTCTTGCAGAACCGCGAGTCTATCCGACATGGCCGGCCGTGACAAGCCACCCGACCTTTGTGCTAAAGTGAGTGACAAGTGACGAGTGACAAGTGACAAGAAAGAATTTGCTTGATCTTGTCACTCGTCACTTGTCACCTTCTTCAGATATGACAATTCTCGCACGCCTGCGCCAGCGCGCCGCCTCTGATCCGCAGCACATCGTTTTGCCCGAGGGCGAAGACGAACGGACGGTGATCGCGGCCGAAATGATCGCCCGTGATGCGATCGCGCGCGTGACCGTGCTCGGTCGCGAAGAGCGGGTGCGCGCGGCGGCGACGGCGGCGGGCGCGAGCCTCGCGGCCGTGACGGTGATCGATCATCGTCGCGCGCCCGACTTTGAAAAGACCGTCGCCCTGTATTACGATTGCGGCGCGCCAAGGGCGTGACGCACGACGAGGCGCGCCGCACAGTGGAAGACCCGCTTTATTACGGCAACTTGATGGTGCGCACGCATCAATTTGACGGTTCGGTGGCCGGCGCCACCAACACCACGGCGCACACCGTACGCGCGGCGCTGCACTGCATCGGCGTGCGGGCAGGATTCAAGCTTGTCTCCAGCTTCTTTGTGATGGCGCTCGCCGACACACAATTCGGCGCCGAAGGCGCGTTGATTTACGCCGATTGCGGCGTGGTGATTGAGCCGTCGGCCGCCGAACTGGCCGAGATCGCCCTTGCTTCGGCCGATTCCTGCCGCGCGCTGCTCAAGTGGAGCCGCGCGTCGCGATGCTTTCCTTTCCACGAAGGGAAGCGCCGCGCACAAATTAATCGACAAAGTCGTGGAAGCGACGCGCACCGTGCGCGCCCGCGCGCGGAAATGAGCGTTGACGGCGAGCTTCAGGTTGACGCGGCCCTCGTTCCCAAAGTAGCGGAATCAAAAGCGCCCGGCTCATCAATCGCGGGCCGCGCCAACGTCCTCGTCTTCCCCGATCTGCAAGCGGGCAACATCGCCTACAAATTAACCGAACGCCTCGCCGGCGCCGCCGCCATCGGCCCCATCCTGCAGGGGCTCGACAAGCCTGCCAACGACCTTTCGCGCGGCTGCCAGCCTTCGGACATCGTCGACGCCGTAGCCATCACCGCCGTCCAATCGCAGGCGCGCAAACAGCGCGATCCCTAAGCGACGACAACCGCAGCCATTCCCCACCGCATCAAACCGGCTCTGAAAGGATGAAGGCGGAAGGATGAAGGATGAAAATCAAGGACGGCAAAACTTTTATTAATATTTTATCCTTAGCTTTCATCCTTCATCCTTCCGCCTACATCCCTCCGAAGCTCGGCCACTTCGTGGGCGCGACGGCGAGCGCGCAAAGCAGAAATGCGTTGCCAACAACAACGGGCGCCGACGCGCAGGAAGACAAAATCAGAATCACCACGGAAGAAATACGCCTGCCCGTCTTTGCTTACGACGAGTATGGCCGTTTCGACCCCACGCTGGTTCCCGAAGACATTCTCGTGATGGAAGACGACGTGCCGCAGCAAGTCCGCAGCCTGCGGCATGTGCCATCTCACCTCGTGATCCTGTTGGACACCGGCGGCGATTCCTCAGGTCTGCACGGGTTATCAAAATCCACATCTCTCACGCGCGCCGTCGCGCAACAACTTGTCCAGCGCATCTCGGCGGGCGATCAAGTAACAGTAATTCAGGCTAACGAGCGTGTGGAAACGATTCAAGGCTGGACCGCCGACAAGCGGGCAGTGCTCACAGCTCTCCAATGGA
>JBBJMB010000318.1:0-4186 GCA_037719755.1 Pyrinomonadaceae bacterium
CTCGTTTCTGAGCGCTTTGACCGGGTCGATGCGGGCGGCGCGGGCGGCCGGGTAAAGGGCGGCGATGATCGAGACGGTGATCGCGAAGATGATGGCGCCGAGCCAGAGGTAAACGGGTAGATCAAAGAAATCCACGTAGGCCGCTTCTTTGGGCTTGAGCACAAACTCGAAGACCAGTTTGTTCGCCAGCGCGGCGAGTCCCCAAGCGGCAAGCGTGCCTGTGATTCCGCCGAGCAATCCGATGATCGCCGCTTCGACGAAGAAAATCATTTTAATTTCGCGATCCTCCGCTCCGATGGCTTTCATCACGCCGATTTCGCGCGTGCGCTCGAAGATCGACATCAACATGGTGTTCGCAATTCCGAGCGCAGCGACGAGCAGCGAGATTCCGCCAAGCAGGCCGAGAACGGAATTCATAATCAAAAAAAAACGTGCGAATCTGCTCAATCTGATCAAGAATCGAGAAGCTGCTGAAGCCCATCTCGCCTAGTTTTTTGCGCACTTCGGTTGAGACGCCCGGGTCGCTCAAGCGAACCACGGCCGAGTTGTAGCCTTCGCTTTCCTCTGCGCCCACGCCGCCGCTCGCGCGGGCGGCTGAAGAGCCACTTCGTTGAGGGCGCTGCGATACCTGACGGCCCAATCGCGCGCGGCCGCGGTCGGAATGTAAACGCTTGCGACGGGCGACAATCCGCGCACTCTTCTTCCGCCGGCGTTATTTGTTTCCGGTTCTTTGAGCACGCCCGCGATCAGAAACGAACGCGCGGCCAGGCTCGGCGCCTGGGCCCCCTCCGCTTCCGGCGTCGCCTTTTCATCTTCCCCGAGAGGAAACCCGAAAAAGCTCAAGGGTTCTTCCTGCTCACCGTCGTCGGGCGGAGCCAGAAACTCAATTCGTTGGCCGATGGCGTCGGAAGCTTTTGCGTACCCGAAGTCGCGCACAAAGCTCTCGTCCACCACGGCTTCATCCGCTCCCGCGGCGGCGATCATCGCACCGGCGGAAAACTCTTTGAAGCGCGCCGCAGCCTGAGGCACAACGGTGCCGCCGACGGGGCGCAAAAGAGCGCGATTGTTTGAGCGCAAGTAGGCCGTAAAGAAAATCGTAGGCTCCACAGAGTCAACGCCCGCGACTTTCGCGATGTCCGCTATGGCCGCGTCGTTGAGGATGCGCGAAGGCGCGCTGGGAGATTCACTTCTTCCGCCCGGTCGAGCGCGCCGTTCCGGATCTTCCTCGCCCGAAACGATGTTGGTCAGCGAACGCCCGAAGACGGTCACTTCATTGAACAGCTCAATATCTCTGAAGCGCGAGATGGTGTTGCGCTGAAGTCCGAGGCCGAACGAAACCATCGTCACCACCACGGCTACGCCGACGGCCACGCCGACGGCCGTCAGCGAGCTGCGCAAACGCGCTTCACGCAGATTCCGCATCGCCAGCAAAAGGATGTCGATTGCGCTCATCGCGTGTCGGGTGCTCAGTTAAGAGAGGCAAGCTTCAAATGCAGTAACCGCAGTTGTTCGCGGACGCCCGCAGCGTCCGCCGTAGCGGGCGTGGAACGCAGAAACAATCTCAGCTCATCCATCGCTTCCGACGCTCGATTGAGCTGTGCGAGCAGCAAGCCGCGGTCGCGCCGTTCGTCCATACTGTCGGGGGCGAGCAACAGAATTCTTTCGGTGGCGGCGAGGGCCTCGCGAGGCATGCCTTGACGCTGATAAATGGTTTTTAAGTTGGCCAGCATGCGGATGAGTATTTCGCGCGTCGAAACCGCGCGCAGATGCTCGGTGCGTAGCGCCAGCTGTCCTTGATAAAGCTCGTCGAGTTTACGTTGACAATCTTCAACGTCTAAAATTGCACGCCCGAAAGTGTCGATTAAAGCGCCCGCATCTTTGTGCTCAACTTTGACGCGCACAATAAAATGTCCGGGCAGACCCACGCCTTCCACTTGCAAGCCGGCCCGGCGACCGATCTCCATATAAACCAGCGAGAGCGTAATCGGAATCCCGGATCGTCGCGCGAGCACTTCGTGGAGCATGCTGTTGCGCGGATCATAGTAATTCTCCGTATTGCCGGCGAAACCCAACTCATCGAAGAAATACCGGTTAAAGACTTCAATTGGATCAGCATCCTTGGCCGCAAGCAACGCGGCGAGGCGCGCGCCCATGCCTTCGAGTTGCGAAAGATTTTCTTCAATACTGAAAGGATGCGCAGCTTGCTCTTCGGCGCCGATCAGCAGCGCAGAGCGCGCCAGCTCCATCCTGTGATCAGGCAGCAGGGCCACAGCGGCGAATTGTCGTCGCAAATGCTGGGCGCGCAATTTATCGCTGGGAGTCATCGTGAAGCATCGAAGACGTGACGCACGGCGTCCGCATTCCAATCGGCGAGGCTTGCGGAAACAACATCGGCGCCGGCTTCGCGCAATTCCGCTTCCGTGACCGTGTTGGTGATGCCGAGCGTGCGCATGCCGGCGCCGCGGCCCGCCCGTATGCCGGGAGGAGAATCTTCAATCACCAGAAACTCATCCGGCGAAAGCAACCATTCGCCGCGCGCATGCCGCCACGCGTTCACCGCGTTGCGGCCGCGCAGGTAGCAGTCCGGATCAGGTTTGCAAGCGCGCGCATCCTCCGCACTGATGACGGTCGGGAAAAACTCGGCGAAGCCCGCCCGCTCCAGCACGTAATCAATTTCGAGCCGGCGCGCCATGCTCACCACGCCCACGGTGAAGTGGCGCGCTGCTTCCTTAATAAACGCCGTCACACCGGGGAAAAGCGGTAGTTCATCCGCGATCATGCGGCGATGTACGACGGATTTGGCATCAATAATCTCGCGCGCAAGCTCCTCGTCTTCACCGGCCAATCCCGCACGATTCAAATTGACGCGCACGAAAGTTCGATCATCCATACCCAGACACGAATAATAATCACGCTCGGTAAGCTCCACTCCGCGCCCGCCCAACACCTCTTGATACGCCGCCATCTGAATCGGCTCGTCATTGATAATCACGCCATTGAAATCAAACGAATTGCTCTCACCATAGTTTTGAACGATGAACGCGGAACGATGAACGATGAAGTCCGGAAAGAATTAATTTCTTCTGTTCCGGACTTCATCGTTCCTCGTTCCGCGTTCATCCTTACTTCTCCGTCTTTCATGAAAATTGTGCGATCAGCGAATTGGGCGGCGAGGTCGCGGTCGTGCGTGACCATGATAATGGTGAGGCCGTCGCGCGTGACCATTTCGCGAGCAAAGTTAAAAGCTCATGGGCGCGAGTGGAATCGAGATTGCCGGTGGGCTCGTCGGCGAGCAGCACGCGCGGACTGTTGGCGAGCGCGCGGGCGATGGCGACGCGCTGCTGCTCGCCGCCCGAAAGTTCCGTGGGCCTGTGGCCGAGCCGGTCGTCAAGCCAACGCGCCCGAGCAAGCGGCGGGTGATCTCGGAGCGCGCGCGACGTTGGACGCCGCCAAAGGCGAGGGCGAGCGCGACGTTTTCCTGCGCAGTCATCGTCGGAATAAGGTTGTAGTTTGAAAGATCATTCCGACAACGCGCCGACGATATTCGGCCATCTCACGCTTCGCCTGAGGCCGGAGCGCGCGTTCTTCAAACAACACTCGGCCACGGTCGGAGTATCCAGTCCGCCAAGCACATTCAAGAGCGTCGATTTCCCCGAGCCCGACGTGCCCTGCACCGCCACAAATTCGCCCGCGCCGACGCCCATCGACACGCGGTTCAGAGCCGCCACCCGGCTCGTACCGACACGGTAAATCTTCGACACCTCATCCGTCGCAATCAAAAAAGACACGAGGGGAAGTATGAACGATGAACGCGGAACGATGAAGTCAAGAACAGAAGAATTTATCTTTTGGCTTGAACTTCACCGTTCCGCGTTCATCGTTCATACTTATATTCCGAGTCGACGTCTTCGTCTGAGCTGGCGACGCGGTAATTGGGCGATTGCTTTTGCTTGGTGATGAGCAGGTCGTCTTTTGTTTTGAGCAGGTCGGCGCGGTTGTAAACCGAAAGCTCAAAGTTGTAGCCGTGGGTGATGGCGTCCTTCGGGCAGGCCTCTACGCAGAAGCCGCAGAAGATGCAGCGCCCGTAGTCTATGTTGTAGACCGTGGCGTAGCGCTCGTCGACGCCGATGCGTTCCGCTTCGGGGCGCGGGTCGTCGGCCGCCACGATGTAGATGCAGTCTGAGGG
>JBBJMB010000319.1:0-4170 GCA_037719755.1 Pyrinomonadaceae bacterium
TGGTGGAGCAGCTTCGTTCACAGTCCACGTTGCGTCACATCAGTTATTAATTTCTTATATCCTCAGCTTTCATCCTTCCGCCTTCCGCCTTCATCCTTCGAGAGCTGTTGCATTCGCCGCGCGCGATCACTATAATTCGCGGGCTCATTTCACAAATGCAAAATAGTTCAGCGAGATTTAACGTACTCGCTCGTTTTCCCAAACAAAAGCATGGCTCGTCCCAATAGATGGATCAGGCGCGGTTCGCGCACGACGCCCTATTCTCAGGGGTCAACTACTGCGGCTCCGCTGATGCGTACGCTGATGGCGGGAGTGTTTGACGCCGCGCGCTCGGCGTTGGCTGAGCCTTACCTGCTCAAAGTGGAGCGGCACCAAGTTGAGCTTCGGCGCCTTCCCCGCGCGCTCAACGGACTGCGCGTTGTTCAATTGACGGACATTCATCACAGTCCGTTCACCGGTCGCGAACAAATCGAGCGCGCCGTTGAAATGGCCAATTCGCTTGAGCCGGACATTGTGGCGCTGACAGGCGATTACATTTCGCACGAACGAGAGTACGCCGCGCCTTGCGCCGAAATGATGGGCCGTTTGCGGGCGCGCTTTGGGGTTTACGCCGTTTTAGGAAACCACGATCACTGGACCGATGCGCAACTGGTCACCGATTTGTTTCGCGCCGAGGGCATTCGCGTATTGATTAACGAGGGACTTCACTTTGAGCAAGCGGGCGCGGCCTTTTGGTTGGCCGGCGTTGACGACACGATGGTCGGTCAGGAAGACCTTTCGCTCGCCCTGGCCGGATCTCACGATGACGAGATGAAGCTGCTTTTGGCTCACAATCCGGTGATTTTACGCCGCGCGGCGCGCGCCGGAGTTGATTTGGTTTTAAGCGGCCACACGCACGGCGGGCAGGTCACGCTCAGATCCGAAAGATCCGCTTCAGGTCGCCCGCGCCGTCGCTTGTTAAAAGGCTTGGGACGCCAAAACGACACGCAAATCTACGTTTCGCGCGGACTCGGAACCGTCGTCCTACCTATTCGCTACGGATGCCCGCCCGAAGTTTCACTGCTCGAATTAAAATGCCCGTGAATCGTTGATCGTGAATCGTAAATCGCGAAAGGCGAGAGCGCCTTTTCCTTGAACATTCACGGTTTATGATTCACGATCAGCGAAATAATGTCTTCACGCGTTATCACCTGGCCCAACGTGCTGACGGTCGTCCGGATGGTGCTGACGCCCGTTTTCGCGTCGCTCCTTTTTTACGGCCGCTTCGGCATGGCGCTGGCGGTCTTCGTTTTGGCCGGCGTCACGGACGGCCTTGACGGAGTGCTGGCTCGCCGCTTCGATCAAAGATCGCAGCTCGGAAGAATTCTCGACCCGATCGCCGATAAATTGCTGCTCGTGACATCCTTTATCGTGCTTTCGCTGCCTGCGATCAGCCCACAACCGATGCCCCGCCACTTTCCGATACCGTTTTGGGTGACCGCGGCCGTGATCAGCCGCGATATTTTCATTAGTGGGCGCGGCCTCGATCAATATCGTCACAGGCTTTCGCGGCTTCCGGCCCAGCTGGTTGGGTAAAGCCAACACGGTCGTACAAATCGGCGCCATCGTTTACATTCTCGTGGCGGCCAGAGTAGCTCCGATGCAAGGCTATCTTCCGCCGGTCTATACCACTATCTTCATTTTTCTCTGCTCTCCGGCGTGCATTATGTTTCTTCGTGTCGCAACTTTTGAACGAGAACAAAGCACACGGACATGTAAGTTGTTTCCCGTTCCGTCATCGTTGCCGCCCGCTGGTCGCGATGACTCCCTCAACAAGAGCTCGCCTGCAGCCTTATCCCATTTAAATTTAATAGTTTGCAAGGAGGCACGTGGCTTCAAGCATCCCTTCAAAATTTTCACATATTAAAGTTGACACAAACGCACTCAAGTATTATATTACCGCCCTGTTCAACTTTAAGGCTTTGGAATAATTGACATTTAAATTCGCGGTTACGTGAAAGTTCTAGCTGCGTTTAGCCTCATCAGGGGACACCGTAGAGCGAGCCAGAAGAAGAGATAAGGAGAAGCAGAAGAGCAATGAGTAAAATTATCGGAATCGACTTGGGCACAACCAATTCTGTAGTGGCTGTGATGGAGGGCGGCGAACCGACCGTGATCACCAACTCAGAAGGCGGCCGGACGACACCCTCAGTCGTCGCCTTTGCGAAAGACGGCAACCGCTTGGTCGGCCAAGTCGCCAAACGCCAGGCCGTGACCAACCCGGAAAACACCATTTATTCGATCAAACGTTTTATGGGTCGGCGGTTTGACGAAGTAACAGACGAAATCAAACAAGTTCCCTACAAAGTTCAGCCCGCAGCCAACGGCGGCGATGTGCGCGTGTTCGCCGGCGGCAAGGATTCTTCCCCGCCCGAGATTTCGGCGATGGTTCTGCAAAAGATGAAGCAGTCGGCCGAAGACTACCTGGGGCAAAAAGTCGATAAAGCGGTGATTACCGTTCCGGCTTACTTCAACGACGCACAGCGCCAAGCCACCAAAGATGCCGGAAAAATCGCCGGACTCGAAGTGATGCGCATCGTCAACGAGCCGACGGCGGCGGCCCTCGCTTATGGCCTCGACAAAAAGAAGGACGAAACCATTGCCGTTTTCGACTTCGGCGGCGGCACTTTTGATATCTCGATTCTCGAAGTGGGCGAAGGCGTGGTCGAAGTCAAATCAACGAACGGCGACACGCACCTCGGCGGCGACGACGTTGACGAAGCGTTGATTAAGTGGATCGTAGAGGAATTTCGCAAAGACCAGGGCATCGATTTGACGAACGACAAAATGGCCCTGCAGCGTTTGAAAGAGGCGGCCGAAAAAGCCAAGATCGAGCTTTCCAGCACCATGGAGACGGAAATCAATTTGCCCTTTATCACCGCTGACCAAGCCGGGCCGAAGCACTTGGTGATGAAGCTCACGCGCTCCAAGTTCGAGCAATTGATTGACCCGCTTTTGAAGCGCTTGATGCCGCCCGTCGAACAGGCTTTGCGCGACGCCGGCCTTGAAGCCAATAAAATCGACGAGGTGGTGCTCGTCGGCGGTTCAACCCGTATCCCAAAAGTCCAAGAATTGGTGCGCAGCTACTTCGGCAAAGAGCCGAACAAAAGCGTTAACCCCGACGAGGTGGTCGCCATCGGCGCGGCCGTGCAGGCCGGCGTGCTGTCCGGGGAAAAAACGGACATTTTGCTGCTCGACGTAACTCCGCTCAGCCTCGGCATCGAAACGCTTGGCGGCGTCTTCACCAAATTAATTGAGCGCAACACGACCATCCCGACGCGCAAATCCGAAATCTTTTCGACCGCATCCGACAATCAGACCTCCGTCGAGGTGCATGTGCTGCAGGGCGAGCGCCCTATGTCCGGCGACAACCGCACGCTTGGCAAGTTTCACTTGGTCGGCATTCCGCCCGCACCGCGCGGCATGCCGCAGGTCGAGGTGACATTTGATATCGACGCCAACGGCATCGTCAACGTGTCGGCCAAAGACATGGGCACGGGCCGCGAGCAAAAGATCACCATCACCGCTTCTTCGGGCCTCTCCAAAGAGGAAATCGACCGCATGATGCGCGAGGCCGAGTCTCACTCTTCAGACGACGTGAAGAAGCGCGAGGAGATTGAAGCTCGCAACCGTTTAGACGGACTTCACTATCAAGTTGAAAAGACCTTTAACGAAAATCGCCAAAAGCTCGACGCTGCGGCCGCCTCAGACATCGAAGCGGCTCTCGCCGACGCCAAAAAGGCGCTTGACGAAGGCGGCGCCGAACGATTAAACGACGCCTTTAACCGTTTGCAAACGGCCTCCCATAAGATAGCGGAGGTGCTTTATCAGCAGCAAAGCAGCGGCGCCACGGGTGCTGATGCGGCTGCTGACGCGGCGGCGGGCGGCGGCGCCGCAGGCCAAGCATCGGCGGCCGGCGCTTCCGGCTCGGGTCAGCAGTCGGGCTCAACCGGCGGCGAGGACAACGTGATCGACGCCGAGTACGTCGACGTTGATGATAAAAAGTAACCCGAACAGCAAATAGCGCGCGGTGAGCGGGCGGCAGAGACTTCTCTTTTCTGTGACCCGCTCACCGCCGATTGTTTCCAGAATGGCAAAAGAAGATTACTACCAGGTCCTCGGCGTCAAAAG
>JBBJMB010000050.1:0-15228 GCA_037719755.1 Pyrinomonadaceae bacterium
CGGACGACCAAGTCGTCAAGATTCTGGCCAAAGACGGCATGAAGCTGTCGCGCCGCACCGTCGCCAAATATCGCGACCAGATGCGCATTCCCGGCTCGCGCGAGCGGCGCGTTGTAGTCTAAAGAAAGTATGAACGCGGAACGATGAACGATGAACTTTAAGAATTAAGAAATTCTTCTGCCTTGAACTTCATCGTTCATCGTTCCGCGTTCATACTTTTCCTCGGAGGGTGTTTTGTGATGAAATTTGAGTATACCGGTCGCCACGTCGAGGTCACGCCCGCGATTCGCCGCCATGTGGAGGAGCATTTCCACAAAATTGAACACATCTTTGATGATGCGGCGGCGAGCATACACGTCATCATCGACGTGGAAAAGAACCGGCAAACGGGAGAAGTTTTGGTGCACTGGCGCGACCACACTTTGACCGCCAGCGATACTAACTCGGATATGTACCAAGCCTTAACGCGCGCCATCGACAAAGTGGAAACGCAGGCCGTTAAGCTGAAGAAGAAAATCGTCGGCCGCCGTCGCGTGGGCCGTAGCGCCGCGGGCGGGGCTGCGCCGGTGGATGGCGAAGAGGTCGGAGCGGCGCCGCTTCCGGCCCGCATCATCCAAGCTCAAAATTACCAGGTTAAACCGATGACCGCAGAGGAAGCGGCGCTCAGCCTGCGTGATGACGCCAATCAGTTTATCGTGTTCCGCGATGCCGACACGAATCGTGTGGGCGTTTTGTACAAGCGCAAAGACGGCAATTTCGGACTCGTCGAACCGTGAAACTTGTCGGATCCGTTGTTTTCCCTCGACCGCAACAATGGCGCATCGGCCGTAGGCGTCGGGTCCTCCGCACCGCAATCACCACCACCGCTGCTGCACCATGAGCCAAAGCCCGGCCATCACCGTCGAGGAGTTTCTCGCGCATGCTCCGGCGCGGCTTGAACTGCGTCTTATCGCCGGAGAGCAAGGCGTCAAAAGCCGTCACATCACAGACGCACGCGTGCACAAGTTGGGCCTCGCCCTGGCGGGTTTCCCCCACTACATCCGGCCGGGCCGCGTCCAAGTCGTCGGGCAAAGCGAGATCTGGTACCTTGATAAATTCGGTGCGGAGCGCCAACTCGCGGCGATCACCAACCTTTCGCTGAAAGAAATCGCCTGCATCCTTTTAACACAAGGCATTGATCCGCCCACGGAATTGTTGGCCGCCGCTCAGGCGACCGATTTGCCGCTTTTGCAAACACCGCTGGTGAGCTCAATTGCGATCGGGATTCTTTCGGATTATCTACAGGAAATGCTCGCCCCGCGCGACGTGCGGCACGGCGTGCTCCTCGACCTCTACGGCCTCGGCGTGCTCATCGAAGGGCGTTCCGGAATCGGCAAGTCGGAGTGTGCGCTGGACCTGATTTCGCGCGGTCACAGACTGGTGTCGGACGACATGGTCAAAGTGCGGCGCGTGGGCGGCGACCGCTTGATGGGAAGCGCGCCCGATCTGCTGCGCGAGCACCTGGAGATTCGCGGCCTCGGCATCATTAACATCAAAGATCTGTTTGGCGTTTCGGCGATCAGCGGCCCCCTCGCCGTCGGCCTCTCGATCAGGCTCGCACGTTGGGACGAAGCGGGAGATGTCGAGCGCCTCGGCTTGGACGCGCAAACAATTGAGATCCTCGGTGTGCGCGTCGCTCACGTCCTGTTGCCGGTCAGCCCGGGCCGCAACCTTTCGACTTTGGTGGAGACCGCAGTGCGCGTGCACCTGCTGCGCCTGCGCGGGTATGATGCAGCCAAAAGCTTTGTGTCGCGTCATCAGGAATTAATTGAGCGCGCCGAAGCATCGCCGGCGACGAAGCCAGCAGGAGATGCGATTTAGTGAGCGAAGACATACGAAAGATGACAAACAACTCTCATCAGGCGCAAGCCGAACGGCAAGCCGAACGGCAAGCGGAACGGCAAGCCGAACGGCGCGCGCCGGACTTGGTGGTAATCACGGGCCTCAGCGGATCGGGGATGTCTTCGGCGACAAACGCCTTCGAGGATTTGAGCTATTTCTGCGTGGACAATCTGCCGGTGATGCTGGTGCCTACTTTCGCGCGCTTAATCAAAACGCGCGAAGAAATAATCGGCAAAGAAGACAACGTCAAGCCGCAGCTGGAGCGTGCGGCGCTGGTGATAGACATTCGCGAGGGCTCGTTTCTCGGTGAATTCGAGCAGCAACTGCAGGTGCTCAGAAGCGACCACAAGCTCGAGGTGCAGGTGCTCTTTTTTGAAGCCTCGAATGATGTGCTGCTGCGGCGTTTCAGCGAGACGCGGCGTCCGCACCCGGCCGATACCGGGGCCGGCCTGCTCGATGCGATCCGCGCTGAGCGCGAAAGGATGGAGGAGATTCGCGCGCTGGCGGATCACGTCATCGACACCTCAAATCATACCGTGCATACTTTGCGCGCTTACCTGGTCGAGCGCTTCAGCCCGCACGAGCACGGCGCGCCGATGCGCGTCCAAGTTTTGAGCTTCGGGCACAAATACGGCAGCCCCACGGCCGTCGATCTGCTGTTCGACGTGCGGCATTTGCCTAACCCGCACTTTGTGCCCGAGCTGCGTCACTACTCGGGGCACGACAAACGGGTCGTCGATTACTTGAAATCGCACGCGGAAGTGGGTGAGACGCTGCGCCGGTTCGGCGATCTGTTAGAGTATTTGCTGCCGCTCTACAAGCGCGAAGGCAAGTCTTACGTGACCGTCGGCATCGGATGCACCGGCGGACGCCACCGTTCTGTGATGGCGGCCAACGCGCTCACCAGGCGGCTGCGGCGCGCCGACTACGACGCGATCGCCACGCACCGCGATACGAAGAAGACGAAGAAGCAGACGGTGAAGAAAAGCGATAAGTGAAGAAAAGTGACGAGTGACAGGTGACAAGTGACAGAAAGAAGCGCATCGCGGATCGTCACTCCTCATAACGAGAGTTAAGTGACTCACCTTACGCGGAAGCTATTTCTTAGCCCGCGTGAGCCGGGCGACCAGAGTAAAGGCCAGTACGATGCGAAGCGGGGGTAAGGGTTAGCAAAAAGACGTGTGAGGTCAGAAGAGGCACAGCAGCAGCAGCAGCAGCAGCTGGAACATAACGCTCTGCCGCCCGCTCACGCGGGCTTGGTCATGTGTTGCGGGCGGATACCCCGCGCTCGCCGCCGGGCGGCATCGCACGGGGCTTTACGCTGTCGCCGTCTGCGACGGCTGAAACCACACACCGCGTAAGGTGAGTTAAGTGAGAATTTTTTATGGCGCAAGATACGGAGAAAGCTGGTACGGCGACGGTGACGCGGGTCGGCGGCGTGATTGTGACGCACGGGCAGTTGGCGAACGAACTGTTGGCCGCGGCCGAGATGATCGTCGGGCCTGTGTCGCACGTGACGGCCGTCTCCATCGGGTGGCACGACGATGTTGACGCGGCGCATGATGAGGTCAAGCGCGCCATCACGCGTGTTTCAAACGGGCGCGGCGTACTGCTTTTGACCGATATGTTTGGCGGCACGCCGACCAACATCGCGTCGATATTTTTAATTGACGGAGAAATCGAAGTCGTCACCGGCGTCAACTTGCCGATGGCCATTAAGCTCGCCACTCAGGTCGATGAATCGCTCGCCGACTTGGCCCGCCGCGTCGGCGAGCAAGGGCGCGAGGGAATTTACCTCGCCGGCGAACTGCTGCGCGCCGGGCCGCCCCGCAGAAAGAGTGAATGATCGAGCGGCAAGTGAGAATCACCAACCGGCTTGGGCTGCACGCTCGCGCCGCCGCGCAGCTTGTGCGCACGGCCACCGTTTACGAAAGCGCGCTACGGCTGGAGCGCGTTGACGGCGGCGCTTCGGCGGATGCGAAATCGATTTTAAGCGTTCTTTTGCTGGCCGCTTCATGCGGCACTGTGCTGCGCGCGACGGCCGAAGGAGTTGATGAGGCGGAGGCCATGCGAGCGCTCTGCGCGCTCATCGCTGCGGGTTTTGGGGAAGAAAAAACTTGAGTCAGAAGTCTCATCGTGAGCAAAGGGAAAAGCGTTGGCACGGCCTCGCCGTTTCGGAAGGTGCGGCCCTCGGGCGCGTGCTTCGCTTTCACGCCAGCGCGCCGCAGCATTTATCGTCGCTGCTGGAGACCGGGGGCGTTGGGCGTGAGGTGCGGCGCTGGCGTGTGGCTGTTCGCTTGGCGCGTCGTCAGTTGCTTTCAATCAAACCCGCGCCGCCAGGGAACCCGGAGCCGAGCAGTCGTATATCTTCGACGCGCATCTGCTGATCCTCGAAGACCGCAAGCTGTTGGAAGCGGTCGAGTCGCACATCGAACGCGAAAGCGTTAACGCCGAATGGGCCCTGAAAGTCGTTTCGGATCGCTTGCTCGACGTTTACGCGAAGATCAAAGACGATTATCTGCGCGAGCGCGGCTCGGATGTGGAAGATGTCGTCGAGCGATTGCTGTTTGCCTTAAGCGGCGAGCGCACAGAGCGTCCTCAATTGATGGAGGACACGGTGATCGTCGCCGAAGAATTGCTGCCATCAACCGTCGCTGAGCTTGATTTCGGTCGCATCCGCGCCATCGCCACAGACTCCGGCGGCTGGACTTCACATACCGCCATTATCGCGCGCGGCCTCGGTATTCCGGCCGTGGTCGGTTTGCGAGACTTTTACCGGCAAGCGCGCACCGGCGATGAAATCATTGTTGATGCCGGGCGCGGCGAAATTGTGCTGCATCCGACCGTGCGGAGCGCGCACGGTTACCGTAGCGCCCACGGCCGCAAGCATGAGTTGAGCACGGCTTTTGTTCCCGTTGAGGCTCAGGCCTCGGCGCACGAGCCGCTGGTGACAGTTGATGGTGTGGAAATAATCCTGCGCGCCAATCTCGAATTGCCACCCGAATACGCCGGGATTGATCGTTTCGGAGCCCGAGGCGTGGGCCTCTTCCGCACCGAATTTATGCTCTCGCAGCGAGATTCGATGCCGCTCGAAGAAGAGCAGTATCAAGCCTACCTCAAAGTTGCTCAGCTCGGAGGAGCGGACGGCGCGATCCTCAGATTGTTTGATTTAGGCGGCGATAAAGGCGCGCCGGCTGGTTTCGAGCCGGAGCGCAATCCGGCTCTTGGTTTGCGCGGAATCCGCTTTTGTCTGCGCCATGAAGAGCTTTTTCGCACGCAAGTGCGGGCGGTGCTGCGCGCAGGCGCGCAGGCGCGCGTGAGCGCGGTGGTGCCAATGGTTTCCGATGTGACGGATATGCGCCGGGCGCGCGCGTTATTTGACGAGGAACGGGCGCGTCTCACCGCGGACAAAGTGAGCGTCGGCCGCGTGCGGCTCGGGGCGATGATCGAAGTTCCGGCGGCGGTGATGCTCGCCGCAGAGTTGGCGCGCGAAGTGGATTTTTTGAGCCTCGGCACCAATGATTTGGTGCAATACTTGTTGGCCGTCGACCGAGACAACGATCAGGTGTCGGACTGGTTCAGGTCTTTGCATCCGGCCGTGCTGCAAAGCGTCCGGAAGACGATCAGCGCCGCCGTTGCGGCCGCGATTCCGATTGTGGTGTGCGGCGAGATGGCTGCGTCGCCGGCCTACGCGCTGATTTTGATTGGCCTCGGGGCGCGCGAGTTGAGCATGTCGGCGGCGTCCATTCCGCGCGTGCGCCGCATGGTCAAAGGCATAGACGAATTGACGGCAGCCGCAATCGCCGACGATTGTCTCAAACAAGCGACGGCCGACGATGTCGAAGAACTGGTGCGGGTGCGGCTCGGATCGCATTGGCCTGAGCTTTTCCCACCCAAATCGCTGCCGGCCGCGCGGGCGAAGGCCGCGGCCGTCGTCGCTCACATCGGCGGCGAAGTCTAACCGATGCGACTGGCGCACCTTTTAATCGTTAAGTCTCTGGTCGAAACGGTTTTCATCTCGGCGCTCGCCGCCGGCTATTACTTACGAATTACTCCGCCGGTTTACCGCGGCTGGAGCGAAATTACCGCGCACGGAATCGGAGGCTGGGTTGAAAATCGCGCTCGTGCTGCCGAGCCGGTTGAAGTTCAACTCTACGTGGACGGCAAGTTCTTTAGCAGCACGATCGCCACTTTGCCGCGCCCCGATGTGCTCGCTGCGGGGCGCGCCGGCGACGAGCGCTGCGGCTTTGACTTTGACACCGCTTTGCTCGGCGCGGGCGCTCACCGCGCGCGCACATTCGCTGTTCACCAAGCCGAAGATGATGCGCCGCGCTCGCTGATTGCGTTCGGGCCAATTTTGCGCATCGGCGTCGGCGCGCACCGCAAGGTGAACGAACCTGTGGGCGAGGCGAGGGATTGACCACATGTGGCTGCGGCGGGATGAAGCGGCGCGCGAATTCGCCGCATGGGAAATAATTTCCGTCACGCTGTCTCTTTTGCTGTTGATTTGGGTTGTGCTGCCTTTAAGCGGCAACAGCAAAAGCGTTGGTGCGGCATTCATCGCCGTCTGCTTCGCGTTTATGCTGGCCTCGCACCGGCTTCATGGAGAGACGCGGCGGGAGATCGGCTGGCGATGCGACAATTTTTTGGCGGCGATGGGATGGGTCGTGCTCTTGATCTGCTTCTTCGCCATTCCGCTAACAATCGGCGCGTGGTTGTTAGTGAGTGGAAGCGACGCTTCAATTAGCGAGACCGGAAAGCTGTTTGGCGACGGTGAAATCGATTTGTCGAACGGCGCGCAACTTTTTTGGCAATTGGCGATGATCTTCTCCGGACTGGCGCAGCAGTATTTGATGCAAGGCTTTATCAACCGGCGAGCGCAAATAGTCTTCGGTCGCGGCCCGGTGAGCGTTCTGGTTGTCGGCTTGATCTTCACGCTGCTGCATCTGCCAAATAAGTGGCTTATGTTGGCCGCCTTTGTGGAAGGGCTCGGGTGGGCTTTCATCTTCCAGCGTGTGCCGAACCTGTTTGCCCTTGCCGTTTCTCACGCCGTGATGACGCGCTTGATTATCATCCTCATTCCCGACCACTTTTTGCAGGGTTTACGAATCGGATACAGATTTTTCAACTGAAGTTTTAAGGAACTCGAAACAAACGTGACTTTGTGCTGTACGTGTTCAACAGTATTTGTTACACTGCGTTAGCCATGCAAACAAAGCGTGTCGGGCGGTCGCTGCCGGGCCCTTCGGGTCGGGGAGAGGAAAGTCCGAACACCGTAGGGCAGCGAGCCCGCTAACGGCGGGGAGTCCGGTTCCAAGCCTCACAACGAAGTTACACGTAACTTCGTTAGTCTTGGCACGGGCGACGACAAGTGCAACAGAGAAAAGACCAGCCAGCGGCTCGGAAGGGAACAATTCGTTGTCCCCGGAAGAAGCGCAGGTGATGGGTGAAACGGTGCGGCCCGCTTGAAGCGGGCTTAATGTAAGAGCGCACCGGCGCATGTGGTAACACGTGCGGCCAGGCAAACTCCTCGCGGTGCAAGACCAAATAGGGAGGCGGCATAAAGAGTCGCCCGCTCGATGCACGATCCGAAAAGGGTTGTGCGACGCCTCCGGGTAGGTCGCTCGATCCATTTGGCAACAAATGGGCTAGATGAATGATCGCCACCCCGCTTTAAACCGGGGCACAGAATTCGGCTTACAGACGCGCTCTTGATTTGCATGGCTCAACTTATCCGGCTCTCTCTTTGAGAGGGCCGGACTTATCGTAAATCCTTGTTTCCCCTTTATGCTAACACCACTCACCAGAAAAGATAGGGAAGGTTGATATGGCAAACCGAAGAGGCGTTTTTATTGGCGCGTACGTTCCCACGGAATTGAAAGAATCTTTGCGCCGTCGCGCGGCCATCGAGCATCGCACGCTTTCACAAGAAATTACGCGCATCCTGACGGAAGCCGTTCACGGCAAAGAGTTACCGCTTGGCGCCATTGACCGGCGAGGTCAAGAGTCTATTCCGCGGCGCAGGGCGTCGGACCCGACGCCGCGCCGTCGGGTGGTTGATGAGCCTTACGTAAGCCAGCTGGGCGGCAACGGCAATGGCAGTATCAGCAGTCTGGTGAGCGAAGAATAAGCGCTCTCGCTTATTTTCAATACGCCGGACATTTTATTGGGCGGATTTTCGCGGACACTGAAGTTTCAACACTTGTGCCGTGCTTATATGCGCGCCGCTTCACGTGAGGCGGCGCGTCGCATTTGGGTGCCACGTCTGCTACACTGCGGAATTCCGGAAAAGACTTAACGGCAGTGAATCGTCAGCGCTTCTTTTTCTCATTTCTCGGCCTTCTCGTTGGTTCGGCGATTGGTTTTGCGGTCGCCAATTCGGTTGCGCGCACTGCGCTCAAGCCTCCGCAGTCTTTCGCTGATGCCCGAATTCGCGCTGCGGCACCAGTTGCTTCCGGCGGCGAACCTCAATCGTCAAACGACGACGATCCCGCGCTGACTCTTTCGTCCGATGAACTTCGCAACGCAATCAATCGAGGCGACGCCAACCCGAGCGACCGCGCGTTGCAGCTTAATTTGGGCCGCGCGCTGTATCTGTATGCGGGTCACGCCCGCGATGCCGCCCTGCTGCCTGCGGCGTTGCGTTTTATCAAACGCGCGGTTGATGCGCAGCCGCGTGACCCCGAGGCGAACGCGCTGTTGGGGAACATTCTCTTCGACCTCGCGCAAACGTCAGACCTTAAGTATCTGGCCGAGGCGCGCCAAGCGTACCTCGAAGCGTTGCAAGCTTGGCCCTCGGACCCGGATGTGTTAACTGGTTTGGGGCGCACTTACCACTTCGACAAGCCCCCGAATGCTCGCAGCGCCATCGCCGCTTATGAGAAAGCTTTGAAAGCTGATGCGCGGCACGAAGCGGCGATGCAGAACTTAATTAACGCTTTATTGGATGAGAGGCGACACCAAGAGGCAAAGCGGCGACTGGAAGACTTGCGGCAAATCAATCCTGCCAACGCCGGCTTATCTAATCTACAAGCGCGACTGGCGCAAGCCGGGGGCGCGCAACAGGACCGACGTTGAAATACCTTTTTCTATTTTCACTCTTCGCCTTCGTCGCGTTCCTGATCTTCTGGCGCTTGCGGCCATACATTCACGCCGTGCGCCGCGCGATGAGCGTTTTTCGCCAGATGCAAACAGGCGCGGTTGGCCAAAGTGTAGGGAAAAAAGCTGAGGCGCGCTCCGCCGTCACCGGGCCAACTAATCAAGTGCGCGCATTGCGGCACCTGGGTGCCGCAGGCGCGCTCGCTCGATTGTCCGGCAGCGCCGCGCCGGCATACTGCTCGAGCTTGTCTGGAAAACGGGGCCGTCACGAATATGCGCGGCGCAGCGTTGAGCGATGAGCGGTGAGCGATGAGCGGTGAGCGACATCATTTAAGTACGTCGACGATCGCCGGAGTGATGTCGGCGAGACTGCGCAGTCGAGCGGCGATCGTATGCCGCGCCGCGCCCAGACAAGCGTCGGCACGTGTTGCGCGTGTGGTTGCGTATGGAAAGGTCTTCGACGTTTCCGTGATCGCTGGTCAGCAAAACGGTTGTGTTCTCCAGCGCAACTAGGCCGAGCAGTGTGCGCACAAAGAGCGCGAGGTCGGACAGCACGCGGTCCGCCGCGCGTGCGTCCTGCATATGCCCTACGCGGTCGGTGATGAAATACTCGTAAAGCGTAAAGCGATGACGCGCGGCAATCACGGAGAGAATGTGCGCCGCTTCCTCGGGCGTGCGCCGCGGCACCTCGGTGCCAATTTCAATCAGCACCTCGTTGGTAAAATCATGGTACAGGGCACGCCCTTCGCGCACATCTTCGAGCGTATGAAACGGCGTCCCGGCTGACTCGACGGCGACGGTTGTGGCGGAGACCCACCGCGGCCGCGCGTCGAAGAAGCGGGGCGCATATGCGTTGGCGAACGAGTTCGGCCCGATGCCAAGGTTTTTTAGTTTGAGAAAAACGGAATGCTCGCTAATCACTGCCCGCAGAATTTGATTGGGAAAGCCTTGCTTGTGATAACCAAGCAGCGCGGGCGCGTTAACGCCTGTGAGAATCGTGGTCTGCCCGGAGGCGCTTTGCGGGCGTCCTTCGACTCCGAGACAGGCGTCTGTTCTGACGAGCAATCCGCAGTGGGGAAGCGCCGGCTCCTCATCACGAAAAACAGCCAGCGGGATGGCCGCGTCGCCGAGACCGTCAAGCGGATTGTGCGACCCGCGCGTGCCGATCCCGAGGCCATCAACAAAGACAAGGATAATGTGCATCTCGCGTGCGTCAATAACTATTGCGGCCGGCATACATGTGGCCGCAGTGTCCGACAATCTTTAGATTGTCGTTCGGCCTCATTAGAAATCAAGCTTCGCCTTTGGGCAGGAACGCGACAATCGAGAAGATTGTCGGACATGTGCTGACCCTCAATTAACGTTAACCGTCATTCTTGGCGCCGTTCAGTCAATCAAAAGGCCTTGATCTTTATAGAGGCGCAGCTTGTTGTGCAGGGTTTTTAAGCTGATTTGTAGAATCTCTGCGGCGCGCGTTTTGTTGTTGTCGGTTTTCAGCAGCGTGCGCAAAATGACGCGCCGCTCCACCTCACCAAGCGAGGTGCCGACGGGGAGCGTGATGTGATCATCGGTTTGCGGCTCGAGCGGTTGATCCGGCGCTGATATATTCAGGTGTTGCCGGTCGATCTGCTCGCCCGCAGAGATAATGACCGCCCGCTCAATGATGTTGCGCAACTCGCGCACATTTCCCGGCCAATTATAAGAGTGCAGCGCATCGAGCGCCGTTCCGCTCAGATAGCGGGCGGGGCGTTTATGACGCTCCGAGAGGTGCGTCACCAGATACTGCGCCAACAGCGGAAGATCCTCTTTTCGCTTTCTCAAGGGCGGAAGCTCAATGGAGATGACGTTCAGCCGGTAAAGCAAATCCTCACGAAAGGCGCCGTCTTTGACGGCCTCATGCGGATCTTTATTGGTCGCTGCCAGCAAGCGCACATCGACCGCAATCTCCTGGCTTCCTCCCAACCGGCGAATCGAGCGCTCTTCAAGCACGCGCAACAGCTTGGCTTGCAGAAAGACCGGCATCTCGGCGATCTCATCAAGCAGCAGCGTGCCCGAATTGGCCAGCTCAAAGCAGCCTTGCCGCCGCGACACCGCTCCGGTGAAAGCGCCCTTTTCGTGTCCGAACAGCTCAGACTCCATCAGCGTCTCAGGAATCGCGAGGCAATTGATCGCTTGAAACGAGGCGTTACGGCGGGGGCTCATGTTGTGGATCGTGCGGGCGACAAGCTCTTTGCCGGTGCCCGATTCGCCGAGAATCAACACCGAAGCGGAAGAAGGCGCGATCTGCTCGATCAGGGAATAAATGCGCCGCATCGGCTCGCTGATGCCGACCAATTCGCCAAACGCTCCGTGGTCACGCAATTGCCGCCAGAGGGCTTTATTCTCGCGCCGCGCTTCGCCGTACTCGACCGCACGCTCGACCACCAAGCGCAGGGCGCTCAAGTCAATTGGCTTTTCAAAGTAGTGATAAGCGCCTTCCTCGCGGATGGCGCGCACCGCCATCTCAACCGATCCTTCGCCGGTCAGCAGGATGACGGCCGTTTCCGGGTAGCGCGCGCGCACCTCGCGCAGCAACCCGAAGCCGTCCATTTGCGGCATTAAAACATCTGTGATGACAACCGAAGGCTGAAAAGTTTCGACGCGCTGCAAACCGGCGAAACCGTTTGATTCGGCCGCCGCTTCGTAGCCCCAAGAGGCCAGCAAATCGCGCAATGACTCGGCGATGGCCGGTTCATCATCAACTATCAGCACCCGGTCTTTCATTGCTTGTGCGGATCGGCGAGCGGCCTGAAGTGATTGGTGTCAAAAAGCATTCTACCTCAGTGCCGCGCATTCTCAGTAGCAGCCGCGGGTCAGTGGGAGGTTAAGACTCAATCTGTGAGTTGTCATCATCCTCGGGCCGCGCTGTTCGCGGCCTGGCAGACCCTAGTGTGGTTCCGCACCTTGTCAACGGTCTTTGTTGAGTTAATTCTCTGCGTTTCTCTGTATCTTTTCTCTGTGCATCTCTGTGTTTAGGTAAGTCCCACTTAAACACAGAGAAGCATAGAGAAAAGACACAGAGAAACGCGGAGAAAACTTAAGCTTCAAGTGAACGCGTTTAAGAGAAGTGCTCGGTGATGGCGCGGGCGAGGGCAGGGACGGTGAATTCGCCGGGTTGGATGTCGCAGCCGAGGCCGTAGTCGGCCGCGGTACGCGCGGTGATGTCGCCGATGCAGGCCACTTTCACTCCGGAGAGCAATTCGCTGAGGTCGGTGGTGTCAAAAAGCTGAGCGAAGTTGATGACCGTCGAAGAACTGGTGAAGGTGATGCAATCAACGCCGCCGCCCGCAAGCAACGCTTCCAATTGGCCGCGCTCATCTGCGGCCGCACCGTGCGATAAGCCGCCACCACGGCGGCGCGCGCGCCCGCCTCTTCAAGCGCACGGGGCAAGTAATCGCGGGCGACGGCAGCGCGCGGAATCAAAAAATTGAGGCCGCGCAGATTCTCATGCCCGCCCAAGTAAGATTCCAGCGCCGCGAAAACGCCTTCGGCCTTGAACTGCTCGGGCACCAGGTCTACGTGAACGCTCACGTCACGCAGCCGGTCGGCCGTGGCCTCGCCAATCGCGCAAACTTTTAATTCGTCCAATTCGCTCACGTCTCGCCCCAACTGGGCGAAGCGCCGCACAAAGTAATCCACGCCGTTAACGCTCGTGAAAATCAGCCAGTCGTAGCCGTACAGGTGCTCGATCGCTTCATCAAGCGCTGCGTAGGATTCGGGCGCGACGATCTCAATCGTGGGACACGCGATGACCCGCGCTCCGCGGCTCTCCAGCTCGGCCGCAAATTCAAACGACTGCGCGAGCGCTCGCGTAATCACAATGGTGCGCCCCGCGAGAGTTTGCGTCACGGTGGTGGCGGCGGACGTAGAAGGCGTTTGGCGATCCATCTCCGTGTTCATTTGATAATGTGAATTGTTAATCGGCTATCCGAGGTTTTTCAGCAGCGGCTCGCCGCCCTTTGCTCGCAAAACCTCTGCGAGCGAAGCACCAATCGCGGCGGCATCAATGGCGTCGCCCTCCGCGTGCGCCTGAATAACCTCGTCGCCGGAAAGACTTGCGATTAACCCATCGAGCCGCAACCGCGCGCCTGAAACTGTCGCGTGCGCGGCGGCGGCACCGGTACCCAAACTAAAGGCGCCGAGCAGTGCGCGCTGGCCGTACAGGCCGCGCGCGTCGGCGCGTGCTCAAGCGGCGCTAAATAATCTCTCACGCGCTCATCCGACGCGCGCGTTCAAGGCCGAGCGCTTCCTGACCGACGGCCGGCAGCATTTCGCGAACGCTCAGCACGTGGCTGATCCGGTAATCAAGATTCATGCTTCAATCCGGCCGCCGCCAACACGATGGCATCGTAGGCGCCCGCTTCCCCTTCCCTAAGCGCGTGTCGACGTTGCCGCGCAAATCCTTAATGCCTAAATCCGGGCGCAGGTGTTTTAATTGCGCGAGCCGTCGCAAGCTTGAAGTGCCGACGATCGCGCCGCGGGAAGTGCAGCGATTGACGGCTGCGCCACCTTCAAGCGCGAACCCAGCAACAAAGCGTCGCGCGCATCTTCGCGCTCGCAGATCGCGGCGAGCAGTAAACTTTCGGGAAGCCGGGTGGGCAAGTCTTTCAGCGAATGCACGGCGACATCAATGCGTTCCGCGAGCAAAGCTTCTTCCAATTCTTTGGTGAACACGCCTTTGCCGCCGATCAGCGCGAGCGGCGCATGCTTCATCACATCGCCCGTCGTTTTAATAATCTCGATGTGGATTTGCAGATCCGGATAAAGTTCGCCGAGCCTTGTCCGCACCCAGTTCGCTTGCCAGAGCGCGAGCTGCGATCCGCGCGAGCCGATGATAATGTTGTGGCGCTTATTCATCTAGTCCGAAGGTGTCTCGCCAAGCCTGAAGGTTTTCTTCCAGGCCCGTATCGTAGGAGCGGCGCATGCGGTTGATCAGCGGATGCGAAATCTTATTGATGGTGGAAATAAGTAAAGCCTCTACGGCTTGCTCCTGCGCGGGAGTTAAATCGCCGAGGCGCTGGCGTTGCCGCCGCATCTCTTCGCGGGCGATCTCTTGCAGCTTTTGTTTGAGCGCGCCGACCGTCGGGCCAAAGTCCAGCGAGCGCAGCACCTGCTGAAATTGCATCACTTCCGACTCGATAATCAATTCGGCGCGCTCGGCCGCGCGCTCACGCTCGCGTATGTTCGAGGTGACGACCGCTTCCAAATCGTCTATGTCAAAAACGAAAAGGCCGTCGATTTCGCCCACCGCCGGATCAACATTGCGGGGCACGCTGATGTCTATGAAAAAGGCCGGGCGGTGACGCCGGGCTTCGCAGGCCGCGCGGGCCCTCGCCGGCGTCACCACGTAATCGCGCGCGCCCGTAGAGCAGATGATAATGTCTGCCTCCGCAATATGATCGGTTAAATTTTCGTATGCGACGGCTTCTCCCTGAAATGTTTGAGCCAATTGACCGGCCGTCTCAAGCGTACGGTTGGCCACCAGGATGCGCGCCACGCCGGCCGTTTGCAGGTGGCGAGCGGCCAGTTCCGCCATCTCCCCGGCTCCCACCAGCAGCACGGTGCATTCCTTCAAGACGCCAAAAATCTTGCGTGCCAGCTCGACCGCCGTGTAGCTGATGGAAACGCTTGAAGCGGCGATTCCCGTTTCCGTGCGCACGCGCTTCGCGGTGTGCAGCGCGTGATGCAACAAGCGGTGCAGCACGCGGCCCGCGGTGCCGGCATCAATGGCTTGGGAATAAGCGCGCCGCACTTGGCCGAGCACCTGCGGCTCGCCGACGATCATGGAATCAAGCGACGCGGCCACCCGGAAAAGGTGGCGCACGGCGTCGCCGTCCGCATGTGTGTAGAAAAACTTGGTGAAGTTCTCGACGGGAAGCGCGCTCGTTTGGCTCAAGAATTCGTTGATGCGCGTGAGCCCCGGCGCGTGCTGCGCCCCGTTCGTTGCGGTCAGCACTTCGACGCGGTTGCAAGTCGAGACGATCAATCCCTCGCGAATTACGTCGCCGTCCACCAGTTCGCGCAGCGCCCGCAAACACATCTCATCGGTGAACGCGAAGCGCTCTCGCACCTCGACCGGCGCGGTTTTGTGATTGAGTCCGACGAGTACGATAGACATCTGGTGAAGAATCGAAGCGCCGCACGGAACGCGCCTAACCGAAGACGTGATAGCCGCCCATCAAGCGAGTGCCCAGAAACGTGCAAAGCACA
>JBBJMB010000320.1:0-4091 GCA_037719755.1 Pyrinomonadaceae bacterium
GAAGCCGATGAGCAGTATAAACGGAGCCCAGTAGATCAACATCGTGTAGAGAAAGCCGCCATTGCCGGGCTTCTCCTCAACCTCGATGCCGTTCTTAGTGGCGACATCCATTAACTGGAACTTCGCCTGTTCGTTGACCAGGGGGGTGCGCAGTTCTCGGCCGTCCTTGCCCTTGGCGACAACCTCCGACTGCTCGATGGTCAACTTGCTTATTGTTTGTTTGTTGATGCTGTCAACCAGCTGGCTGTAGAGCAGCGGTTGGGACTTGGCGCCCTGTTTGCTCATCAATTGGTAAAGCAGCAATGCGCCGACAACAATTAATACCCAGAAGATGATTTGTCTCGCTGTAGAACTCAATGCTTTTCTAGCCTCCGGCGCCAATCATAACCTGAACCGGCACCTTTTGTCGCTCCCATAAAACGAAAAAAACAGCGGGCCGCCGCCTCAGGCCGTGAATCAAATCGCTGTCACACAATAACCGGGCGGCCCCGACTCGAGACTCTATAGATGCCTTGCCCGCCATCAACGTTGCGCTTAGCGCGCGCCATCGTAGCGCCCCCTGCAAACATATTAAGGCTTTACCGCTACGCCGTCGCGGCGCTCAAAGGTCGCCAGGTACGGCAACTGACGCCAGCGGTCCTGAAAGCCCAGGCCGTAGCCGAACACATAATCGGTTTCCGTCTCCACAAATGCGCTCCATCGCGGTTGCAACTGCACGCGCCGCTGCTCGGGTTTATCGACGAGCGCGCAAATCTGCACGCTGGCTGCGCCGTGACCTGCGAGGTGTCTGATGATGTAATCCTGGGTGACGCCCGTTTCCATGATGGCTTCGACGAGCAGGATGTCGCGCCGCCGCACATCCATCTGCGCGCTGTAGAAGATGTCCATCACGCCGCCCACGGAGCGACTGCTGGATCGGATAAAGGCAGTGCGGAGAGGCAAATCAAGGCCGCGAATCAAGTCGGAGAAAAAAACGAAGCCGTCTTCCAGATCGCAGAGCAGCGTCAATTCGCGTTCGACAAAAACCCGACTGATGTCATCAGCGAGAGCTTTGACGCGGGCGGCGATTTCCGCAGAGCTGTGAACTTCAATAATCCGGTCGTTCGGCAATCCCGTCCTCTGTGAGCTGATAAAGAGAACTCGCCCGCAAAAAGGGCAATCAACTTCCCGGGATTGTAGATTCACCCGCCATCTTTATCAACTGTTTTAAACATAATTCGTATCTCTCCTCGCCTGCGCTCCACCGAGTAACCGCCCGGAAGCTCCGCTGTGCGGCCGCCGCCCCGATCGTCAAGCAGCTTTTCGAGCGCCAAGACGTGCGAGAGTTGAATTCTGCGCAGATCGCCACGCGCTTCGGCGATCCACTGTCGGAGCGCCCGCCGGCGCAACGCGGGTCTGGCGGCAACCAAAATTTTTACTCTCAGAGCAACCGGGGTGCTCCGGGCCGCAGAGTTTTCAGCGCCCGGTGCGTGAAGCTTGGCTGCGCTCAACAATTGTGCGGCGAACTCGTCAAGGGTTGCGGCGTCTTCGCGCAAAAGATCGGCGCCGCGCGCGAGCGCTTCGACTGCGCGCGGATTAAATGTCTCAAGCAACGGAATCAATTGCTGGCGCGCCCGTACGCGGGCGTACATCGCATCATCGTTCATCGCATCACTGCGAAACTCTACGCCGCGGGCCAGACAATACTTTTGCGTCGCATCGCGCCGCGCCCAGGCCAGAAGCGGGCGCACAAGCCGGATGATCGGCGCGTCGCCGACGCTGCTTAAATCACGCACCGGGCGCATACCGCCAAGGCCGCCTGCTCCTCCGCCGCGCAGCAAATTGAGCAGCACTGTTTCAGCTTGGTCATCCGCGGTGTGAGCGGTAAGCACCAGCGCGGTGCCGCGCGTGCGCCGCCCGGGCCAGGAATTCATAGCGCGCGCGCCGAGCGGTTTGCTCAACGTTAACTCGTTCCCGCGCGGCGCGTTTGCCAACATCCGTTCTTCCGAGCACAAAAGCGTAACCCAATTTGCCAACCAGCGCCTCAACCCATTGCGCGTCATGCCCGCCCGCCTCGCCGCGCAGACCGTGATCCAGATGAGCCACGGTAATTTTCAGCTCAAGTTGCCGCGCCGCCAAAAGTTCGTCAAAAGCAAGCAGCAAAGCAACCGAATCCGCTCCGCCCGAAACGGCGAGCAACGCATGTTGTTCTCCCACTTCGGGCGGCGCCAGATGCCGCCACTCACGCAGCAACAAGCGCGCAAACGCCGTCGTGCGCAAAAGACCGGACGCGGCCGCCTCGGCGCCCCGACTCACGCGCTGCCTCTTCAATTTCCTACTCACAGCCTCGGAAGGATGAAGGCGGAAGGATGAAGGATGAAAGCTAAGGATTTAAAGAATTTGATAAAAGTTCTTCCGTCCTTAATTTCATCCTTCCGCCTTCCGCCTTCATCCTTCATTAGGGTACTACCATCGTGCCCGTGCCTTCGTCCGTGAAGACTTCGGAAAGCAGGGCGTTGCGCCGGGAGCCATTGATGATGTGAGCGCTACGCACGCCGCGCCGGACAAGCTCGATGATGCTTTGCAGCTTCGGGATCATGCCGCCCGTGGCGGTGCCGTCGCGCAGCATGATTTCTGCTTCGTCGATGGTGAGGCGCGAAAGCTTGGTTTGCGGTTGATCCGGGCGCAAGTATAAGCCGTCCACATCGCTCATGATAATCAGCTTTTCGGCTCTGAGATGAGAAGCGATCTCGGCCGCAATCGTGTCGGCGTTGATGTTGTAGACGTTTCCTTCAGCGTCCGCGCCGAGCGAAGAAACGACGGGCAAATAATCATGCTCAACCAAGACGCGCAGCAGTTGGACGTTGATTTCAACCACATCGCCGACGTGCCCGAAGTCGACGCGGGCGTGCGCGCCGGTCGCGCGGTCAACCACGTCGCTCGGCGGCCTTCGCACCGCTTTGACGATGTTGGCGTCGACGCCGGAGATGCCGACCGCTTCGACGCCGCGGTGGCGCAAGGCGGCGAGAATGTCCGTGTTGATTTTGCCGGCGAAAATCATTTTCGCCATGTCGAGCGTCGCGTCATCCGTGACGCGGCGGCCGTTGATGATCGTTTGCTCGACGCCCATCCGCTCGGCCAATTCGTTTAATTGCTTGCCGCCACCGTGCACGATCAGCACGCGGATGCCCACTTGATGCAGCAGCGCGACCTCTTCCATCAACGATCTCAGATTGTCGCGATCCTCCGTGGCTTTGCCCGAAAGCTTGACGACAAAGGTTTGGCCTTTGAAGCGCTGAATATATGGAAGCGCTTCCCGCAGCAAGTCAAGGCGCATCTCCACGTTCACGATCGCACACCTCCCATCAACCTGGCCATGATTGCTTTTTGCACGTGCAAACGGTTCTCCGCCTCGTCGATCACCGCGGAGCGCGCCGAGTCGATCACGCCGTCGGTCACGATCACGTTGCGGCGCACCGGCAAGCAGTGCATAAAAATACCTTCGCGCGTGAGCGCCATTTTGCGCTCGTCAACGATCCACTCGCCGCGATAAGGCGCTCGCTCTTCCGCATCTTCATCGGGCGCGCCGTAGAACATGCGCCCGCCCCAGCTCTTCGCGTAAATTACCTCTGCGCCGTTAAACGCTTCATCCAGGTCATTCGTGACGCGCACCGTGCCGCCTGCGTCAAACGCCTGCATATTGATCTCGCCGATCAATTCGTCATCCAATTCGTAGCCCACCGGATGAGCAATCGTCAGATTATGACCCATCTGCGCCGCGGCCAAAGCGAAGCTGTTGGGCACAGCCATTGGCAGCGGCTTCGGGTGCCATGCCCAGGTGAGTAACACATTCTTCCGACCGGCGCCCAGCTTTTCCCGCACCGTCATCATGTCCGCCATCGCCTGACAAGGGTGGTGCATCGCCGATTCGAGGTTAATGATCGGCACTTCGGCGTAGCGGGCGAAGGCTTGCAAGACGGGATCGCGCCGCTCCTCTTCCCAATTCTTGAGCGCCGCGAACGTGCGCACGCCGATGAGCGCGCAGTAGCGGCCGAGCACGCGCACAAACTCCGCCACGTGCTCGGTTTTATCCACGTCCATCACCACGCCGT
>JBBJMB010000051.1:0-15119 GCA_037719755.1 Pyrinomonadaceae bacterium
AGATAACCAGTGACAGCACTCCAAAGATGTTGACGGTCGACGCCGGAATGGCGTGCGGCCCGTGGAAGCACTCGCGCATCGAATACAGCACCGAGGTTCCGATATCGCCGTAAACCACGCCGAGCGCGGCGAGCGAAAGCAGCGCTAAATAACTGCCGCGGGGCGCCGCGGCGGCATGCGTCAATGGATCCGGCTCTTTGGTGCGCGCGGCGTTTTCCTCAACCGCTTCGTTGATTGCGTCTTTGACTATGTTCTTCATGCTGATCGATGTTCGTTTGGGTGACAAATGTTAACAGGTTCGTCCCCGGCGGCCGAACCGAGATTGAAAGGAGTCGCTTGGGGCAGTTCTCATCAAAGGGGCGGATTGGCCTTGACCGTAATTTAATCGAGCGTTGGTTTCAACTAATAGTTTTTAATATTGTCGCGCAAGAAACGTATTACGACAAATCAAACTTCGCTCCAACCAGCTTTGCTGCGAAGCGATGTGTCACAAACTTTGCAAGCATCGGGGGCAACGGCCGGCGTCGCCGGACTATACAACGAAGCTTTTTCAAGTAAAAATGGTGCGGATGTTGATGACCAAGCGTCATGCCTCCGGTGATTTGCTTCCAATATGTCAAACGGTGTCGAAGCCAAAGAGGAATTCGCCTGGCGGCCCGATGAAGGTACGCGCCTTTGTGCGCGTCTGACAGAGTTTCTGTCCGTTTGCGGTCTCGGCTCGTTTGACGAACTGCACCGACGCTCAATTGCAGACGTGCCGTGGTTTACCTCACAGGTGCTTTCCTTTCTCAAATTAGAATTTGACCCGCCTTACACGCAGGTGCTTGATCTTTCGCGGGGAGCGCCGCACGCGCGGTGGTGCATCGGTGGCGGCTTAAACATCGCACGTTTTTGTGTGGACCGTCATTTGGGAACCTCAGTTGAAGCGAAACCTGCCGTTATTTGGGAAGGTGAAGAGGGCACAGTGCGGTCTTTGACCTACGGCGAACTCTCCGTGCAAGTGGAGCGCTGCGCCGGCGGGCTGAGAAGTCTTGGCTTGCAAAGCGGCGACCCTGTTGCCGTGCACCTTCCGATGATGATTGAAACAATCGTGGGTTTGCTGGCGATCGCCAGAATCGGCGCCATCGCCGTGCCGATTTTTTCCGGGTACGGTTCCTCCGCCATCGCCGCCCGGCTCGCAGATGTGGGGGCGCGGGCCCTTGTCACCTGCGACGCTTTTCCGCGCCGCGGGCAAACCGTGCACGCGAAAAGCGTCGCCGACGAAGCCGCACAACAGTGCCCGGAATTAAAGCACGTCATCGTCGTGCGCCGCATGGGTGAGGGTGTGCCGCTCATCCGTCATCGCGACATGTACTGGGAAGACCTTTTACAGAAAGGAGCGATGGCCGAAAGCGACGCGCGCGTTGTTGCCGCAACCGATGCGGAAGATCCGCTGATCGTTCTTTACACGTCGGGCACCACCGGCCAACCGAAGGGCATTTTGCACGCGCACTGCGGCTTTCCCGTGAAAGCGGCGCAGGACATGGCCTTTGGCACGGATGTCGGGCCGGGCACCGTCATCTCGTGGGTCACGGACATCGGGTGGATGATGGGGCCGTGGCTGATCTACGGAGCGACCTTGCTCGGAGCGACCATCGCGCTGCTTGACGGGGCGCCTGATTATCCCGGCCCGGATCGCATGTGGGAGTTTTGCGCGCGGCACAAAATCGAGGTGCTCGGTATCTCGCCGACGCTGGTGCGCGCTTTGGCCGCGCAGGGAGATGAACATCCCGCGAAGCACGATTTATCACGTTTAAGAATTCTCGCTTCGACGGGCGAGCCCTGGAATCCGGATCCGTGGTGGTGGCTCTTCAACCACGTGGGCCGGGGGCTAGTTCCGATTATCAATTACTCTGGCGGAACGGAGATCTCCGGCGGTATTCTGATGGGAAATCCGTTGCTGCCGCTGAAGCCTTGCTCTTTTCCGGCGCCGTGTCCGGGCATCGCCGCCGATGTCACGGATGAGGCGGGGCAGTCAGTGCCGAAAGGCACGGTCGGCGAGCTGGTGATCCGCCAACCGTGGATCGGAATGGCGCGCGGCTTTTGGAAAGACCCCGAAAAATACTTGGCGACTTACTGGTCTCGCGTGCCCGATGTGTGGGTGCACGGCGATTGGGCGCGCGTTGACGAGGACGGACAGTGGTACATTCTGGGTCGCAGCGATGATACTTTGAAGGTCGCCGGCAAACGAGTGGGGCCCGCCGAAGTCGAATCGGTTCTAGTTGCGCACCCGCGCGTCGCCGAGGCCGCCGTGATCGGCGTGCCGGATGAAATCAAGGGCAACGCGATGATCGCCTTTTGCGTTCTCACCGCCGATGCCCCGGAGACGGAAATCACTCTGGCCGAAGAGCTGCGGCAACGGGTGGCGTCAGCGCTTGGCAAGCCGCTGCGACCCGAAAAAGTGCTGTTCGTATCGGGTCTTCCGAAAACGCGCAACGCGAAAGTGATGCGACGAGTCATCCGCGCCGCGTACCTCGGCGAAGATCCGGGCGACATCACGGCGCTGGAGAATCCGAGAATCGTGGATGAAATACAAGGCATCAACAAACGCGGCTAGTCTGAGGTCTTTTCCCCTCTGCGTTTCTCTGCGTCTTCCCTCTGTGTTTCTCTGTGTTTAGGTCAGTCTTACTTAAACACAGAGAAACGCAGAGGAAGATCAAAGACTTTGATGATTTACCGCACGGAGTTACCCGATGACCGAGAATCTTTTAAAACTAAAGAAAATTCATCACCTTGAATTTTTGGTGGGAAACGCCAAACAGGCGGCATTTTATTACCGCAAGGCTTTCGGCTTTTCGCAATTAGCGTACGCCGGCTTGGAAACGAACCGGCGTGACAGCGCCTCTTACGTGCTCGGGCAAGGCAAAGCGCGTTTGATGCTGACCACGCCGCTCGGTCACGAGGGACAGGCGAGCGAGCACTTGAGACGGCATGGCGACGGCGTGTGCGACATCGCGCTGCAAGTTGAAGATGCTGATTCGCGTACCGCGAGCGGTGGCGCGCGGCGCGCGCCCCGTCACAGAGCCGCACGAGGTGCGCGACCAGCACGGTTCAATCCTGCGCGCGGCCATCGGCACTTACGGCGATACGCTGCACACATTGATCTCCTACAAAGATTACGCGGGCCCTTTTCTGCCCGGCTATGCGGCGGCGGAAAGTAGCGGCGAAGACGCCGGCATTGTGCGCATAGATCACATCGTGGGCAACGTCGAGCTGGGCGGGATGAACGAGTGGGCCGACTTTTACAGCCGCGTCTTCGGCTTTAAACGCTACATTACTTTTGACGACAAAGACATTTCCACCGAATACAGCGCGCTGATGAGCATAGTGATGTCGGATGATTCGCATGCCGTGAAATTTCCGATCAACGAGCCGGCCGCAGGGCGTCGGAAAAGTCAAATTCAAGAGTATCTCGATGCGTATCGCGGCCCCGGCGTGCAGCACATCGCGCTTCTTTGCAAAGACGTGATACAAACAGTCAGCAAGCTCAAAGCGAACGGCGTTGAATTTCTCTCCATTCCGAGCAGCTACTATGAAGAATTGAGCGAGCGCGTCGGCGACATTCACGAGCCGATCAACGAACTGCGCTCGCTTGGTATTCTGGTTGATCGCGATGAAGAAGGTTATCTGCTTCAGATTTTCACCAAGCCTGTGGAAGATCGACCCACCGTTTTCTTTGAGATCATTCAACGGAAAGGAAGCAGAGGCTTCGGCAAAGGAAATTTCAGGGCTTTGTTTGAGTCAATCGAAAGAGAACAAGCGCTGAGAGGCAATTTGTAAGTCTTACACCAAGCATGTCAACACAACCAATCAAATACCAATCCGGCTTCGGCAATCACTGCGCGTCCGAGGCCATCTCAGGCGCCCTACCCGAAGGCCAGAACTCGCCGCAGCGTGTGCCGCTCGGATTGTACGCCGAGCAACTGAGCGGCACTTCGTTTACCGCTCCGCGAAGCGTCAATCGTCGCGCGTGGCTGTACCGCATTCGCCCATCGGTGCAACACAAACCGTTTCAAGAAATTCCCAATCGCTTGTGGCGCTCAACGCCGTTTGATGAAGCGCCGACCACGCCCACCCAGTTGCGCTGGAATCCCTTGCCGATGCCGGCGGAACCCACGGATTTTGTGGACGGCATCGTCACCGTGGCCGGATGCGGAGATTCGGCGATGCAGGTGGGAGCGGCCGCCCACCTCTACGCGGCCAACGCATCTATGGAGCGGCGCTACTTCTACAACGCCGATGCTGAAATGCTTGTGGTGCCGCAGCAGGGGCGCGTGCTCTTTCGCACAGAGTTTGGAAATGTAGAAGTTTCTCCCGGCGAAATTTGTGTGATTCCGCGCGGCATCAGGTTTCAAGCAGTGCTTCCCGACAAAGAGGCGCGCGGCTATATTTGCGAAAACTACGGCGCGCTTTTCCGGCTGCCAGACTTAGGCCCAATTGGAGCGAACGGCCTGGCCAATCCGCGCGACTTTTTGAGCCCCACGGCCGCCTATGAAGACACGGAAGGCGACTTTCAATTGATCGCGAAATTTATGGGTCGTTTGTGGGCGGCGGAGATAGGGCACTCGCCCTTGAACGTTGTGGCCTGGCACGGCAACTACGCGCCTTACAAATATGACCTGAAAAACTTTAACACCATCAATACGGTCAGCTTCGATCATCCGGACCCGTCGATCTTTACGGTGCTCACGTCTCCGGCTGAAACCGAGGGAATTGCGAACGTGGACTTCGTCATCTTTCCGTCGCGCTGGATGGTGGCCGAGCACACGTTTCGCCCGCCCTATTTTCACCGCAACTTTATGAGCGAATACATGGGTCTCGTCACCGGCGCGTACGACGCCAAAGCCGAAGGCTTTGTTCCCGGCGGAGCAAGCCTGCACAACTGCATGTCGGGTCATGGCCCGGACGCGGCGTCCTACGAAGGGGCCACGCGCGCCGAACTCAAGCCGCAACACTCAAGCGGAACTTTGGCGTTCATGTTTGAGACGCGATTGGTTATGCGGCCCACCACATTCGCGATGGAAAACGCGATGCTTCAATCCGAGTATTACACTTGCTGGCAAGACCTTAAAAATAATTTCAACAAAAAAGAAAATTGAGCAGGTCTTTGGAAACCGATTTCCCTGAAAGGGCAACATTTAGCAGCCGGTGGCCACGCCACAGGTGAGCCAAGCTATAAAGGTCGCGATCCTGGGGGGACAATGGCATGAAGGTAAGGTAAATGATGTCCGACAATCTTCTCGATTGTCGAGTTCATACCCAACTGCGCAGCTTGGCATGAACGCGACAATCGAGAAGATTGTCGGACATTTTGGCCACATTGCACGATGATGACCTGGGCCTCCAGCGGCGGTCCACGGCTATCAAATGGCTCCCTGAAAAGGAAGCTTTTTCAAACAGCTTGTGATGTCTGAACGCGCCGAGAATATTAGCGAGAAGCAAGCGAGCGAGTCTGTGCGCATACTGCTTTCTTCGCTCATAGACTACGCCGGATTATTTCCTCCGGCGGGGTTGGATATGGAATCCGCGGTGCGGCGCTATGGCGCGCATCTTTCCGGGCCAGACAAATGGATTTTAGGACGCTTCATTGTGAGCGCATCCCGCCTTGAGGAATTTGAGCAAACTGCGGCGAGCCTTTTACCGCGAAAGGCGAGCGAAACAGTGTGGCGTCTGAGCGCGCTCGTCGGCCCGGACCTCAATACGGATGTAGGTCAGGTGTTGGCGTTCAACAAACGGCACAATAAAACAGGTGAGCCGGGGGCGGCAGTGATCGATTCTCTGGAGTGCAAGACGACCGGCGCTGAGGAAATCCGCTTCATCCGAGATAGCCTTCCCGCTTCGTGCGCTGTGTACTGCGAAATTCCCATCGACAGTGATCCGGGTGAACTCGTGCGAGCCGTGGCCGAGGCGAAAATCCGGGCCAAAGTCCGCACCGGCGGCACGAGCGCAGAGAGTTTTCCTTCGACGTTTGAGCTGGCCCGGTTCATCAAAGCTTGCGCCGATTGGGAAGTGCCGTTTAAAGCGACCGCCGGGCTGCATCACCCCATCCGCGCAACGCACGCTTTAACTGATGAGCAAACCAGCGCCAGCGCCGTGATGCACGGATTCTTAAACGTATTTCTCGCCGCGGCCTTCGCCCGCTCCGGAAGGCAAATCGACGAGGTGGTGGAAATGTTGGAAGAAAAACGCATTGAGGAAATCTACTTAACTGGTGACGGCGTTAAGTGGCGCAAGCACAAACTCGACAACGGGCAACTGCGCGACGCTCGCGAGCGCTTCGCTCTTTCATTCGGCTCCTGCTCATTCGATGAGCCGATGGCCGATCTGCATGCGCTCGGGCTTTTATGATTTATCAAATTAACGAAACGCACGACCCGCAGGCACGCAGCTGGGTGGATTCGGCGAACGCGCACGAAACTGATTTCCCCATTCAGAATTTACCGTTCGGCGTGTTTCGTCGAACCAATAGCAACTCGGCGGCGCGCGTGGGCGTGGCCATCGGCGATCAAGTGCTTGATTTATCGGCTTGCTCGGCGCGCAATCTTTTCTCGGACGAGCGAATTGACGCGGCCAACGTTTTCGCCGCTTCTTCTTTGAATAAATTAATGTCTCTCGGACACCCGTCGTGGATGTCCATCAGAAGGCAAATCTTTCATTTGTTGAGCGATCAGCACCGGGGCGTCGCAAACCGGCGGAATGTGGTTGCCGAACATTTGATTCCGATGTCGGGTTGATCTGTTAGTGCCCGCGGAAATCGGCGATTATTCTGATTTTTTAGCACCCGTGTATCACGCGAGCATGTCGGCCTGTCGCCCGGATAATCGCTGCTGCCAACTACAAGTATGTCCCAATTGGCTATCACGGACGCGCTTCGTCAATCGTTGTGAGCGGCACTCCCATCCGCCGTCCGAACGGCCAAACACGTGAGAAGCGGCGGAGGCGCCGTCTTTTGGCCCTTCGCAAGCTGGATTACGAAATGGAAGTCGGCTGCTCGTCGGCCGAATGAGCTGGGAAAACAGCGGCATTGAAGCGGCCGCAGAACAAGTTTTCGGTTTGTGTTTAGTCAACGACTGGTCCGCGCGAGACGGTAATCCTGGGAGTATCAGCCGCTCGGCCCGTTTCTTGCGAAAGCTTCCGCACCAGCGTTTCTCCCTGGGTCGTCACCGCGGAGGCTCTCGCGCCGTTTCGCACAAACGCATTCGCCAGAACGGCAAATGATCCTGAGCCTTTGCCATATCTTTTTTCAATTGAAGATCAAACGAATGGCGGTCTCGACCTCACCCTTGAAGTCTTCATCAGCACTCACAGAATGCGCGAACACGGCATCGATTCGCACCGCCTGAGCCAAAGCAATCTCAAAGACATGTACTGGACGCTCGCCCAACTGCTCGCGCATCACGCCAGTAACGGCTGTAACCTGCGCCCGGGCGATCTGATCGCGAGCGGAACCGTCTCCGGAAAGACCAAAGAATCCCGCGCTTGTTTGCTGGAACTCAGTTGGCGCGGAACCGAGCCCGTCGCGCTGCCAAGCGGAGAAGAACGCCGCTTTCTCGAGGACGGTGACGAAATCCTGATGCGCGGCCACTGCGAGCGCGACGGGTTCGCCCGCATCGGCTTCGGAGAATGCCGAGGCCGGGTACTTCCGGAAGGATGAAGGCGGAAGGCGGAAGGATGAAAGCTGCGGATAAAATATTAACCTCTTACCTGACGCGGTATACATCTTGAGTGGATGTAGTCAATGAGCCTGCGTGAGCAGGCGGAAAAGGGTAGCCCCGCGTGTCGAGCGCGGGGTCGGACGTCACAGCAAAGATCACAAGCCCGCGCGAGCGGGCGACAGATGTTGCGCCAAAGGTTGATTGTCGATGAATAACAATGAGAACGCCGGCCGCTTCTTCTGCCGCCCGCTCACGCGGGCTGGCACATCTTTGACTGTTACGTACCTCATGCTGACGCATGAGGCTACAGTCTTTCGCCTGCTCAGCGCAGGCTCGTTGTTGCACTTCGTCAAAGTCTGAAGTGTTAAAGTCTGGAGCGCGTAACATCAATTGAACTTTAATCGTCCACGATGAGGAAAATCGCTGTCATCACTACGTCGCGCGCCGATTACGGTCATCTCTATTGGCCGCTTAAGGAGTTGGCGGCGCAACCGCACGTCGAGCTACAAATTATCGCCTTCGGCGCTCACCTGTCTCATGAGTTCGGCCGCACAATTGATGAAGTGGAAAAAGACGGATTCGCGGTCAACGAAAGAATCGAATGTTTGCTCAGTTCCGACACCGACGTGGGCATGGCGAAAACGATTGGACTCGCGACGCTCGGATTGGCCGACGCACTCGGGCGCCTCAGACCGCACATTTTGCTGCTCATCGCTGACCGCTATGAAATGCTTGCCCCCGCTGCGGTGGCGCTCGCTCTCCGCATTCCGATCGCCCACATAGAGGGCGGGGAAGTCAGCGAAGGAGCCATTGACGATGCCGTCCGCAACGCGCTCACCAAAATGAGCCACATCCATTTGACGACCACAGAGCAAGCTCGTCTGAGAGTTTTAGCGATGGGCGAAGAATCCTGGAGAGTGCATCGCGTCGGCTCGCCCACGCTGGATCACTTGCGACGGCGCACGCTTTTGACACGCGAAGAGGTCGAACGTTCATTGAGTATTGATCTGCAACGCCCCACAGCAATCGTGGCTTATCACCCGGTGACGCTCGCCGTTGACACCACTTTTGAGGCCGACGCGGTTTTCGCTGCGCTCGCGCGTGTGCACGAGCAAATCATTTTTTGCTACCCGAACGCCGACGCGGGAAGCCGTGCCTTGATCGAACGCGCAGAGGCTTTTTGCCGCCATCAGTCGAACGCCAAATTATTCGTCAATCTGGGCCACGTCACTTACTGGAGCTTGCTCAAGTATGTCGATGTGCTGATCGGAAATTCGAGCAGCGGCATCATGGAAACACCTTCGCTCGCGCTGCCGACGGTGAACATCGGCGCTCGTCAAAAGGGAAGAGAGCGGGCGCGAAACGTGCTTGATGCCGCGCCCGAAGTCAATTCGATTATGGAAAAAGTGGAGGTCGCCTTGCAGGGAAGCTTTCGCCAATCGCTGGCAGGCATGACGAATCCTTACGGCGACGGAACGGCCGCTCAAAAGATCACGAAATTTCACGAGTGCCGCTCGGCGAGCAATTGTTGATTAAGCGCGCGTGCCGCTCGGCGGCGATCCTTCGTTTGGCGACAAATAAATCAGCATGATCAAAGTGCCCCTCTCAGCGCCGGACATTACGGAAACCGAAATCAAAGCGGTGGGCGACGTTTTGCGCACGCCGACGCTTAGCCTCGGCCCTCAGCTCGCAGAGTTTGAGCGGCGAATTGCCGCATATGTTGACGCGCCGCACGCGGTGGCGGTGAGTTCCGGAACCGCCGGATTGCATCTTTGCGTGCGCGCGTTCCGTATCACAGACGGCGACGAAGTAATCACCACGCCCTTTAGCTTTATCGCGCCGGCGAACGTTTTGCTGTACGAAAGAGCGGTGCCGGTTTTCGTCGACATCGATCCGGCGACGCTCAACATCGACCCCGCCAAAATTGAATCGGCCATCACCGCGAAAACGAAAGCCATCATGGTCGTCCATGTCTTCGGGCGACCGGCCCCGATGCGCGAAATCATGAGTATCGCTGCGCGTCATAATCTAATCGTCATCGAAGACGCGTGCGAAGCTTTGGGCGCGGAATACGACGGACAAAAAGCGGGCGCAATGGGAGATGCCGGAGTCTTCGCTTTTTACCCCAACAAGCAGATCACCACGGGCGAAGGCGGAGCGATTGTCACCAGTAATTTATCCATCAGTAAGTTCGCCAAAGAGCTTCGCAATCAAGGCCGAGATCAATCCTTGGATTGGTTCGAGCACCACGAGCTGGGCTACAATTACCGCATCTCCGACATCAATTGCGCGCTCGGCATCGCGCAGCTGCAAAGGCTTGATGACATTCTCGCGATGCGCGCCGCCGCCGCACGTGCCTATCACACGCGTCTGGCGGCGGACGCTCGCTTAATGACCCCTGATTTGCAGATCGATCACGGGCGTGTGAGCTGGTTTGTTTATGTCGTACGACTCAGCCGCGATTTCAGTCGCCGCGATCGTGACGACATCGTGCGCGCGATGGAGAGCCGAGGCATCAAGTGCGGAAGGTATTTCGCGCCCATTCACTTGCAGCCGTTGTACGTCAAACGTTTCGGCTACGCGAACGGCGATTACCCGGAGGCCGAGCGCGCGGCCGAGCGCACGATCGCTTTGCCGTTCTTTAACCGCATCACCGCACAACAAGTAAACGAAGTTTGTGACGAGCTGACAGTTTGCTTAGACGAAATCTCTCACGGCATGTAGCGCAAGCGGTCGGATCGCACGCTAAAGGCAAACGGTAATGATGATGAAGCGGCGTAAAAGTGATACGTTCGGACCGTACGGTTTTGACCGCCGGGAATTTCTGATTGGCGGCGGATCTTTCCTGCTGTGGCTCGCCGCCGGGCAGTGCTCCGGAAGCGCGATGGCAACCGGAACACCGAAATTTTCAATTGATCCGTTTAGCCTCGGAATCGCTTCCGGCGATCCGACCGCTGACGGCGTAGTCCTCTGGACGCGGCTTGCTCCCGATCCGCTAAACGGCGGCGGCATGCCTCCCGCAGGCGTACCCGTCGAGTGGCAAGTGGCGTCAGACGACCAAATGCAGCATGTGATGAAAAGCGGAACGTCCGCGGCCCTCCCCGATTTGGCACACTCGGTTCACGTCGAAGTGCGCGGCCTCCAGCCTGCGCGCCCGTACTGGTATCAGTTTCGCACGGGCGCGTACTTCAGCCCCATCGGGCGCACGCGCACCGCTCCCGCACCCGGCTCGCACGTGGATAAATTGACTTTTGCTTTTGCGTCCTGCCAAAACTACGAAGACGGCTACTACACGGCGCACCGCCACATGGCGAGCGAGGAACTCGATTTGGTTGTTTTTCTAGGCGACTATATCTACGAAGGCAAAGCCCGCCCGGGGCGTACGCGCGAGCACAAAGGCGCCGAGATCATGACCCTCAACGATTACCGCAACCGTTACGCGCTTTACAAGTCGGATCCTGATTTGCAACAAGCGCACGCCGCCTTTCCCTGGGTCGTTGCAACGGATGACCATGAGGTGGACAACAACTACGCCGGGGCCGTTGACCAGGACGGATCGCCGCCGAAAGATTTCTTGCGGCGCCGCGCCGCCGCATACCATGCGTACTACGAGCACATGCCGCTGCGCTTATCGTCGCTGCCGAAGGGAGCGCACATGCGTTTGTACCGGCGCCTGGACTACGGATCGTTAGCCGAGTTTTCGGTTCTGGATACGCGCCAGTACCGAACGGATCAACCCTGCGGAGACGGACACAAGGAGCGTTGTGCGGAGGCGTTCGCTGCGCGAAGCGGTCTGCTCGGGCCGGCTCAAGAGCGTTGGCTGTTGAGCGGACTGAACCAATCGCGGGCGCGTTGGAACGTGCTCGCGCAGCAGGTGATGATGTCACAAACAATCGAAGTTGCGGGCACCGCCAAAAAATACGGGATGGATAATTGGAACGGCTATGTGGCGGCGCGTGCCCGGCTCCTTAATTTCATTCAACAGAGGCGACCCTCCAACCCGGTGGTGCTCACCGGAGACATTCACTCCAGTTGGGTGTGCGACGTCAAGGCCGACTTCGACGCCGCCAAGTCGCCAACCATCGCCACGGAGTTTGTCGGCACTTCGATCAGCTCGGGAGGCGATGGGGGAATTAACCCTCAAGCAGAGGCTGACAGAAGACTGGCGGCCAACTCGCATCTGAAGTTCTTCAATGCGCAGCGCGGCTACGTGCGCTGCGCGCTTTCGCCCACACAATGGCAAAGCGATTACCGTGTGGTCGACGCCGTTTCGCGCCGGGACGCGGCTATGACCACGCTGGCTTCGTTTGTGGTGGAAAACGGGCGGGCCGGCGCGCAACGCAAGTGACGCTAAACACAAAGTGACACAGAGAGAGTGCAGTCGCAGACCCGCTCCAGAAATTAACGAAGCGGCTTCAGCAAGCCCTGCACCATCAGCCAATCGCCGAAACGGTCGATCCATTGGTCCGCAGGCAGGTTTTGCTTGCGCATGCCGAAGCCGTGACCGCCTTTCGAGTAGATATGAATTTCGACGCTCTGTTTAGCCGCCAGCCATTTGCTATAAAGGTTGATGCTATCGGGCGCCAGATCGAGCTGGTCATCCGTAGCCGCCGCGATAAACATCGGCGGCGCATCCTTTGGCACCGCCGCCGCCTTCACGGCGCCCATGTACGCGTAAACGGGCGCGACGAAATCCGGGCGGCTTTCAGGAGCATACTGAAAAGCAACTGAAGCCGTGACTGTTCCGCCGGCGGAAAAGCCCATCAGCCCTATGCGATTCGGCGCAATTCCGAATTCAGCGGCATGCTTGCGCACATAACTGATCGCCGCCAAACCGTCAGCGACACTTAAAGGAATGACAGCGGCGGTGTCTGCGTCCAGTTTTGTGCGGTCTTGCATTTTCGCCGAGGCCTCCTTCACACCGTCCTCGCCGGTGGGAACAAGGCGGTATTTCAGCACGAACGCCGCCACGCCTCTGGCGTTGAGCCATTTGGCTACCTCTACGCCTTCGCTGTTAATCGAGAGGGCATGAAACGCGCCGCCCGGGCAAATCACGACCGCCGTTTTGTCGGCCGCGGCCAACTGGGGCAAGTAAGCCGTGAGCGACGGCTGCGACACGTTGGTGACGACTTGAGTGTTCCAGATGGGCGAGAAATATTCCTTCTCCTGCTGTGTCCAATTTTCAGAACCCGGCGCCGCGCCCGGATATAAACGAATAACTTTTGAGCATGAACGACACCCGTCAGCGCGAAAAGTAAAGCGATCGCGATTGTCGTCGCTGATTTCATCAAGCCTCGACCCGGTCGTGCTGTCTTATCATCGGTCACAGGTGTTCTCCTCTTCTTCCCAATGCTGACCTGATTTTTTAAAGGATTTCTGCGCAATAATGTGCCATGAGTCTCACCGGTTCCGCAACGGTTGCAGATTTTTGTGTGATTTACCGCAAATAATGCGTCCGATAGGCGCTATTATGGCGTTCCCTCCCTGAAAAATACAGAGCAGCGATCATGAATTCACTTCTCATTCTGGAAACCGCTTGCCTATCTCTCTTTCTTCAACACGGTAAGAAGGAGAAACTCATTAATGCATCAACTACCATCCAAATTAGTCTTCAGCCTCTTCGCTTATATACTGCTCGGATTCAGCGCGACCAACACATACGCCGACGGAATTGTGCTCGTCGGCTCGGATGCGCAACACCCGTGTGGCGTCGGGCGCGGCTGCGGCGACACACGCGCGCCTCATGTCCTATCCGTTCAAAAGCACACGAACGCTTCCGGCTCTGTCGGCAGATCAACCGCTTCTCCCAATCAGGATGTACGTACCGGAGATTGGACCAGAGGCAGCAACACGCAGACCATCAACCTTACTGAGATCGGGGCCACGCAAGCTAGCAGCCTTCGTATCTACTTCAATATTATTGAACCGAACGGCGGAAACAAAAGCGACATCACGCTTAACACTTTGGTTTTGAATGCCTTTAACCAATCTGGCGCCACAGTGTTCAGCGCCTCGCTTCTCAATGGCGCAGCTAACTTTCAACAAATTGGGAACGGACAAGGTACTTCAGATTACGCTTTCGGTCTTGATGCGGCGGCAGCGGCACGATTACAAGCCGCGATTGCGTCGAATCCAAATCTTCGCATCGGTATAAGTGCCAGCGTTTCGAGAGCGGAGGGCGGACCGGAAAGCTTCTTTGTCGGTGGACAACCAACTCCGGAGCCAGTGCCTGAGCCGGCAACAATGCTGTTGCTCGGCACGGGTTTGGCGGGCGTCGCGGCGAAGATAAGACGAAGGCGGAAGGTTAAGTCAGTTGAACTTCAGTAATCAATCTGCTTCGTATCGTTCTATTCGTAAACGAATAACAAGAGGCGAGACGAAAGACAGAGGCGGAGAAAGCAAGAGAGATTGATGATGTCTCACTCGCTTTCTCCGCCTCTGTCTTTCGTTTTGGCAGTGATTATAGGCGTCTTGATTGGTTCAAGAGCAAGTTCGGTACTTGAATGAAGATTGCTTTTTCAAACAATATCAAGGGGCCATTCTTGTTTAAGGAATTGCAAGTGAAGACGCGTTTGCCCCTGATCACTGGTCGTGCGATTGCGCACGGAGGCCAGCAAAGAAACGCCGTAGCTTTGGTTGCTGACTCGCAGATAGCGTCCGCGCTCCAAAGGTAGAGCGGAGAAAACGGCCGCGCCCATGCGGCTGATGTCTTGGGTGATCGTCTCTTCTTGCACGGGATCGCCCGTCTCACTGACCCATTCGAGCGTGACCGGCACGGGTATGGCGAGGCGGGTCGCGCTGCGCTTGGGATTACTTATAGTTGCCATGTAATACTCCTCCTGCTTAAGGCGTAATTATTAAAATAAAGCCGTATGCGGTGAAGAGGGGCAAGGTAAAACGAACGGCAAAACAAGTTTAAAACTTATTCGCTTAATCGTCCAGCTCTAAGAATCGTAAAATGAAATTCGCAGAATGCTTATCTCATAGAGTTGCCAACGGCACAGGCATTGTGCGGCGCCTGATTACCTGTTCGCTTGCGCTCGCGTGCATCGCGCCGTCGCAACATTTAATCGAACGCCGCTTGGCAGGCGCGGAGTGTGCCTCGCCCGATTGAGCGCGGAAGCGGTCATGGCGAAACAATCAAACTTGCCAACGGCAAGCAATTTGAATTGAACGTTCACAGCGGCTACAAAATCAACGTCGCCGCTGAAGGTTTGAAGCGCGCGCGTTTTATGGCTCTCAGCCCCGACAATCGTTTGTTCGTTACAGACATGCACAACCGCACGGACAATCGGCGGGGGATTGTTTACGTTTTAGACGAGTTCAATCAACAAACCAAACGTTTTGAGAAAATTACCAAAAAATCAATTACTATGCGAATCAGTAGTTGAAATTTATGTTTGTTGAAAACAAGAGACTTACGGG
>JBBJMB010000321.1:0-4055 GCA_037719755.1 Pyrinomonadaceae bacterium
AAAAGCGCTACAAACCGTCGCCAAAACAATTCCGATGATTGCACCGCGCGGTGATTCCACTTATGCCGCGATGCCCACATTCGCCAATCCGTGGCGTTGGCGGGCAATTGTGGACACATCTGAGGCGACACACAGGTTCGATCTGAATCTGTGGGCGCCGGATGAAACGCCCGAAAAAAGCGGGGTTACGCGTTTTATTAAACCAATCGGGAAAGAGGCGTCTGCGGCAGACATCGCAGCGCAAGATGCACGGGCCCAGGCGTTTCTCGAGTTCTCGCGTTTTCCCGCAACGCGAGTGCAGTTCGACTGTGCGAAGGCAACCGTCGTGCAGTTTGCGGATTTGCGCTACACGGAGCCGGGCAGCCGCAACGACAATTTTAGTGTTCAAGTAGTTGTTAACGAGTAAGCGCGCCGAAGAATTAGTGAGATGAAAAAAGTTGGTCAATCAAGCGATTTGATGACAGATGTCGGTCACGGCAGCAGGGAGCCGCAGCCGCGTCTCGAGAGAACGAGCGTCCGCGTGGTGAACCGTCTTTACTTAATTGCGATGGGCTCGCTGCTACTGGCAGGCGTCTGTTTGTTAATTGTAAATCAAGCGCGTGAAGCGATGATTTTTCTGCTGCTCGGAGGCGTCGCGGTTCCCCTCATGGCGCTCACAGAGCGTGTGGTTTTCGATGGCATCACTCTTACGCGCACGGGTTTGATGAGTCTTCTGCACCGCCTGGTGAGCGGTGAAAAATTATCGCTCCGTTTCGAAGAAGTTGAGCTTGTTGAAACCCAAGCCATCCGCACGCTGCGCCGTAAGGGAAGCGTCAGATACCGCTACCGCACGGAAATTCTCGGAAAGAATTTACGCTTCGCCGTGTCGTCGGGCGAGCACGCTACCGCACATTTATTCGCCGGTCTTTCACCAAATCGCGCCCGAAAAGCTTGACGCGCGCTCGGCCGAGTTACGAGATACCTGCGCGACGAGAGATCTCTGCGCACCACACGCGAGTCGCTGCACATCGCTTCAATTGAAGTGCTCGCAGACACGGCAAATGAGCGGGCGCCAACGAAGCGGCGGCGTGGGCGCGCCCGCTTGGCGCGCGCGTCCGGCGCGATGGCGGCGGACCAAGAGCGCGCGAAGCATCTGCAATTTGCCGCCAACGAATTGAGGATCGCGGGCCGGCTGCGCGAATCCGGGGAAGCCTTTCGGCGTGCGCTTTTGGCGATGCCGAAAGACGCCACGCTCATTTATGATTTCGCGCGTTACCTGTTTTCCGAGGCGGGCGCCCACAACAATGCTGCGTTGCTGGCACGCTCGAACGCAGCCTTACGCCTGGCCGCTCGACGCGCGGATCAAGACAGTCACCTGCTTTTGCGCATCGGAGAGAGTTTGGCGGAGCGCGGCCAATTGCGCCTGGCTGCGCGCGTCTTCAAGCGAGCCCTCGACATAGAGCCTGATACTTTTCGCGCCTCAATGGGACTTGCCGAAATAGCTTTACGCTCAGCTAAATTGGCTCACGTGGTGCATCATTACTGCGCGGCCGCACGCACGGCCCCCGATGCGGCGCTCAACCGATTCGCGCAGCGTGAGGCTGACTACTACGAGCGACTCAACAGCGATGATGATTACCTGGAGGTGGAAGTAAAACGCATCAGCAGATTGCAAAACTTACAGCAGATGGGAAGAATGGCTGCTCGCGTGACCCTAGCGGCAACGGCTTGCGCCGCCGGATTCTTGTTTGTTGAAGAAACGATTGCCGCCGCCGCCGGGTCACTCGCGGCGGCGGCTTCCGGGGCATGGATTGGTGTCACAGTTGTCTCAAAGCTTTTGATGAACCGCAGCAAATTCAGAATCGAATCTTAGCGCGTATTGAGGAATTGCCATTGCCCTGCAAGGGCAATAGTTCATAGCCGGTGGCGGATAGTCAATGGCCACCGGTCACCATCAGCACAAGCCGCCGACACTGCAAGGGTCACATTCAGAGTGTGACCTGTCCGACAATCTTCTCGATTGTCGAGTTCATGCCAAAGTCAAGAAGCTTGGTTTCTAATGGGGCCGTGCGACAATCGAGCAGATTGTCGGACAGGTGGCGCGCCTTACATCGCATTCACGTTTTCTACAAAGGTTGACTGCCGGCATCCTTAGGAGAATCGCTTTTGCGAGTTCGCGCGGGGCGCTTGTTGCCGGCGGCTTCATTGTTGATGGGTGAAGTTTCGGCGCTTTTGCGGGTTTTTTTCGCGCGTTTCGGACGCTGCTCAACCACTGTGTCGACGATCTCCGAAACCGCGCTGGCCGTTCCGCTAATCAAATCGCTGACGCCGGCCAAAATGTCCGACCCGAGCTCGCGCCCCGGCGCGGGGATAATGGGCCGGGCCGATTGCTCGGCGGCGGAAGCGACGGCCGACAAATGTTCTTCCACGGAAAGCGACTCGGCCGGGTTCAGCAACGCATCCCAGCGATACTTTGGCGCGACGTATGGCTTGCTCAAGCGATCAAGCACGAAGTCCGAGACGGCCGCGGTGACCCATTGATGATAAAACTCGCCGACTGAGTGCACATCCGCGTCGGGCGCCGGATTCATAAAATCAATCGCGTAGGGAACGCCGTCTTTAATGGCAAACTCAACCGTATTGATGTCGTACCCAAGCGCTTGGCAAAGTGTGCGCACGTCAGCCGTCACGCGCGCGGCGAGTTCCGGCGACAGGTAATCCGGATTGTTGATGTACTGCTCTCCGGAGAGGTAACGCTTGCGGGGGTCGTACGGCATAATCATCACATTGGTTTGACCTATGCAGTAGCAGCGTACGAACTGATCGAAATCAATGAATTGTTGCAGGGTCATACAGAGCCTGCCGCTTTGATCGTATTCGCGCCACATCTCCTCCAATGAATTAACCCGCGAGACGTTTTTCCAGCCGCCGCCGTCAAACGGCTTTAAGATCGCCGGCAAACCGACGTAATCAATAATGCCTTGCCAATCCAGCGGGTATTCGAGGTTGCGCAAACTATCGCTCGTCACTCCTTCGATGTAAGACTTTTGCGGCAGCAAAACGGTGCGCGGCACGGAAACGCCGAGTTTAGCGGCCAGTGAGTAATTGAAGAATTTATCATCGGCCGACCACCAGAAAGGATTGTTAATGATGATCGCGCCTTCGAGCGCGGCGCGTTTCAAAAAGCCTCTGTAGAAGGGGATTTCATGAGAAATTCTATCGATAATCAAATCGTAGTGTCGCGACTCATCCTGGCGTACGCCTCCGACTCGAACGTATTCAGCGACAATTTCGCCCGCGCCGCGCTGGTTAATAGTTTCAATCAAAGAATCTGGAAAAGACCTTTCGCGACCGACTAAAATGCCCACTCGTTTCATAACTTTACCCTTTCCTTCCGCTTATTTAAGCGCCAATCCGTCGTCCATTCCTAGTCCTTGTAAAGTTCAAGCGACTGTTAAAAATTAATGCCCATTTCCTTCAGTGAACCCAAAACCCGTCAATTTACATGCCTGATGAGAATTCTGTCAACCCACGGTTTAAGGCATCCAAGTCGGGCAGTGCGCGCATCAACAAAAGGGTTTGCCGCACACACGCTTTTCGCGCGCGGGAAGATTTGAAGCGCCCCTTGTGGTAAAATGGCCCGCATTCGCCTCTTGATCTCTCGTTAGTGAGAGGAATTTCATGATTAAACGATCTCGAAGGAGTACCGCCCCAGTGTTCCGAAGTTTGAAGCTTCTTGCCATTGCATTGCTGCTGTTAATGCACGGCGTCATCGTCAGCCCCACATTCATGTCAACGGCGCAAGCCCAAGAGAAAACCTACACCGCCGAGCAGATCGCCGAGGCCGTGATTTATGTTTACGGCTCGCGCGCGGTACTGACTCAGATCCGACGTAACGGCGTCGAGCGCGGGCGCTTGACTCGCAACATCGCCGACGGTCGCACCGAAGAAGCAAGCTACGAGCGTCGTTTCATCAGAGGCGAAGCGACGGCGAAAGATCGCGTCCGCGTGGATCAAAAGATGCCTTCAGCGGAGTATGCTCTGGTGTACGGCAGCGGCAACATCTGGGGGGTGCT
>JBBJMB010000322.1:0-4046 GCA_037719755.1 Pyrinomonadaceae bacterium
TCGAAGTCACTTGTCACTCCTTAAGTCACTTGTCACTTCCTCTTCACTTGTCACTTTCATGTCAGCAGCATCCGAGACGGCGGGCGGGCCGAGTCAGCAGCAGCAGCCAAGAAGCCGTGCGAGCGGCATGTTTCGCGCGCTGTCGCACCGCAATTATCGCCTTTTCTGGGCGGGCGCGGCGCTGTCTAATACCGGCACCTGGATGCAAACCGTGGCGCAGGGCTGGCTCGTGCTGGAACTGACTGATTCGCCGTTTCTGCTAGGGGTTGATAACTTTATGGCGACGGCGCCGGGCCTGGTTTTAACTTTGCTCGGCGGCGTCTTCGCGGATACGGTTGATCGCAAAAAACTTCTCGTCTACACGCAGATCGGCGCGGGACTTTCCGCTCTGGTGCTGGGCACGCTGATCGCCGCCGGGCTGGTTCAGTGGTGGATGATTCTCGCGCTTTCTTTTTTCACCGGTAGCTGTTTGGCGCTCGCCTCGCCCTCATTTCAAGCCATTACCATAGACCTGGTGGGCCGCGAAGATTTGGGCAACGCGATCGCCCTCAACTCAACGCAGTTTCAGCTTTCGCGCGTGATCGGCCCCACGCTCGCCGGAGTGACGATTGGCGTTGTCGGCTTGGCCGGATGTTTCTTTGTGAACAGCATTTCTTACGTGGCGGTGGTCGCCGCCTTGATGCTGGTCCGGTTTGATGATGACGGGGATGGCCACACCCATGCCCGGGCGAGACCGAAGAAAATAAAGCGCTACATTTGGCGGGAATTGCTCGAAGGATTTCGCTACGCGCTCGGTCGTCCGAGAGTTTCGCTGCTGCTTTTGATTTCCGCCTGGACCAGCCTTTTTGGCGGCCCGTATTTGAGCTTAATGCCGCTTTTCGCGCGCGATGTGATGGGCTTTGGCGAAAGCGGGCTCGCGCTGATGATGGGCACGGCCGGCGCGGGCGCGTTTTGCGGCGCGCTTTTGCTGGCCTTTCTCGGAAACTTTCAGCGCGAAGGGCTTTTCGTGCTTGGCGGCGCGATGCTCTTTGGCATCTGCTTGATCGGCTTTGCGCTTTCAACTTCTCTGCCTCTGTCACTCGCGTCGCTGTTCGGCGTCGGCTTCTCTATTACCAGCTCAGTGGCACTGAGCAACACGCTGCTGCAGCAATTGGTGACCGATGAAATGCGCGGCCGCGTCCTCTCCATGTTCGTTCTTTCATTCCTGGGAACAATTCCTTTCGGCAGCTTTTTTGCGGGAGCGGCGGCAGCTCGCTTCGGCGCTCCGCGCACGCTCGCCGCCGGCGGTCTCGCCATCGTCGCCTTCATTACGGTCGTTTTCTTTAAGGGCAAGCGCCTGCGCCAGCTTGAGCCGCAACGGCGGTAATCAACCACCGGCGGGCGCTCAAAGATGCCCGCCGCTCGAGCGGCCTTGCGCAAGAAAACCACTTGCCGGCGTTCATCACTTGCAGGAAACCTTGCTTGCCGCGCGCGAAAGACATGTCGGGCGGCCCCAATTGAACAAAGAATTATCAGAGGAGATGGAAAGTATGATCGCGAGTAAACGTGCTCTTTGTCTGATGCTCTTTTTACTGATCGGCATTTGGACCATAGCCGGCGTCGAAGTTTATGCCCAGGGCGTGATTGTGCCCGGCCCCTGCCGGCGCTGTTCGCGGCCGGCGCCGCCCACACGCCAATTGCCCGGCGCCCTGCCCGTTAAATCGATTCAAATTGAGACCAAGCTCAGCGGACAAGTCGCGACCACGCACGTCGAGCAAGTTTTTCGCAACGACACGGATTTCGTGCTCGAAGGAACTTATTTTTTCCCGATTCCCGAAACAGCTTCGATCAGCGAGTTTGCCATCTGGGACGGCAACAACCGGCTCGTCGGCGAAGTGCGCTCGCGCGAGGAAGCGCGCCGCATCTACGACGAGATTGTGCGGCGCCAGCGCGATCCGGGCCTGCTGGAATACGCCGGCCGAGATCTTTTCCAAGCGAGCATCTACCCGATCCCCGCGCGCTCCGATAAAAAACTGGAAATCACTTACACGCAAGTGCTCACGGCCGAGGCCGGAACCGTCGCTTACCGTTACCCGCTCGGAACCGGGCGCCAAATGAATGTCCCCATCGGCATGATTTCCGGTCGTGTGGAGATCGACGGCGACGAGCCGATTCGCAACGTTTACTCGCCGAGCCACACCGTTGATGTCACACGACGAAATGAGCGCCACGCGCGCCTGACCTTCGAGTCAAAGGGCAAGCAAGAGGCGCCGCAGGATTTCCAGCTTTTCTACACGCTTTCCAACGACGACTTCGGGCTTTCGCTGGTGACGCATCGCGAGCCGGGCAAGCAAGGTTACTTTCTGCTGATGCTGGCGCCGAAAGACGAATTATCCGAAGAGGAGTACGCCGCCAAAGACATCGTGTTTGTGCTCGACACCTCCGGCTCGATGGCCGCGGCCGGCAAAATGGAAAAAGCGCGCGCGGTGATGCTCTTCGGGATCAGCAGCTTGCGCGCCGAAGATCGTTTCAACGTCATCTCATTTGCGGGCGAAGAGCGTTTGATGCACACCAACTTGATCGCCGCCGACGCCGCCGGCAAGGCGCGCGCCGAGGCTTTCGTCAAATCGCTGCGCGCCACCGGCGGCACCAACATCAACGACTCGCTGCAAGCGGGTCTTAAACAATTCGGCGCCGCGGATGATCGACCCAAGATGCTCATCTTTATGACCGATGGGCTGCCGACGGTCGGCGAAACCAATGCGACGCGCATCATCGAAAACGCGCGGGCCAAGAAACCCGGCGGCGTGCGGCTTTTCACCTTCGGCGTCGGCTACGATGTCAACACCGCGCTGCTTGATAAACTCGCCGCCGACAACAGCGGCGTCGCCGATTACGTCGAACCCAAAGAAGACATCGAACAGAAAATTTCCACCTTTTTCGCGAAAGTCAGTCACCCGGTCTTAACGGATCTTGAGCTCGATCTGGGCGGAGTGGAAACGGATCTGGTTTACCCGCGCAACTTGCCGGACATCTTTAAGGGAACTCAACTTGCGCTGATCGGCCGCTATCGCAACGAGCGAGAGATGCGAGGCGTGCGCCTGCGGCTGACCGGAAAAACCAATCGCCAAGCGCGCAGCTTCGCTTATGAAAAGCTGCGCTTTCCTTTGACCGAGGACGATCACGACTTTCTGCCCCGCCTGTGGGCGACCCGCCGCGTCGGCTGGTTGATGGAGCAGGTGCGCACCAACGGCGAAGAAAAAGAATTGCGCGACGAGATCGTGGACCTCGGCACCCGCTACGGCATCGTCACGCCCTACACCTCTTACCTCGCGCTCGAGTCGAACGCGACGTCAAACAGCTTCACCTCGTCCGGTCAAGATCCTCAATTCGATAGACCAAGGGACCTGTCCGCTCCGGCGAAGGAAAGGTCGATGCGTCGCGCGCCTACATCAGGCGGCGTCAGCGGGCCAGTGCCGATGGCCAGCGCTGACAGCGCTCGCCTCACAACCGGAGCGCCGGCCGTGCAAGCGAGCAAGCAAGCGAGGGCCCAACAAGAGACCGTGATGATCGAATCGGAGGAGCTCAGCGCCGCGGCCAACAGAAAGAGCGTTGGCGGCAAAACCTTTTACCTGCGCGACAACGTGTGGACGGACGCCGAGTTTAAAGCCGAGACTCTGCTTCCCGTGACCTCGCTCGTCTTCGCGAGCGACGAGTATTACGCGCTGCTCAAACGCGAACCGCGCCTGGCGCAGTTCTTCTCCATCGGCGAGCGCGTGGTGGTAATCTACGGCAACCGCATCTACCGCGTAAACGCGAGAGCGCTTTGAAAGGATGAAGGCGGAAGGCAGAAGGATGAAAGCTAGGACAAAAGAATTGCAACTATTCGGGGCATGGCGTGTTCTTTCAAGCCTGCTCCGAGCAGGCGATAAAGTAGTAGCCACAGGCGTCCGCGCCTGTGGCTACTTGCGCGGACACCATGCGAGCCCGCGTCGGGCGGGTGGTAGAGGAATCAGGCGCAGGGCAGAGCAGATCCGCAGCAACGCTTCTGCCGCCTGCTCGGAGCA
>JBBJMB010000052.1:0-14971 GCA_037719755.1 Pyrinomonadaceae bacterium
GTCGAGTTCATGCCAAGCTGCGCGGCTTGATTTCTGACAAAGTCAAGCGACAATCGAGAAGATTGTCGGACATCTCTCACGTTAACTTTATGGCATTGCCCTTTCAGGGCAGAGTCAATTCCTCAACATGTTCTAAAGATTGCCAAAGAGTTTTCAATGAGATGAGCAGTTCCGTGAAGATCACAGCAGTCTTGATTTTACTGGTCGCTCCGCTTTCGGGAATGGGGAAGCCTGCTGGCGGTGTTTCTCTGCGCTTTGATGCTTTATCAACCGTACAAGCGACAGTTGATTACCTTCAGCAGGCGCGCGTGCTTCTTCGTCAAGGGGATTACTCGGCGGCGCGCGTGGCCGCGCAAAAAGCTCTGGAGCTGGACGCAAAATCACCTGAAGCAGAATATTTGATCGGGGCGATAGAGCTGGCCCTCGGCCAACTCAAAGAAGCACACATCCACTTCAAGAGGGCGCTCGAAATTGCGCCGCAACATCTTGACGCCCGTCGAGGCTGTGGGGCATTACTCCTCAAGCAAAAACTGTATCAAGCGGCGGCCCTTGAGTTCGCTCAAGTGTTGGCGCTGAAACCCGATGATTTCATCGCCCTTTACAGTCTCGGACTTGCGTATCTTCTCCAAGATCGAGCGGAACAGGCGTTAGAGCAGTTTGACAAGGCTCATCGGATCAATCCGCAAGAAGTGGTTTTGCTCACAGCGATGCTGCAAGCTCGCCTCAAATTAAAACAAAGATTGCCAACAGAAGCCACACTAAACCAACTCGCGCGCCTCGTTGACTTGCGCGATCCGCGTCGGCTGCAATTGGCTTTTTTGCTCGGGACCGAGGGTTTTTATGATCTCGCGATCAGACAGTACGAAGAACTTCATCAAATATATCCTGAGTCAGATCAATTGAAGTTTAATTTGGCGCTCGCTTACCATCGCGCGAAACAAGACGATGAGGCCGCAAAGTTATTGGAAAATGCGCTCGCACATCACGAAGCCGCGAACCTCTTCAATCTGCTCGGTGAAGTTCAGCAAGCGCGCCGTCTTGATGCGGCGGCGGTGGCGGCATACCGCCGCGCAGCGGAGCTTGAACCGCGAAACGAAAACTACCTTTTCGATTACGCGCAATCTCTTGTCCAAACCGGCGCGCTTGACCAAGCGTTGCAGGTATTTGCCAAAGCCGTCGAGGATTTTCCAGCTTCAGTTCGCCTGTGGCTCGGTTGGGGCGTAGCGCAATTCGTCAAAGGCAATTACGAAGATGCCGCGCAAACGCTACTGCGCGGCGCGGACATCGCGCCCCAAGCGCCCGAAGTATACGAGCTTTTAGGGCGCGCTTACGACGCCGCAGGTCCGCTGCAAAGCACAATTGAGCGGCGGTTCTCCCACTACCTCAAGGCGCAGACGCGTGATGCACGGGCGGAGTTTTTCTACGCAAAGATTTTGGCCGCGCGCAGCCGACAGGCAAACGCCTCGACAGACCTCACAGAGGCCCAACGTCATTTAGAAAAAGCGCTCTCGCTCGGAAAAGATTTCGCCGAAGCCCATCTTGAATTGGGCATCATCTTGGTGGAAAAAAATCAGCTCGCCGCAGGTCGGCATCATCTCGAACGCGCCGCACAAATAGCGCCGGCTTGGCCCGATGTCTTCTACAGGCTCTCGCGCCTTTACGGGCGGACGGGCGAACGAGCGCGAGCGCAAGCGGCGCTGAAAAAATTCCAACAATTGAAGGCGCAGCAAAGCAATGATCCAAACCGCAACGAGATGATGAAATACCTCAGATGAAGTACCTCAGCGGCGAACGGCAACGGTAGGGCGGCGAAGCAAAATTATTTCAAATTCGGATCAAGAGCATAGGCGCGCGCCCGCGCTTCAGCGGCCGCCTTTGTTTCGCCTTTGCGCGCCAAGGCCACGCTCAAATTGTAAAAGGCACGGGCATCTTCAGGCTTTAAATCAACGGCGACGAGGAAATGGCTGATCGCGGGTTCCGTTTCGCCCGCCTCCAACAGCACTCCTCCGAGATTGGTATGTGCTGCGGCGAACGCGGGCTTGTGTTGCAGCGCCATTTGAAAATATTTGCGCGCCTCGGAGAGATCGCGTTTGCCGAGCGCCTGAACGCCGAGATTGTATTGCAGAGTGGCTTGCGCCCAATCTGTGTCAAGCTGTCGGAGTCGTTTTACTTCGGCGATCTCCGCCTGCGCCTCGGCCGGCTTTCCTAGTTTCCGTAAAGACTGACCGAGCGAGTAGCGCGCCTCCGTGTAGTTGGGCCTGAGCGCGAGTGAGCGCCGCAACGCCGCCATCGCCGCCGTGACATCACCTTTTCGATAAAGGGTGAAACCAAGTTGGTAATGCGGGTCAGGGTTATCTGAATCAAGTTGTGTCGCGACGCTGAGAGCTGCGATAGCCGCTGCCAGCTCACCTTTCTGCCGGAGAGCCAAGCCCAAATGCTGATAACCGAGAGCAAATTTTTCATCCAGCCGCACAGACTCTCTTAATTCAGAAATTGCCGCTTCGAGATCGCCTTGCTGTTGCAGCGCGCCGCCGAGCAGATAGTGCGCCACGGCGTCTTGCGGGCGAAGCTTCACGGCATCGCGATGAGCTGTGATGGCCGCCGCCAGTTGACCGTTTTGTCCGAGCAGCATTCCTAAGTTAATTTGCGCTTCAAGGCTACCAAGCGACGCGGCGATGCGAAACTCTGTGGACGCCGCTTCCCAATCGCCCCGCTTCCACAAAATTCTACCGAGATTATGATGAGCTTCCGCTGAATTTGGCTTTGCCCGAATGGCCGCGCGGTACTGGGCGGCGGCGGCGTCAAGCTCGCCTTTGCCCGCCAAAAGCGTTCCCAAATTATTGTGAGCTGCGGAGAAGTTCGGATCAATCCGTAAGGCGCTGCGATATTCATTGAGGGCGCCCTCGCGGTCGCCCATTTTTTCGAGAGTGGCTCCCAAGTTGAGCCGGGCTTCAGGGTAATGCGGTTGTAGCTGACGGCGCGGCGCAGGTGTATGAGAGCCACTGGCAACTGTGCTTCTTCAAGCAGCACAATCGCCAGATTGTAGTGAGTTTCTGCGGAGCGAGGATGCCTTGCGAGAGTTTTCCGAAACTCCGCGATGGCGGCTCGGCGCTGACCTCGGCGGGCGAGCGTGACGGCAAGGTTAAGCTGAGCTTCCCGATGACGCGGATTGAGTGCGAGCGCAGCGCGAAACTCGCGCTCCGCCGCAACCACATCGCCGCTCTCAAAGCTTTCGACGCCCGCAGCGAAGCGGCGATTCGATTCGCTCGCAGGGCGCTGCTGTCGAGCGTGGGCGGACGGCAGGCAAGCAATTAACGTCAGCAAAAGCACGCATCTGCAAATTACGCCCATCGTTTTACCGAGTCTTAGATTTTTAAATCCACCAAATTCTTGCGGAACCCGCGCGTCAGAAAGAGCAGATAAACGAATCCCAACGCGAGCCACAGCGCGCCCAACTTGAGAGCGAAAAATGAAAGATGTAACCAGATGTAAAAGCAAACTAGAAAACCAAGACCGGGCGCGACCAAGTTAAGCAAAAGATTCTTCGCTCCGCGCCGCCTCTCGCGTAATAAATAGTAATTGATGACGGCGAGGTTGACGGACATAAATCCGATAAAAGCGCCGAAATTGATCAACTCGGCAGCCTCAACGTATTGCAAAACCATCGCGCCAATCAAGCTGATCCCGCCCATCAAGAACACGCTGTAGATGGGCGTTCCCAATGTCGGATGAATATAAGCGAAGATTTTGTGGGGCAGCAAACGATCGCGCCCCATGCCGAAGAGCAAGCGAGAAGCGCTGGCCTGGCCGTTGATGGCGCTCGCCATGCCGGCCACCAAAAGCACGAACGAAAGAAAAAGATAAAACGTTTCTCCGCCGATCAATTTCCCTATGTCAATAAAGGCGGTCTCGATTGGATTGAAAGCGCTGTAATTCGGCCAAACCATCTGCGCCAGGTAGCTTTGTAACACGAAGAGTGTGCCGGCGATCAAGCAGACCAACACGGTCGCGCGCAAAATGTCGCGCTGCGGGTTCTTCGCATCTTCCGAAAGAGTAGTGATGCCGTCAAACCCGATAAATGACAAAACGGCAAGCGAGGAAGTTCCGATGATCGCTTGAAAAGAAAATGTCTCGGGATTGTAGAACGGCTTTGCTGAGAACAAAGTCCGCTCGCCCACGCCGTGCGCCAGCGCCCACACGGCCGCAACGATGAACCACACGAGCGAAGCGCCCATAATCAAATTCATCCAGTAATTCGCGCGCGCCGTCATCTCAATGCCGCGCAGATTGACGAGCGTAATGCCTCCGGCGGCAATCACAGCCCACACGTAATACGGAATTGGCGGAAAAATTTTCGCTGCGGTGAGGCTCGCAAAAATCACGCTGAGCAAGGGAATTAAAATGTAGTCGAGAATCATGCACCAACCGGCCATAAAGCCCCAGACCGGATGCAGCGCCTTCGCCGAATAAGCGTAAGTCGAACCGGCCTCGGGAAACGCCGCCGCCATGCGGCCGTAGCTGACGGCCGTAAAGATCATCGCCACCATCGCAATCAAATACACAAGCGGCAAATGCCCCTCGGACTTGACGGTCGCAATGCCGTAAAGAGAATAGGGAGCCGTCGGACCGACGAACGCGAGACCGAAAAGCACCAAGTCCGCAGCGAGAGAACTCGCTTGAATTGCCCCGCGGAGGCGGCGCTCGTCTGATCGGTGTTCGGACTCATGATCTATCGAAAAGTGAGTGCGCCCGTTGCGGAAGGATGAAGGCGGAAAGATGAAAGTTAAGGATGAAAGATTTAATTAAAAGTTCTTTGGCCTTACGTTCATCCTTCATCCTTCCGCCTTCATCCTTCCAAAGCCTCCTTCATCCTTTCTATCCCTGGGGCTGCGACTCATTGAAATTCCGGATGGGAATGTTTTTGGCCTGAGCGTATTCGCGAATGACGGCGGCGAGTTGCTTCATCCATTCTTCCAGTCCGATGCTTTCTTCGGGGGCGATCATGTAGCTTAAGTCCGCGCGGCGGTCGGCCCAATGATCTTTGGTGTCGTCTAACACGTGCGTAAATTTTTTCCCGTCAACTTCCTGGCCTTTCGGGAAGCGACTCTTTTCCCAGACGGTTTGCAGCAAGGCGAAAGTCTCGCGCCGCCCGGCGACAAGCTCGCGAGCTTTGTCGTAAGCGGCGATGATTTGCTCGATGGCCTGCTTTTGGTCGTTCTTCGCGGCGGCTTCCTGCGCCGCCGCGAAATCGTCTTCGATGCTCTTCATGCCGACGATCAAGCGATTATGATGGCCAATCAATTCGCCGAGCGAAAGAAACACTTCGAGGTTGTAATGGTTACGCTCAGCCTTAAGTATGTTTTCATGAATCTTTTGCCGGAGGGCTTCATTGTCCTGCGCCATTTGGGCGGCTTCTTCCGCCAGCACGCCGTACTTGCCTGTGTAAATCGGCGTGAAGTAAAGGTTCGGCAAAGAGGGAAGCGCGGGTCTGGGAAGAGTGCGGTCGTAGCGAGTGGTTCCGATTCCCTTACCGAATGAATTGCCGTAGCCGGCCCCGCGCTCGCGCGAAACGACGCGGTCCCATGAACGCTCAAAGAAGCGCGCTTGCTTTTGCAATTCGCGGTAAACATCCGGCATGTTCGCGACACGCCGGCCGTAAAAGATCTCCATAAACTCCGCGATGGTTTGTTCAAGCGACGGCGTGCCAGACGCCCACGCAAACTGTGCGGCGGTCGCCCACCCGAGCCAAAACGTTTCGTTGTGCAAGCCGGCGTCGTCCCAGGCCGCGCCAAAAGCGCCGATCGGATTTCCCCTCAAAGCTCTGCCGGCGGTCAGCGCCCGTTGCGCCTCGGCGAGACTGCCGACTGCGAGACCGCGCGCGCTTTCCCAATTCATGTAGTTCGGAAAAAGCAATTCTTCTCCCTGAAGAGCGGTGTAGGCGAGCTGGCGTATGCCGCGCGCTTTTTCTGCGGGCAGGTAGTCTTCGCTTCCGACGATGCCGTCGATGATATCCGCGGGAAGACGCTCGACGTGTTCGGGAAGCAGCGGGTATTCGGCCCAGATCAACATCCTGCGCTTGCGCTCGCTCATAAAACGGTGCGCCCGTTCGACGAATTCCAGCCACTTCAAACTCTGTGCGGTCGGATTGGAAGGCGCGCCGCATTTGGCGCAAACGCCCGCGTAATAAACTTCATCGGTCGACACAAAGAAATAATCGATGCCCTTGGTGGCGCGAATTAAATCATCGTACATCGCAAAGACGACGCGGTAAGTTTCTTCATCGCACAGGCAAGCTTGATAATTGTTGTCGTCGGATTTGAGATGAGCAAACTGCGGATATTTCAGGACGTAGGCGAGATGCGCCGGCGCTTGAACTTGCGGAACCACTTGAATGTAGCGCTCCAGGGCGTAGTCAACAATTTCCTGCAGCTGTGCCGGAGTAAAGGCTCCCGGCGCTCCTATGATGGGATGCGACGGATAAGCGAACTTGTCTTCAAGCTCGAAGCCGATCATGTTGATTTTGAAACGGGCCGCCCAATCGAGATAGCGTTTCAGAGTTTCAATTTTGTCTTGATGGTGTTTGGTGTCCCAATGCAAAAACCGCAGTTGCAGTTTGGGCCAATCCTCAATCACGCCGACGGGAAGGGTGAGTCGTCCGCGCTCCGATTTACGTAAGAGTTGCAAAACAGATGCGACGCCGTAGAAAAGACCTTGCTCGCTGTTGCCTGTGATTTCAATTAATCCGGGCGCGATCTTGAGGGCGTATCCTTGCCGCTTGATTTCTTGGTCGCTCGTCGTCGTCGCCACAGCGTTTGGATCAATCGCAAGCCTGATGAGCCCCCCGGAGCGCTGATTCTTCGGCCGCAGCACAAAGCCGTGAAAATCCTTCAAGTCTGTCAGTAGCGCCCGAACCGCGATTTGCTGCTCGTCCATGCCTTTCGCTTCGTAAGCCCAAGAGTCATCGAGCTCAACATCGCCGGGCTCCAGCCGCACGCGTTGCGGAGTCGGAATCACGGTGTAACCGCGCATAAAAAGCTCGGTCGGAGTTGGTGCGGCGAAAGCGGACGCGCCAAACAAAAACAACAAGAAGGACGCTAGTCTCAGTTTCATTATCATCAAACTAACTCATTATCTATCAGGTAGTGTCCCGAGCGCTGCGGAAGGATGAACGTAAGGCCAAAGAACTTTTAATTAAATCTTTCATCCTTAACTTTCATCCTTCATCCTTCCGCCTTCATCCTTCCGTAGCGCTTGGACTACGGCATCTCTTCAAGGGTTTGCGCCCTCAGATCGAGAGTTCTCGTGTCGCTCCAATCAAACTTTTCTTCGCGCAGCGGAAGTTTGTGCGCCTGGGCGTAAGCGTTCCGCGCCGCCTGAATCTTTGCCGTCCACTCTCCAAATGGCAGCAACAATTGACGATAAATGAGGTAGCTCATATCAATTGTGCGGTCCGGCTCATGATCTTTCACGTCATCAAGTTCGTGCACAAAGCGGCGCCCATTCGCTTCGGCCACTCGGGGGTACCAGCTTTTATACCAAGTGGCTTCCGTCTCCTGAAACGCCTTATTGCGTTGCTGCCAAATTTGCGCGGCGATGGCCAAAGCTTGGTCGAGCGCTGTTAAGGCGGCTTCTGTTTTGAATTCGGCGGCCGCCGCTTCGGCTTTTCCGAGGAGCGTGTTGATACGCCCCAAGTTTTGAATCATGACCAGGTTTTGCCGACACAAATTGGCGATCGAGAGAAAGACTTCCAAGTTGTAACGGTTGAATTCGACGCTCATCATATTCATTCGCAGCAGATCTCTTAACTCATCATTTTCGACGAGAAATTTACCTGCCAGTTCAATGCGACGAGCGTTTAGTTCTCGCCATCCTTTATCTCTCACAAGGTAGCCGAGCGCAGGCGCTGGCGGAAGCGTGAGAATTTGATCACGCGGAGACTGCGGCGGTAAGTATGTCCGGTAAGTGTTGCTGTAAACCTGATACAAAATATCGTAGACCCGTTTGCGCGCGGTCGTGGGAGCCCATTCCCAGCTGTCGTCCCAGAACTGAGCCTGCGTGCTCATCAATTGATAAACACGCGCCATATTTTGCGCGCTGCTTCCGTAAAAGAGCGGGTAAAAGGCGTTCATCGACTCTGTTGGATCGGCGGAATTCGGGTGCCATCCGGCGGCGGCTCCCGTCGCATAGCCGAGCCAGAAAGTCTCCGTATGAAGTCCCGCGTCGGCCCAAGCGGCGACGATCACGCCCTTCAAGTCCGCCTCTTTCCTGGCGGGTGTGTAGGAGATGTGCTCGAACATGTTGGGAACGCGCGGCGTTCCGGTTTGCCCGGGACGAAGACGCGAGGACGAAGGAAGAATGTAATAATCAGGAAAAAGAGGCTCTTCGCCCTGAGTCGAGGTGTAAATCATCTGGCGAATTCCGTGTGATTTATAAACGGAATCGAAGCCCGGCCCGTACACCAAGCCGTTGACGATGTAAGAGGGCAGGGAAAGGATATCAGCGGGTTTGGTCGGGTACTCGCCCCAGATGATGGGGGTGCGCCCGCGTTCGTGCAAATAGTTGGCCAGCTTGGTGACAAACTCGGCCAGAAGCTTACCGACGCTTCCCAATTCCTTCGCCCGCGCTTCCTCGTTGCACTGAGAGTTGTTCGGCAGGCCCACATAATAAGGCTCGTCCGTGGCGAGGTGAAAGTATTTCACGCCCTTGTTGGCGTCGAGCAAATCTTGATACATGCCGAACATTAATTTGTATGACTCCGGGTTGGTCACGCAAAGCTCATAATTGTTGTCGGGAAATGCGCGCAGATGTGCGTACTCGGGATGTTTGAGAATAAAGGCGATGTGTGCCGGCGCATCAAGGTAAGGAATCAGTTGCACGTAGTAGCGCAAACCGTAATCAGTTAATTCCTGTAATTCGGCGGGAGAAAGCGCGTACGGTTCGACGATGGCCGGCGCGCTTTTATACTGAAAGTGGCCCTCCAGCTTGAGCGTGAAGCCGTTGATCTTGAAGAACGAGGCTTGCCGCATGGCCCGTTTAAGTTCATCCACTCGCTCAAGGTGGTGCGCGTCGTCCCAGTATATTTCGCGAAGCTGTAGATCGGGCCAATCAACAATACGCGCTTCCGGCAACAGCAGGTTTCCTCCCCGCTGGGGTTTGATCAATTGAAGCAAAGTCTGCACGCCGTAGAAAAGGCCTTGCGGCGCGTTCGCGGTGATGTGGATACGCTCCGCCGTCAGCTCGATGCCGTAGGCCTGTTGCGCGATGATCTCGCGATCGCGATCTCCGGTTGGTTCCACGCTAATTGACCCGGGGATGATACTGAGGCTCACGAGTTTCGCCAGCGGTCGTTTCGCGGATTGTCTCTCAAGTGAAAGATGAAACCGCGATTTAAGTTCCTCAACCAAGCTTGTGACGGCGACATCGCGTGGCTCGACTCTGCGGTCGAGCTGCCATTGCCAATCCGCTCCGAAGATGAAATCACGCTCTCCCAGGGTGACTTTTTGCGGCTCGGGAATGACCGTGTAACCACGGCCGTAGAGCGGCGACACGGTTGATCCGCCGCCCACCGCGCAGGTGAGCCACAGCGTTGCCGCAACAATTGTCGTTCGCCACGCGAGACATCCATGGAGAGGATTCATAATTACCTTCGCAGACCGCGTTAAATTGCTGTTAACGTTTCGATCAACGCCAAGGGCCAACGAACATGCGCTTCTGAGGTTGGAGATGGACTCTCTTGACGAGCGCCGAGATGACCGTCTTTGCTATCGCGCAATTTCTTAACAAAAGAGATTGCGGTCATGGTTAATGTCTCCGATCATTTAACTCAGCCCCATTGACTTGTCAAGGATAATATCTTGTTTTGTTATTTATAATGCTATTTATACCGACTAGCGCGCTAATTAATCGTTGACGCAGTCAGGGAAAAGGTGGTAATTAGTTTACGTCTGACAATAACTGATTTTATTTATTTCCGTCCATAAATAAGGAAATATTTTGTCAATTGGCAAAGAAGAAGACGGTTGGTTTTTCCTTGACGCAGTGCTCGCCCAACAGGCGATAAGATTAGAAGACCGTCTGATCCGAACCATTTCAGATCTCGTGCGGATACCATCGGAGAACACGCCGCCGTATGGTTCCGAATTGGCATGTCAACAATACGTTTACCAACGGCTTGGCGAGCTTAATCTTGCGGCGAAGATGTACGACCTGGGCGAGGTCGCCGGATTAATAAAGCATCCGGGTTTTTGGCCCGATCGCGAATATGCGAACCGCCCGAACACTAGCGGAGTATGGCGAGGCACGGGCGGCGGGCGTTCGCTGCTTTTATCCGGGCACATCGACACGGTTCCGCGCGGCACGGAGGCTTGGGAGCGAGATCCGTTCGGCGCACAAATTGAGGGAAATCGTCTTTACGGCTTGGGCGCCAATGACATGAAGGGCGGCATCGGGGCCGCCCTGCTGGCCATCGAAGTTTTGCAAACACTCGGTCTCCGTTTGCGCGGCGATTTGTCAATGGAAACGGTGGTTGACGAAGAATTCGGCGGAGTGAATGGCACGTTGGCGGCGCGCCTCTCCGATCACACCGCTCAGGCGGCGATTATCTGTGAGCCGACTCAGTTGATGATCTGTCCGGCTCAAACCGGGGGACGCATCGCTCACATCACGCTGCAAGGCAGCGGCGGCGGAATACTTGATGACGGAATAAAACAGATACGTGTGACCGAGCAACTGCACTTCTTTCTCGGTGAGGTTGAGGAGTTCGCCGGGCGTGGGCGGCTGACGGCCCCCGTTCACGCCTTTTACTCTGACAGCAGCGACCCGGTGCCGGTCTGGGTGACCAAAATCTCGTGCGGCGGTTGGGGGCCGCACGAACCGATCACGCTGCCCGTTAAATGCAGAATAGAACTTTACTGGCAAGCGATGCCCGGTGAAGCCCAGGAGAAAATCGACGAAGAGTTTCACCGCTGGCTCGCCGAAGTGATTGCCAAGCGCCCCGACCTTTTCGCCGTTAAGCCCGAAGTAAGCTTTCCCATTCGCTGGCTTCCCGGCTCGGCTCTCGAAGGAGAGCAGCCGTTAGTGAGCGGATTGCGCGACGCCCTCCAAAGCGTGACGAGCTTGCCGGCGCAGGTGCGAGGCATTCCCGGTCCCTGCGATATGTATGTCTTTCATCAACACTTCAACATCCCGGCGGTTTTGTTCGGCCCCGTGGGAGGCAATACGCATGCTCCCGACGAATGGGTGGATTTGGATTCGGCCCTGGTGACCGTTCAGTCGCTCACGCGTTTCATTTGCCGCTGGTGTGATGTCGATTGGGAGCAATCAGGCCCGAACCATTGAAGCAATTCAATGGAATCAAGAAATTGGAGACGCCTCCGCTCAAAGGCGGAGCACTCTTGTAGTGAACCCGAGTCTTGAGTTGGGTTGAGTCTGCGATCTTTCTCTGCGTCTCTGCGGTGTCTTTCTCTGCGGTGTTTCTCTGCGTTTAGGTAAGTCTTGCTTAAACGCGAAAACCCGCGGCACCGCAGGACGTGAGAAATGCTCATGGCACCAGACTCAGTCAAGGCTCAGGTTTAGTGACTGATTGAAGGAGGTAGACATGGCTATGCGAACTTCTCGTCGTTTCGTGACGCTGATTGAGTTGCTACTCGTCTGTGCTTTTGCTTGGTGCTTCCTGCCGAGTTGCGAGCCCAATCAACCACCGGCACGGTCAGCGGCTACGTCACCGATCAAAACGGTGCGGCCGTGACCGAGGCCGCCGTCACGGCCACGCTGGTGCAGCAAAACGTCATTCGCAGCGTTCGATCATCGGATGAAGGATTCTACGACTTCGCCGCGCTGCCTCCCGGCGAATACACCATCAGCGTCGAAAAAACCGGATTTCAGCGCGTCACCCAAACCGGGCTGATGCTCAGCGTCAACCAGAATCTGCGTCTCGACTTGGATTTGAAGGTCGGCGATATCGAGCAGCAGATCACGGTCACGGCGGAAACGCCGCTGGTTGACACGCGCTCGCAAACCATCTCCGGACTTGTTGATGACCGCCGCGTGGTGGACCTCCCGATCAACGGACGCAACGTCATCGGACTTGCGCGCATCATTCCGGGAGTAATCAACGTGCGCGCGCCGCAGCAGTTGGAAGACGCGCGCAGCGGCCCTGCGATGAACGTTAACGGCGGTCGCTCTAACATGAACTTGTTCACGTTAAACGGCGGCTACTTCAATAACCCTTCGCGCAACACCGGCATGAATTACCCGCCGCCGGACGCTGTGCAAGAATTCCGCATTCTGACGCATAATTTTTCCGCCGAATACGGCCGCAATCCGGGCGCTCAGGTTCTGGTGGTGACGAAGTCCGGAACAAACGATCTGCACGGATCGCTCTGGGAATTCCTGCGTAACGATGCCCTCAACGCCCGCAGCTTTTTCGACGAGCGGCGGCCCATCCAAAAGCAGAACCAGTTCGGCTTCGCTGTGGGCGGTCCCGTTAAGAAAGATAAGCTTTTCGCTTTTGGTTCCTACCAGGGCTTGCGAGATAGACCCGAGGCGGGAACGGTGCAGGCCATCGTTCCTTCGGCCGCGCAAAGAAGCGGCGATTTTTCCGGATTGACCGGCGTGACGCTGCAAAATCCGGTTGATGTGAATGGCGCGCCTTTTACTGACGCCGCGGGCCAGCCCTGCGTCGCAAATAACATCATCAATTCGCGGTGCATCAGCCCTGTGGCGCAGAACCTGCTCAATTTCGTTCCCGTTTCGCCGGCGGGCGTGCTGACGGCGCTTGCCCCGAGCCCGCGCAACGGCGACATGCTGTTCGCCCGCTTGGATTGGAACGCGAGCAACAAGCACACGCTGTACGGACATTATTTTCGCGATCACAACAACCGTACCAGTCCGTTCGCGGCGGACGGAAATATCGCCGGTTATATCGGAGAAAATTTTACGCAAGAAACGAACATGCTGACGATCAACGACACCTACACGTTCGGCCCGACGTTGATCAATCAACTGACCGGTTCTTATCTGCGCTCAACTTCTTCGCAAGTGCAGAACAACGACATCGCCCCGAGTGAACTGGGCATTAACCTGCCGCCGTACGTGCCAACGGGCGGCATCTCGTTTGATGTCGGCGGCCAATTCAATCTCGGCTCCGGATTTACGACGCAGTTTCTCAGCAACAGCTATCAAGTTCGCGATACCTTAAGCTGGCTGAAAGGCAAGCACAGTTTTAAGTTCGGCGGCGAGTGGCTGCACCTGGAATTTTTGCAAGCCTTTATCGGCTCGCCGTCAGTCGGATTTACCGGATCACGCTCGGGCGACCCAGTCGCCGATCTGTTGCTCGGAGCTTATGACAATCTTTTCCTTAACTTCGGCAACCGCGTCAACGACCTGACGTCGGAAGCGCCGAGCGTTTTCTTTCAAGATGAATTTAAAATTCACCGGCGACTGTCCTTAACGTACGGCCTGCGCTACGAGCCGTACCTGCCGTGGAAAGACAAGCAGAACCGCATCAACACAATTGTTCCCGGCGCGCAATCCACGGTTGTTCCCGATGCACCCCGGGCGTTCTCTTTCCGGGCGATCCCGGCATTCCCGACAGCTTGACTAAGTCTGATCTTAATAATTTCGCTCCGCGCTTGGGTTTCGCCTGGGACGTGTTCGGCGATGGTAAAACGAGCGCCCGCGGCGGCTACGGCGTTTTTTATGAATCAATCAATGCTGATTCTTTGGCCCAAGAGAACCCGCCCTTCGCCGGATTCGCGTCGGCCTTCAACGGACGCATCGAAGATCCGTTCGGCTCCGCCAACTTGGTCGCTCCTCCCGCGACGACGAGCGGAGACCGTTTCGGCTGCGTCCAGATCGCTGAATTTCCCGGATACCGCTGCGACCTTTTCCCGCTGCCCGTGGGCGGCGTTTTCATCGACCCGAATCTGCGCAGCCCTTACATTCAATCCTGGAACCTCGGCGTGCAAAGGCAAATCTCCTCAGACTTCTTAGTTGAGGCGGCGTACGTCGGTAAAATCGGGACGAAGATCGAAGCCCTGCGAACATACAACCCGGCGCGCTTCATCAACTCGCCGGTCACCGGCGCACCGCCTGCGCCGGAGAACGCAAACGAGCGCGTGCTCTATGAACCGGGCATTCTCTCTCCGGTCGGGTTTCTGCTCGGCAACGATTTTCGCAGTTGGTATCACAGCTTGCAGACGCAAGTCACCAGGCGTTTCACCGAAGGACTCTCCGTCACCGCTTCCTATACGCTCGCGAAGTCAATTGATATGAGCTCAACCGCTAATCTCGGAGGGACGGTCGCCAATCCATTCAATCTGCGCGACGAGCGCGGACGCTCCGACTGGGACAGGCGGCACGTGGCGGTGGCTTCCTGGCTGTGGTCGCCTTCGTGGAACTTCGAGCGCGGGTGGCAAAATACTTTGCTCAGCAATTGGACGTTCACAGGCCTTCACTCTTTCCAAAGCGGTTCGCCGATTACTTTCTTGATGGGTGATGACGTCGCCCTTGACGGAACGTTCGGCGATCAACACGCACAGTTGACCGGCGCCCCGATTGTGAGGGAGCACCGTGATCGAGGCGACATGGTGGGACAGTTCTTCAATACCGCAGCCTTTGTGCCGACCGAGCTGGTGCCGCGCGGCACCTACGGCAATGCCGGCCGCGGTTTGATTAGCGGCCCGGCTTTCTACGGCACGGATTTTTCTGTGCTCAAAGATTTCAACTTAAGCGAGCGTTTCAGAATTCAATTCCGTTCCGAGTTCTTTAACGTCTTCAATCAAGTGAATTTCAACAATCCCGACAGGCGCGTTAACTCGGGCGGCTTCGGGCGCATTCGGAGCGCGCAGCAGGGAAGGGTCGACGGGTTTGGGCAGATAGTCCGCCGCGCCCATTTCGATGCACGCCACGACGCCCGTCATCTCGCCGAAACCCGAAACCACGACGACCGGAATCTGTTTCAACGAATCGT
>JBBJMB010000323.1:0-3999 GCA_037719755.1 Pyrinomonadaceae bacterium
TGCAACTGCCTTCATTAACCGGCGCTCAAGTGAGGTTCGGAAGAGTGTATGTTGAGATTTATACCCGGTTCAGTTCGTCCAAAATTCTCTCATAAATTTAATACTGCCTTAAGCGCACATTAACATCCGTCCTTCATCCTGCACGTGTTAGTGGGGGCGGAAAATTTCCCCGCTGCATAAAGATTAAGGGTAAAGCCTTGCCGAGCGTCGCCAGCTTTCGTGTCGGCCAGCTCAATGGGCCTGGATACATTCCCAAAACTTGGATGGCTTTTTCCCAAGGAGGAACTACTAATGCTGCAAAAGGAAACCCATCTTGGTCACGAACCGAAAGCGGAATTAGCACCAACCGTCAGCGTTATCATACCCGCTTATAATGTCTCTCTCTACATTCAAGAGACGCTCGACTCGGTGTTCGCTCAAACTTATACGCACTACGAAGTTATTGTCATTAACGACGGCTCGCCGGATACGGTCGAGCTGGAGCAAGCGCTCAGTCCTTATCGCGGGCGCATCGTTTATCTCCAGCAGCCAAACTGCGGAGCGGCGGCGGCGCGCAACACCGGTTTGCGTGCGGCGCAGGGGCAGTACATCGCTTTTCTCGATGGCGATGATTACTGGTTGCCGAACTATTTGGAAGAGCAGCTCGAGTTGATGCGTAACTCCGTGGGTTACGACTTAGTGTTTTGCGACGCCCTGCTGGTCGGGGATCCGCAGCTGGAGGGGCGCACCTTTATGGAGATGAGTCCTTCGTGCCGGGAGGTGACGTTTCTTAATCTGCTGAGCTTACAGTGTAGCGTGGTCATGTCGGGAGTGATCGCGCGCAAACAAGCGATCTTCGATGTGGGACTTTTGGATGAACAACTCCGGAACTCGCACGATTTCGATTTGTGGCTGCGCCTGGCCCGCAGCGGCGTTGGGCTCACTTCTCAAAAGAAAGTGCTTCTGCACCACAGATGCCGCACTGACAGCTTGTCCGGCGATTCAATCAACCGCGCCGAAAGAGTATTGCGGGTGCTGGGTAAGGTCGGCGGCTATCATGATCTCACCGCGCCCGAGCAGCTGGCGTTGGCGGAATCGATCAAAAATATGCAAGCTGTTCTGGAACTCGAAAAAGGAAAGTATTGCTTTACGCAGGGCTCCTTTGTTGAAGCGCTCGAACATCTCCACAAAGCCAATGTGGTTAAGCGCAGCTGGAAGCTGCGTGCGGTGATCGTCTTTTTGCAAGCGGCGCCGCGATTGTTACTGAAACTGCATCAACAACGCGCGGAGAGAACGATGATCGCCGCGCAGTAAAAGCCACGAATTTATGCCAGAAGATGCGGCACCCATCACAGTCATCATCCCCGCCTACAATTCAGAGAAGTTGCTCGCCGATGCTCTGCGTAGCGTGACCCGGCAAAGCCTGGCTGTAGCAGAAATCATCGTCGTCGACGACGGCTCCTCAGACCGCACGCCGATGATCGCCGAGGGGTTCGGAGTAAGAGTGCTCAGACAAGCGAACGCGGGGCCTTCCGCAGCCCGCAACGCCGGCATCCGGGCCGCCGCCGAGCCGTGGATCGCTTTTCTGGACGCTGACGACGTGTGGATGCCGGAGAAAATCAATCTGCAGTGGAGCGCGGTGCAGCTTTGCCCGGACGTGGGCATGGTCGCGTGTGATTATTCTCGTGAGGAGAACGGACAAGTGACGTTGCCTTCTCGCTACGCTGAGCTGGGCCAAAGTTACCGCCAGATCAGCAAAACAAGCGTCGGTGAAAAAATCAGCTATTTTCCGCGCACGAAAAAAGAGTTCTTATTAGCAAATCTGTCTCTCACGCCTTCGGCGATGTTGATTCGCCGAGATTTGCTAATTTCGGTGGGGCTTTTTGACGAAAGCCTGCGCTACTGGGAAGACAACGAGTGCTTTCTCAGAATACTCGCTCAGTGCTCGCTGGCGCTTGTCGAACAACCCGTCATGCGTCGCCGTTTGCATGGACGTAACGTTTCTCACGATTCGTTAAAATACCAATTAGGGCGCATCGCCGTGGCCGAGAAACTTATCGCTTATCCTGAGATTTATCCTGCGCGCGCGGGCCAAGTTTATGCCGAAAAATTGCTGCCGTTTCTCGTTCCAACGGGGCGTCTGCTTTTAGATGAAGCACGAATGTCCGAGGCGCGCGCGTTGTTCGCCCGAAGTTTGAAAACGCATTTCGATTCCCGCGCGCTCGCTCTCTGGGCGGTGACATGGCTTGGACCGAGCATCTTCAAGCGCCTTCACCTGGTGAAAAGATTTATTGATGGCCAAGTGATTAAAAGGCCGGGGAGTGCGGCTGATGAATTATCGGCGCACCAGCGGTAGTAGCTTCCGGCAGCTTTTACTCTTCCGCCGCAATCGTGTTGCGCAGCGTGCCGACGCCTGAGATTTCAACTTCCACCGCGTCGCCGGGTTTCATAAAAACGGGCGGATTGCGCTTGGCGCCGACGCCGCCGGGCGTGCCCGTGGCGATCACGTCGCCGGGCGCGAGTTCCGTGAATGTCGAAATGTATGAGATGAGCGTTGGAATGTCGAAGATCATTTGATTTGTCGTGGTGCGCTGCATCTCCTTCCGTTAAGACGCGTGACGAGCGTCAGCCGGGACGGATCGGCGAGCTCGTCGGTTGTCACCATCCAGGGGCCGAAGCCGCCGGTCGCGAAAAAATTCTTGCCGGGCGTGAACTGATGCGTGTGCCGCTGCCAGTCGCGCAAAGTCGCGTCGTTAAAGCACGAGTAGCCGGCGACGTGAGCGAGCGCACCGGCCTGTGTGATGTGCCGCCCGGCTTTCCCGATGATCACCGCCAGCTCGCCTTCAAAGTCGAGCTGCTCGGAGGCGCGCGGGCGAACGATGCTTTCGTTGTGCCCCACCAGCGTGTTAAAAAAACGCGTGAAGAGAACCGGATACGCGCTCTCATCGCGGCCAGTCTCGATGCGGTGCAGGTGGTAATTAACGCCCACGCACAAAATCTTTGCGGGGCGGCCGATCACAGGAAGAAACGTCACGTCGCTCGCCGAAAGGCTGGCCGAAAGCGACGCCTCTTGTTGATTGATGCCGGCCAAGACTTCGGCCACCGCCATGTGCTCGATCACGGATTGCAGCGTGGGATAGCGGTGCTCAATCTCTGGTGCGACGGGCGCAATGCGATCATCGTCGCCGCTCACCACGCCATAAGATGACCGATCCCCAAGACGAAAGCTGACCAGCTTCATCTGAAACCCCTCTCAATAAAATTAAAAGTTTGTAGTCCGCCGAAGCCTGGGTCACTCTCAATTTAAGCGGTGGAATCGGGCAGATCTTTATCCTTAACGTCGATCTCAACGCGCTCGCGTTTGATGTCCAGGCGAATGCGGTTGTAGAGGCTCATGTACTGGTTGGCGATCCAGACGAGCGCGAAAAAACCAATGAGCGAGCCGCGCCATCCATCGAGCAGCAGATGGTAATCGGTGATGATCACAAAAAAGAGCGTGATGTAATGACTGAAGCAGTATTCACATGTGAACAGGTAGAAAAACTTCCGTTGGTACCAGCGTTGGCAATCTTTACACTTGGAGGCGAAGAAATCGCGCGGCTCGCGGAAGACTTCCTCGTGCGTGATCGTCCAGGTGATGCACGCGATCGGAATGGCGAGCACAAAGAGCCACAAGATTTGCAAACCCAAAACCATTATGCGGGCCCATCTTTACGATTGTCGTTTAGGATAGAGGAATTCATAGTCGATTACATGCTTGTGCGTCAAGGCGCACGATCTATTCTCTCAAGCGGAACGGCAAGCGGAATATCGTCGTCGGATCTCGGATCAGATGGCGTCGTTTGCGGAGCGCGGCCTCGCAGAGCGGGCCGCAGCCTTGGCCTCGGCAATTGGAGCGTGGCGACGGAATCGGTGCGGCGCAAGATCGCACCGCCCTGCCCGGCGACCCACGCCGACGCTCCTCCTTTGTAGGCCACTGAAAAGATCGGCGCACTCGTTGCGCTCGACCTGCGGACGGGG
>JBBJMB010000053.1:0-14948 GCA_037719755.1 Pyrinomonadaceae bacterium
TGCGAATACGGTCGCATCTGAGCCGGTCCCGTCCAGAGATCGTAATCGAGATAATCCGGAGCGGTGGCGTTCGGCTTTTTGCCGATCGATGGCCGCCAACGGTAGACCAGGCCGCGAGCCATGTAGACCTTGCCGATCACGCCCTTCCGCAGCAGTTGCACCGCCTCTTGCAGCGCCTCGGAGCTGCGCAGCTGCACGCCATGCTGAACGATGCGTTTGTATTTGTGCGCCGCCTCGACCATTTTGCGCCCTTCATAAAGGTTATGCGCTCCGGGCTTCTCGACGTACACGTCTTTGCCCGCCTGACACGCCCAAATGGTCGCCAGCGCGTGCCAGTGGTTCGGCGTCGCGATGCTGATGACATCTATATCTTTGCGCTCAAAAACCTTCCGCAGGTCTACTTCGGTTTCCACTTTCCGGTTGTACTTCTGCTCAAACTGCGCCGCCCGCTCGGCGACCAGCTTGCGATCAGGGTCGCACAGCACAGCAACTTCGGTCTCCGCGAGAGCTTGAAAATTCTGTATGTGGTCCATCCCGCGTCCGTTAACTCCTAGAACAGCCACTCGAATCCGGTCGCTGGCCGCAACTTGTGCCCCCGCCGCTTGCGCGATAATCGTACCGCCCGCAGCTTTAATAAAAGTCCTTCGGTCGTTCATGGCTCCACTCCTTCATATGGTGATTTGGTGATTGAGACTGGTCATAATCCTTTAACTTATGCGACGCAGCCGCCGCCCATCCGCACGGAAGATAAACGGTTATGCTTGTCGAGCATCGCCTTTATCTATTTCGCGCACCCAAGCGCGCACCTCGCCCAACCACGCCGTGCGCTTCATGCTTTTGCTCGCTTCGACGAACTCTGTCAGTCGCGCACCGGGGACGCCGGGCAGTGCGGCGCTCGCGTCCATCTCGGCGTACTTACCGCCAGTCCGTCTGAAGACTTGCAGCCGCGCGCCGTCGTAGCGCCAAACCTCCGGTACGCCGACCGCCGCAAAGACGGGGAAGCGCGGCAAGCTCGGGCTGGTGATGTCAACCTCGATCACCAGGTCAGGCGGCGGGTCTCTCTCCAAGTTGATTTCATCCATGTCGCGGATGCGGTCGGCATTCACAATGTAAAAGCACGAGTCCGGCTCAAAGCCTCTCGCTAAATCTTCGCGCCGGAAGGTCGTTGAACCCGCACCTACAAAATCAATGCCCATCTCATCGGCGACGGCTTTGAAAGCATCCGCGATAACGTCGTTAAGCCTCTCGTGCTTGAGCGATGGACTCATAATCTCGAGCGTCCCCCGGTCGTAGGTGAAGCGCGTGCCCGTGCCCTCGCCGTGCTCCGCGAGCAGACGTTCGTATGTCCCCCAACTAACGTTGTGCAGGATGACTTTTTGTGTCGCTTGTTCCGGCGAAATCAAAACTTGCGCCATCTGTTCAGACTCCTTCACACTTGGGATCGCTCACGCTTTAGACGGCCAATAGTTTAACACTCACGGCATCGCAGCCAAGCGCAAGGGAAGACGCTCATCGTTCATCCTTCACGAGGTGCTAGCGGATCGAAGAGCAATCCCCGACGTCGAATCCACGTTAACTTGAATCGCGCGCGATCACTTGCGACGATCGGGAACATTGTGCCAGCGATCTTCGATTAAGCGTGCGATGAGCGCCGTCCATCCGGTTTGGTGGCTGGCTCCGAGCCCGCGTCCCGTGTCGCCGTGGAAGTATTCGTGAAAGAGCACAAGATTTTGCCAGTGTGGGTCATCGGCGAAGCGTCGCTCGTCGCCTTGCCAAGCGCTGCGGTTGTTTTGGCCGGGCAGAAAGATGCGCGTCAATCGCGCGGCGATCTCACGCGCGACTTCGGTGAGGTTGCACATGCGCCCCGATCCGACGGGACATTCCACTTGAAAGTCGTCGCCGTAAAAATGTCCGTAGCGTTCAAGCGCTTCGATCAAAAGATAATTGACGGGCATCCAGATGGGGCCGCGCCAATTTGAATTGCCGCCGAAAACGCCGGTGTTCGATTCGCCGGGCGTGTACGCGACGCGGCTCTCCTGGCCCTCGACGGGCGCATACACGAAGGGGCGATCAAGGTACACGCGCGAAAGCGAGCGGACGCCGTACGCGGAGAGGAATTCGCTTTCATCAAGCACGTAGCGCAGAATGCGCTCGAGTCGTTCGCGCGACGGGATCGCCAGCAGACGGTGCGAGTGTTCGCGGTCGCCCCCCGCCTCCATGAATGAAGTATGGGCCGCCAGATCGTCGCGGTTCTCAAGCAGCCAATGCATGCGCCTGGTGAAGTTGGGCAGCGCGTCGATCACATTAGCTTCCAAAATCTCCACCGCGATCAAAGGAATCAGTCCGACTAAGGAACGCACGCGCAACGCCGTTGCTTTGCCGTCGGCGCGCAGTTCGTCGTAATAAAAGCCGTCTTGCTCGTCCCACAGACCGCTTCTCCCCACGGCGTTAATGGCATCGACGATGGCGATCATGTGCTCGAAGAATTTAGTGGCGATGTCTTCGTAAGCCGGGTCTTCGCGCGCGAGTTCCAGCGCCATGGAGAGCATTGTGCCGCAGTAAAAGGCCATCCACGCCGTGGCGTCGGCTTGATCCAAGCGAGCGCCGGATTCAAGCGGCTGTGAACGATCAAAGACGCCGATGTTGTCGAGGCCGAGAAAGCCTCCGGCGAACACGTGATTTCCTTCCACGTCCTTGCGGTTCACCCACCACGTAAAGTTGATCAGCAGTTTTTGAAAAACACGCTCCAGAAACAAGCGATCGTGGTGGCCTTGCTGAGCGCTGATTTTGTAAACGCGCCAGGCCGCCCACGCGTGCACCGGCGGATTGACATCCGAAAATGCGAACTCATACGCCGGCAGTTGACCGCTCGGGTGCATGTACCATTCGCGCAAAAGAAGAATCAGTTGATTCTTCGCAAAGTCGGGATCGATGCGCGCAAAAGGCAGCATGTGAAACGCCAAATCCCACGCGGCAAACCACGGGTACTCCCACTTGTCGGGCATCGAAATGATGTCGCGCGTTTGCAGATGATTCCAATCGGCGTTGTAGCTGCGGTGGCCGGCCGGCGGGCGCGGAAACGCCGGATCGCCTTTGTGCCAATCGTACACGTGGTAATGGTAAAACTGCTTGGTGTGCAGCAGTCCGGCGTATGCTTGGCGCACAATGCGACGCTCAACTTCCGGCGCTGCGGACGCTGAAGGCGTTGGGATCAAAGCTTGATAAAAATCATCGGTCTCCTTGATGCGCGCGGCGAACGTTTCGTCAAACACGTCGCCGAACAAATCCATCGGCGCTTCATCTTCCGCGAAAAGGCGCAAGCGCAAAACAACTTCCGCGTGCGCCTCAACTTCCAATCGGTAATGCGGCGCGGCTTTGGTCCCCGCGTCCGAACTAATCACACCTGCGCGAGCGTGCACGACGTGCTCGTGAAAGCCGTCTTTGACGTAGGGCGTCGCATTGGTTCCGCCGTAGAGCTTCGCGAAATTGGTTTCGTTGTCGGTGAAAAGAAAAGGCGGCGGGGCGGTGCGCTCGTTTCGCCCCGGCTCGATTTGAAAGCGAAAGCGCCCGAGCGAAGCGTGCTCGGCGAGCAGCGTGTGATCATCAATTCTCGTGATGCTCGGCTTCGGCCAATATACTCCGCCCGCGCGGCCCCAACTCCAAGTGTTGCGAAACCAAAGCGTCGGCAGCACGTGCAGCGCCGCTCGCTCCGGGCCGCGATTAGCGACGGTGAGGCGGATCAAGATGCTGTTCGGCGATGTTTTGGCGTACTCCGCGAAAACATCAAAATAAGCGTGGTCGTCAAAGATGCCTGTGTCCGTGAGCTCGAATTCCGGGTCGTCTCTTGTGCGTCGGCGATTCTCCTCGATCAAGCGCGCGTAAGGGTATTCGTGTTGCGGATACTTGTAGAGCGCGCGCATGTAGGAATGCGAAGGCAGCGAATCAAGATAGAAGTAGCACTCTTTGACGTCTTCGCCGTGATTGCCTTCCGGGTTGGTCAATCCGAACAAGCGCTCTTTCAAGATCGGGTCACGTTCGTTCCACAACGCGAGCGCGAAGCAGAGGCGGCACTCGCGGTCGGTGATGCCCAACAAGCCGTCTTCGCCCCAGCGGTAGGCGCGGCTGCGCGCCATGTCGTGCGAAAAATGCGTCCAGGTCGAACTGTCGGCCGAGTAATCTTCGCGCATCGTGCCCCATTGTCGCTCGGGAAGATATGACCCCCAGCGCTTCCAATTTCGCGTGCGCGCCGCATCTTCGGCGAGGCGCTCGCGCTCCGTTCCCCATTCGTTTTTTGATTTAGCCATGCGTTGACAATCTGTTGAGGCGAGATTCAGGAGAGCTTGATCACGTTTTTGATGCCGCCAGCTTTGCCGAGCAACAAATCGCGGTGCTCTGCGATGGGGACGCGCGCCGTAATCAGAGATGCGACTGATTGCGGAAACCGTCGGGTAAAGATTTCGCGGTCCCGGATCGCCGCTTCAGACAAATGAGCCGCGTCTTAATGCTTCTGCTGGATCATGCCAAACAGCTTCTATGAAGTTCTGAATTTCTTGCACAAACTTGTAGATCACTTCTCCATCTATTGGAAAGTCTTTGTGCTGATCTTTAACTTCCTCATAAATGCCCCTCTTGTTGGACGGAAGTCCTTTAGCGTGACGCAGCAAAAAGACGTTATCAACATCTGTTAATCTGCTGTCTTCGGCTTCCATATCTAAGAATTCTACCAACACATAGTACCTGGCTGATGGGCAGCCTCGTTTGAGTCGAGATGCAGTTCCACTGCATTCCTAGAACATCGTTTTATCGAGGTTCACCTTAACTTCAGCAGACAATACTGCGAGGAAAAATTCTCCCTTTGCTGTTTCAGGGTTTGCAAAGGCTGAATCAGCGGAAACTTTGTAGTGCAATGTTTTGCCAATCGTAAAATCTTGATCTTTAGATTTAATGACGATTTCAGGTTTCTCATTGAGGCTAGAAATACTGGATGGTCTAAAAGACAAAGTCATAAAAGCTGTGCGCGGACCAACCTCCAGCTCGAAAGGTGGTAAACCCTTAAGGATAGAAGGATCAACCAAACGAATGAGAAACTCCTCCAGGATAGAGTTGTCTAGCTTTAGCTGACCTTTCTGCCTTTTTAGAAAAGCCGAGCCTCTGCGGGCGATAAGCTCAACTTCGAGATAATCCTTGTATTCATTCAACAGAGCGGTGAGGTCAAAAACTTTTCGCTTTCCAGTAGTACCTACTTTATCAAATTTGAGAATCCAAACCTCATAAGCGGACAAAGCTTCTTTCAGCAGAGCCACATCGTTTCGGCTTTTGGGATTCTCAATTGCTGCCACCAGTTTATCTTTGTGAGGAGTTTTAGGCATGTTGGAAAGCATTCTGCACTGTGAACAGGGGAGATGGATCAACAGAATCTATGTTTGAGATAGCATCAGTTATATCCTTTCTTACCTCAAGAGGAGCCAAGTTAAGTGCATCTTCCAAATGCTTGACAGACACCATTTTGCTTACTGACCTGTGAGGCAAGCTAGGCACTTTCTTCGAGATAATAATATCTTCTTTTATCGAAGCTCCAAACTTATTGACAAACGTCCTTTCACGATCTGTGACAGACTCGAAGCATCCTAAAGCGTTAATGATCTCCTTTACTATTTGACCGTTGTAAAAAGGCGAGCTACGAACATTTGATTCTCGTCCAACAACAATGGCTATCAACCCATTTTCTTGCAAGCATTGCCAAAAGCTACACAACGCTTGCTCCATGTCCAAACAATACTGAACAACCGTTCTAAACCTATTACCTCGGTTCTTTCGATTGGAGCCAAATTCGCTTTGCGCCACAGCCAACATATCCCAACCGATGGTTTCTAATATAGCTCTATGATTTTGATGATAATTGAAGACGTTGATGTAAGGCGGACTCGTAATGATGAGATTCGGAGAACTATGCAGATGAACTGTTCGAGCATCACACAGTTGCGCGGAAATGAGTTGGTCGGTAAGTGGAAGCGAAAGAGCAGCCTTTTTTATGTAGTCCAACGAAGCTAAGACAGATGATCCCAAATCGTAATTTCTGTGCCTCTCGCACATAAACAGCATATTGAGAGCGAGAATCTTTTCAAATTTATTCTCAAGTTCAGCAAAGAGGTCGCGGGTAAAGTCTAGTAGATTTTTATATTGATCTCGAAAAGTACCGCTTGCACTAACCACTGGAAGGGCGCTACTAGGTTTGATTAACTTCAACACTTTTCTCTCTAAACCGATCAAAATGTCCTTTCTTTTTATTTGCTCTAGATTAGAGAAAGAGTAAAACTTCGACATCGCATATGCAGCAGGGTTAATCTCAAAGCCAGCGCAACTTAAGTTCTTCCTGGCACTTTCCAGTAGAACCGTACCACTTCCAGAAAAGGGGTCAGCCACGACATCGCCTGAACTTGAGTAGCAGCACAGAAGGTACTCAATTAACTCTGGCGTAAACTGTCCTCTCCAGTTAAATAAATTTGCTCTAGTTTTCCGGGTAACATCTAGCTTTTCTTGTAAAAGCACTGGTTGCACTTTGTTCAGTTAAAGATTAATTAAAGTAGTCAGAACCTTCGTGATTCTACTACCACTTTCTTATGTCACAGGTCGCTACTTTGCGACGTCCAATTTCTCTTCTGCATCCCCTCCGCCGTTTCCGCGGTGAGACTTAGAAGCCGGTCGCTAATTCCTCAGCTGTTTCTCGCGGCTCTTCTAAGATGGCGGCCACGGCTTCCAGCCATTGCCGGTAGCTGAGGCCTTGGCTGTGCGGATCGTAAGCGACGCAGAAATCATGCTGCACTATTTCTGAAAGCAGTCTTTCGCCCAGAGGCTGCGCGAGCAGGCAACGCATCTCTGCAATCGCCCGATGGACAAATTCGGGCGGATTGACGGCCACAAAGTGTCTGACCACCGCCTCGAATGTCGGCTCTTGGCCGCGCCAATCGTACTCCGTTTCCCAGCCTCTCTCTAGATACGCCCACAAGAGGTGCATGATCCGTTAACGCTCCCGTTGTTCTCGTCATCGCGACAAAAGCGTCTGACGCGAACATCACACGCCCGTCGAGGAGCGTTATCGGCGGATCGAAAGCGGGGTTGCGGCGAACGGCGCGCCAAGACGACGCAGCGTTGCTCCGTCCCCTCCTCTTGTCGAGGAACGTATTTCTCATCCGTTCTCTCACATCAACTTGAGCGGCGTTTTTGTTGCCGCTGCTTAAAGACTTTCTCTCCGCCCGATTGCCCGAGCGGCGTGTCGGTGGGGATCGCTCCGGGAGTGGACGGAGTGTTGTCGCGCGGCGCGCTCGAATTCGCGCCGATGGATTGCGTGGAATCGTCGGCGAACATTTCATTTTCTGCGACGCGCCGGCCACGCAGCGCCGGCGTCTCCGCCTCGGCCTCGCGGTTCTGATCCGGGTTGGCGGCGTCGCCCATCTGCTGCCCACGCCGCTTCGCCGGAATGCCGGCTTTGCTCTGCGCTTTCTTACTGTCCATGTTCAATCATCTCCGTTCTTTCTCTGTGTCTCTCTGTGTCTTCTCTCTGTGTTTCTCCGTGTTTAAGTACGTGATACCTAAACACAGAGAAACACAGAGAAGAAGACGCAGAGAGACACAGAGAGGGTGATCAACTTTTACCGCTGCGTTTCTTCTTGGCCTTTTCTTTTCGTTCGGCTTGCGGCGCGTCGATTTGATAAAAGGCGCTCAGTCCGGGGTAGCGCGCTGATTTGCGCAGATCTTCTTCGATGCGCACCAATTGATTGTATTTCGCGATGCGATCCGAGCGCGAAAGACTGCCAGTTTTAATTTGTCCCGCGTTGGTCGCGACGGCCAGGTCGGCGATAAACGTGTCCTCGGTTTCGCCCGAACGGTGCGAGATGATCACGGTGCGGCCGTGAGTGCGCGCAAGCTCGATGCAGTCAAGGGTTTCCGTAAGCGTGCCGATCTGGTTGACTTTGATGAGGATGGAATTGGCGACTCCGAGCTCGATGCCTTTGCGCAGGAACTCTGTGTTCGTCACAAAAAGATCATCGCCGACTAATTGCGTGTTGTGCCCGATTTCGTCGGTCAGCGTTTTCCAGCCGTCCCAGTCGTTTTCGGCCATGCCGTCTTCAATGGAGATGATCGGGTATTTCTCCGTCCAGCTTTTCCAGTAAGCGACCATCTCATCGCTCGACAAGCGACGCCCATCGGATTTCTTAAAGACGTAAGCCTTGCCGTCAAAGAATTCGCTGGCCGCCGGATCGAGCGCCAGAAAGATGTCGCCGCCCGGACGATAGCCGGCGTCGTTAACGGCCTCCAAAATCGTTTCCACGGCTTCCTCATTCGAGCGCAAATTGGGCGCGAAGCCGCCTTCGTCGCCGACGCCCGTCGCGTAGCCGCGCTTCTTTAACACCGCCTTCAGCGCATGGAAAATCTCGGCGCCCGCGCGCAACGCGTCGCTGAAACTTGCGGCGCCGGCCGGCAACACCATGAACTCCTGAAAGTCCACGTTGTTATCGGCGTGCGCGCCGCCGTTGATAATGTTCATCATCGGCACGGGAAGCGTGCGCGCGTTGGCGCCTCCGAGGTAGCGGTAAAGAGGTATCTGTAGGTGAGCGGCGGCCGCGCGCGCCGTGGCCAGCGAGACGGCGAGAATGGCGTTGGCGCCAAGCTGTGACTTCGTCTTTGTGCCGTCGAGCGCGATCAACGCGGCATCAATTTCCGTTTGGTCGAGCGCGTCCAAGCCCTCTATCTCCGGCGCGATCTTTTCGTTGACGTTCGCGACAGCTTTGCGAACGCCTTTGCCGAGATAGCGTTTCTTGTCGCCGTCGCGCAGCTCGACCGCTTCATTTTCGCCGGTCGATGCGCCGGAGGGCACGGCCGCCCGTCCGACCTCGCCGCCGATCAGCGTGACCTCAGCTTCGACCGTTGGGTTTCCGCGCGAATCCATTATTTCGCGCGCGTGTATGTCCTCAATGATGCTCATGACCTGTTGGGGTCTCCTGTTTTTCGGTTTGCTTCAGGATGGTGGTACAGTGGCCCACTGTACCACCGCTCGCGGAGAAAATCGAAAGCGAGCGCGCGCTACGGGCTTTTTCCGCACGGTTCCCTCGGTTAAGCGGAATCAACTATAATCGACGCACAATGTCTCCAATTCATGACTCGAATCTGCTGATGCTCCGAGCCGACCATTATGAAATTGCTTTGGACTTTCGCAACGTGCATCCTGATGTGCGCGCTCGCGGCGGCTCAGACCGCCACCACTACTACTGCTGATGATAAGCGCCTGCTCGGGTTTAATTCTGAAGGTGCCGCCCGGCAACGCGCCCTTGAGATTCGCTTCGATGCGGCTCTTAAGCGAGAAAATCTGCGCGACTGGATGAAGCGCATGTCTGCGAGGCCGCATCATGTGGGCTCGCCCTTCGGCAAAGAAAACGCGGAGTTTATCGCCGGCCTTTTTCGCTCGTGGGGATACGAGACAGAGATCGAGGAGTTTCAAGTTCTCTTTCCCACGCCGCAGCAGCGCCGCCTTGAGATGACCGGGCCGCAGCAGTTCACCGCTCGCCTGGAGGAGCCTCAACTTAAGGAAGACGCGACCTCCGGCGTGACGACGGAAGCGCTCGCTTCCTACAACGCCTACTCAATCGACGGCGACGTGACGGGCCAGCTGGTTTACGTTAATTACGGCGTGCCCAAAGATTACGAAACGCTCGCCGAAAACGGCATTGATGTGCGCGGCAAAATCGTGATCGCGCGCTACGGCGGGTCTTGGCGCGGCATCAAGCCCAAAGTGGCGGCCGAGCATGGAGCCATCGGCTGCATTATTTACTCTGACCCGCGCGACGACGGGTATTTCCAGGGAGACGTTTACCCGCAGGGAGCGTGGCGCAGCGAACACGGATCTCAACGCGGCTCGGTCGCTGATATGCCGCTGTACCCGGGCGATCCTTTGACGCCTTTCATTGGCGCCACCAAAGACGCCAAGCGGCTCGCAGTTAAAGATGCTCCGACGCTCACGAAAATTCCCGTTCTTCCGATCGCTTATGCGGACGCGCTTCCGCTACTGCGCGCTCTCGGCGGCCCCGTCGCCGAGGAAAGCTGGAGGGGCGCGCTTCCCGTCACTTATCATTTGGGCCCCGGCCCGGCCGTCGTCCGCCTCAAGCTTGAGTTCGATTGGAAAACGGTGCCCGCCTATAACGTGATCGCCAAAATCCGCGGAGCGGAGCTGCCCGACGAATGGATCATCCGCGGAAACCATCATGACGCCTGGGTTTTTGGCGCGGATGATCCGTTGAGCGGCATGGTCGCGTTAATGGAAGAGGCGCGCGGCGTGGGCGAACTCGCCCGTGGCGGGTGGAAACCGAAGCGGACGATTGTTTACGCCGCCTGGGACGCCGAAGAACCGGGACTACTGGGTTCGACCGAATGGGTCGAAACGCACGCCGAGCTTTTGAAAGAAAAAGCGGCGCTCTACATTAACTCCGACTCGAACGGCCGCGGATTTATGTTCGTCGGAGGGTCACACACGCTTGAGAAATTTGTTAACGAAGTTGCGCGCGACGTCACCGATCCGGAGAAAAAGATATCGGTCGGGCAACGCGCCCGCGCGCTACGGCAGTTGCGCGGCGCAAGCGCGGAGGAGCGGCGCGAGGCGGGCGAACGAGTTGATCTGCGCATCTCCGCCCTCGGGTCGGGATCTGATTATTCGCCGTTTTTGCAACACTTGGGCGTCGCTTCGCTGAACATCGGCTACGGAGGCGAAGACGGCGGCGGATCTTACCACTCGGTCTACGATTCGTTTGATCATTACGCGAGATTCGTGGATCCTGACTTCGCTTACGGACTCGCGCTCGCGCAAACCGCCGGCCGCGTGCTGCTGCGTTTCGCCGATGCCGAATTGCTTCCCTTTGAATTTACGAATTTTTCCGAAACGATTGGGAAGTACGCCAAAGAAGTGACGAGGCTCGCCGATGACATGCGCGAGGAAACCAAGCGCAAGAATCGTTTAATCAGCGACAAAGCTTACGAAGCGGTCTTTGATCCGACGAAGCCCTACCATGTCCCCAAGCCGGACGCTTTGGTGCCCTACCTCAATTTCGCGCCGCTTGAGAACGCGCTCGCCCGCTTGCAAGAAAGCGCGCACAGCTACCATTCCGCCACGAAAGATTTATCCTCACGCGGCGCCGGAGGGATGCCGGTGGACGCGCGCAAAGCAATCGACCGAGTTTTGATCGGAACCGAGCGCGCGCTCACGCGCCCGGAAGGATTGCCGCGGCGCGCCTGGTATAAACACCACATTTACGCTCCGGGCTTTTACACCGGTTACGGCGTCAAAACGCTGCCCGGAATCAGAGAAGCAATCGAGCAACGCGATTGGCGAGAGGCGAGCGAGCAAATCGGAGTGGCGGCTGAGACTCTCGCCAGATTGGCCGCGGAGATTGACCGCGCCACTGATTTGGTGAAAGGGCAATCGCGGAATTAAAGGATGAAGGAGGATTTGGAAGGATGAAGGCGGAAGGCGGAAGGATGAAAGTTAAGGATATAAGAAATTAATAACTGATGTTGCGCAGCGTGAACCGCAAAAGACGCCTTGCCATGAGCCTGCTCGGAGCAGGCGGCAGATTGTAGCCCCGTGCGTCCGAGCACGGGGTCAAAACATCAGTCAACACCGGCCCGCCCGCGCTCTCGCGGGCGGCAGAAGGCCGGCGTGCCGTTCAGGTGCAAGCGCCGCCCTAAGGCAGCGCGCCGCCCGCATCAGTCGCCCGCCAGAGCGCGGGCTGGCCATCTTTTAGCGCCGCCGTACCCCACGCCGTTGCGCCTCGCGCGGGGCTACAATTCTGCCGCCTGCTCCGAGCAGGCTGGTGGAGCAGCTAAGTTCATATCCCACGTTGCGTCACATCAGTTATTAATTTCTTATATCGAACTGTTGCAAGTTTCATGCTTCACAAAACTCCCTGAGATTGATCAGAGTGAAGGCCATGAGTTTGAATCCGAGATGACGCTTGGTCTCAAAACGTAAGAGCAAGCGTTTGAATTTGTTCTGCCGCAAATACGCGTTCGATGGTAAAGCGCACAGCGTAGAGAACATCGAAGAAACGCTTGCGACCACGCTTCGGTTTTTGGCGATTGCGTGTTTTCGGCAATGTTCGGTTTCATCCCGGCATTAAAGACATGCTTGCGATTGGCTTTACTGTCAAAGCCCGCGTCGAGGTTGATCGTCGTGCCTGTGATTTTAAGCCCGGCATCTTTGACAACGTTTTTGAGGTCTTTCAACCCCTCCGCCAACAAAACAATGTCGGATTTGTTGACCGGGGCAATCGTCAAGGGTGACAAGACGTAGCCGTGGTTGTCGGCAATCGCGATCACCTTTTCACCCGTCTGGTGTTTGTGGTCGCTGTACGATTCCGTCGCCCCTTTTTGGCGACGGTGTTGGAACCGTCGCCATGCAGTAAACTCAAATTTATTTGTTTTCATCGGACAAATGTTTGACGGAAGCGATGAAGGCTTTTTTCAACGAGTTATCATCAGCCCACCGGGCGAAGAGCTTGTAGATGACCGTGTAGTGAAGCTCTGATTTTCCATCCGCCTTTCTCGATTGGCAGTTCTTTCCACTGCATCCCGGTGTACAGGACTTTAAGGATGTAGTTAAAAGCTTTGTGATAACCGATCTTGCATTTGGCCTCGCCGGGAGCGATAAGTGCGGCAAGATAAATTGCTCGAACTCTGGCTCGCTCAACTGTACGGGAATGACATTGTATTGAGGCTTTTCTTGCTTTTTCGATGTTTGACTCAGTTTGATTTCTGTCCTGCGATGATCTCTTACGCGACCTCTAGACGCCTATCATTACAGGGCTTGGCCCATTTTTCAAAACTTGCAACCAGTTCATCCTGAGCTTCATCCTTCCGCCTCTTCATCCTTCCAGATTCCTTCCGCCTTCATCCTTCCGAAGCGTTTGTGTTTTCTTTCCTGACTATTTTCACTTTTTGTCTTTGTTCGTCGACCGCGACGTAGATCACTTCCGCTTCGGTGACGCGCACGCGTTTGTGCGGAGTGCCGACGCGCTCGGCCTCAACGATCACTCGAATCGTAATCGACGTGGTGCCGACGCGCAGCGTTTCGGCGTAAAAGCTGACCAAGTCGCCGACAAAAACCGGTTCGTGAAAAATCACTTCGCGCATCGCCACCGTCACAAAGCGCGGCATGTCCGTACGCCGGTGCGCTTCGATCACGCCGGCCATGTCGATATAGCTTAAAATAATGCCGCCGAAGATGGTGCCCTGCGGATTGGTGTCGCGCGGCAGTAGCGTCACGCGGATGGCCGGATCGGTGTAAGTGTTCATAGTTAACTTGAGTCGAAGTCAGGTATTGTTCTGCTTTGTGCGCGAAGCGCGATTACTGTCAAAATGTCCGACAATCTTCAGATTGTCGCTGGGCCGTGCCCAGGCTTGATTTCTCACAGGGTCGAGCGACAATCTAAAGATTGTCGAACTTGTGCTGTGTGGTGTTTCTGCTGACCTCGCACTCACGTTAGTTACCAAAGCTCGATTTATCTGTTCACCGTCTCCGCCATCCACTCCGTAATGACGCGCATCATCTGATCAAGCTGGTCGTCGAAGAAGTGGCCCGCGCCGGGAATGATTTCCACGCGCACGCGCGCCTCGGGCGAAAGCTTGGCAGCTAATTCGCGCAGCTTTTTTGGGTCTCCAAATTCGTCGCGCTCGCCGTGCACCAGCAGCAGCGGCTTGGCGCACGTTCGCAGAAAGCCGAAGTCATACATGTTGACGGGAGTGCCGACGCCGATCAGGTATGCGACGCGGGAATCTCGCATGCCAACCTCCAGACCGACGCGCGCGCCAAAGGAGAAGCCGGCGAGCGTGACGGAATTTCCCGCATAATTCTCCGTCAGATAGTCGAGGCCCGCCCGGGCATCGTCTTGTTCGCCGCGTCCGTCGTCGTGTGTGCCGGTGCTGGCTCCGACGCCGCGGAAGTTGAGGCGCAGCGTGGTCAAACCGGCATCACCCAGGGCGCGCGCCGTGCGAAAAACGACTTTGTTGTGCATTGTGCCGCTATGCAAAGGATGCGGGTGAAGAACCAGTGCGACGCCGCGCGGCGTGGCGGTTGATTCCTTCAGAATGGCCTCAAGCCGGCCGTGCGGCGCGGGAATGAAAAGATTTCCGACTGGATATAAAGCTTTCTGTTACCGCCCATTCGATGTTCACTAAATTCCGCCAAAGACTAACAGAACCATACGCCTATTCCAACCACCCTTCGTCTATCCCTTTGCGCCCCTTTGCGTCTTCTCTTTGCGGTTCTTTGCGTTGAGGTAAGTCTCACTTAAAGGCTGGAGATGCGCAAAGTGAAGACGCAAAGGGGCGCAAAGGAGAACCTTTGACGGAGCGTGAACCTTGCCCGGCGATGTCTATCTCACGTTAGACGTCCTTCCTATTGACGAAGCACTGAGCTGAGGCGTAAAACGGTGGTGCTTAATCCTTTGTACGTCGGGAGAAAACTAATGAAGAAGACATTCGCGCTCCTCGCTTTAGTGGTGAGTCTGTCAACACTCGTTGCTGGTTACCCTATGAAAGTGCATTCCTCGCAAGAAAATGCTTCTGACCGGGAGAAAGTTGTTGAGCTGACCCGTGAATTTGTCAGCCAAAACTTCAGTCAGGATGTGGCCATAGTCCAAGACGGGATGGTTGATCCGAAAACGGGCTACAGAGTAGCCGTCATAAATAGGAACGGAACTGGAACAATCGAAGCTGAGAACATTAGAGTGAGCTTTGAGGGAGAGCGAGCGCTTGCTACGGGTCGGGTCATCTTCAAGGGGCAGCTGCCAAATGGCAAGTCATATCGTTCTCCGACAAAACTGAGTGTTGAGTACGAGAAGAGAGATGGGCGGTGGCAGTTCGTCAGCGGCGGAGTAAGTTCAGCCTCGGAAAAGTAGTGCGGG
>JBBJMB010000324.1:0-3993 GCA_037719755.1 Pyrinomonadaceae bacterium
TCGAATTCCTCAAAGAGCCGCAGAAGTTCCAAAAGCTCGGCGGACGCATTCCGAAAGGCGTTTTGATGATGGGCCCCCCGGGCACCGGCAAAACGCTGCTCGCGCGTGCCGTGGCCGGCGAAGCCAACGTTCCTTTCTTCTCCATCTCGGGTTCTGACTTTGTGGAAATGTTTGTCGGAGTCGGCGCTTCTCGCGTGCGAGATCTTTTCGAGCAAGGCAAGAAAAACGCTCCGTGCATCATCTTTATCGATGAGATTGACGCAGTGGGCCGCCATCGCGGCGCGGGTCTCGGCGGCGGGCACGACGAGCGGGAGCAAACGCTTAACCAGTTGCTTGTCGAAATGGATGGGTTTGAGTCAAACGACGGCGTGATTTTGATGGCGTCGACCAACCGTCCGGATGTGCTTGATCCGGCTCTGCTTCGTCCGGGCCGCTTTGACCGACGCGTAGTTGTTTCGCGTCCTGATGTGCGCGGGCGCGAGGGTATCCTCAAAGTACACACGCGCAAAATCCCGCTGGCGGAAGACGTGGATATCAGCGTGCTGGCGCGCGGCACACCGGGCTTTACCGGCGCTGACTTGGCTAATCTGGTCAACGAGGCGGCTCTCAACGCCGCACGGTACAATAAGAAGATCGTGATGATGAACGACTTCGAGTTGGCGAAAGACAAAGTGCTGATGGGCGCCGAGCGCAAAAGCATGGTCATCTCCAACGATGAAAAGCGCATCACGGCGTATCACGAGGCTGGCCACACGCTTGTCGGCTTGAAGGTGCCCAATGCGGACCCCGTCCATAAGGTGACGATTATTCCGCGCGGCATGGCTTTGGGTCTCACGCAGCAATTGCCCGAAGGCGACCGTCACAATTACTCGAAAGAGTATTTGCTCGGACAGATCGCGATTTTGATGGGCGGACGCATCGCCGAAGAAGTGTTTCTGTCAAATATTACGACCGGCGCTTCAAACGACATCGAGCGCGCCACCGAATTGGCCCGTTCGATGGTTTGCGAGTACGGCATGTCTGAACTGGGGCCGCTCACGTTCGGCAAAAAGGAAGAGCAGATTTTCCTGGGGCGCGAAATCGCTCAGCATCGTGACTACTCTGAAGATACTTCGATCAAGATCGATCAAGAAGTGAAACGGCTCGTGACTGAGCAGTACGAGCGCGCCAAGATCATCATCGAGGACAATCGCGACACGATGATTCGCCTCTCGGAAATACTGCTTGAGCGCGAATCGTTGGATAGCGTGCAGATTCGGCGTATTGTCGCCGGCCTTCCGCTCGATGATGAGCCGCCGACGGACAACGACGAACGACCGCAACTAAAGGAGCCCGCGGCACCGAAGTCGCTAAAGCCCATTCTTCCTCCGATCACAGGCGGTAACCCGGCGACCGCTTGATTACCGGTTCGCTCCTTGACTCAAAATGGCGTAAGCTCAGCACCAAAGAGCTTACGCCATTTTTCTATGATTTCACCTGCACCACCGCAAAACGTCGTGTGGACGCTCGCCCGCCGCACACTGCACCTCGGAGAAAAAACGCTCATCATGGGCGTCTTGAACGTGACGCCGGACAGCTTTAGCGACGGCGGGCGCTATGCTTCGATAAGCGCCGCGACGAGGCGCGCCGCCGAGATGGCGGCGGAGGGCGCGCGTATCATAGACATCGGCGGCGAATCAACTCGCCCCGGTGCTGCGCCCGTGTACCTGAAGTGACAAGCGGATGGCGGCAAAGCAATCACGGAAGCTGAGCGCCGCGGCGTGGAGCGCTCCGCCATCGCATTGGATCCGGGAATCGGTTTCGGAAAAGCCAGGAACAAAATCTCGCACTGCTCGCCAATTTGGTTTGCTGGCGCGAGAGTTTCCCGATTGCCCTTTTGTCGTCGGCACTTCGCGCAAGTCTTTCATCGGGCGCCTACTTGGCGGAGCGCCAACTGAGCAGCGCCTGCACGGCACGATGGCCACCATCACTGCGGCCATCCTGCAAGGCGCCCACATCATCCGCGCGCACGACGTTGCCGCCGCGGCGGAAACCGCGCGCGTCGCCGATGCAATTAAAAAGCAGATGGTAATGGAAAGCGTTAACTAACAGCTGCTTTCCACTTGGAGTTGCTGCCTATGCACCTGAAGGAGATTTGGCGGACGGCGGCGGCGCTTGTGGCCGTGCTGCTTTGCAGTTTGGGTTTCACGGAGTGTTATAAGCCGGTGACCCTGAGCGGTTTGCCGCCGCGCATTCGCACCGTCGCGGTACCGGCGTTTCAAAATAACGCGCTTCGCTACCGCATTGAAACTCAGTTCACCGAAGCTGTGATCAACGAAGTGGTGCGGCGCGGCCGAGGTTTGCGCGTAGTCGACGAGCGCGACGGAGCCGACCTGATCATTGACGGGGTCATCAAGGACTTTACTTTCACGGGAGTGTTGCTGGATGAGCGGGGCCGCTCGCGAGTTTTCGAGGTCACGGTGCGCGCCGCAGTGACGGTGCGCGACAAGGCTCAGAACCGAGTTCTCTACGACAATCAAAATTACGTGTTCCGCGGCGAGTATGAGTTCACCAATGACCCGCAATCGTTTTTCAATGAAGAAGATCCGGCCGTGCAGCGCATGGCGCGCGCTTTCGCCGAGAGCGTCGTCTCGACGGTGGTGAACGGCTTCGGCGTTAACGAAAGTAAAAATGAGTAACGTTTCGCGCGAAGATCTCAAACGCGAGCTTAAAGCGAACCGCCTTGAGCCGCTTTATTTGCTGTTCGGAGCGGAAACATACCTGCGCGACGCGGCCGCCCGCGCGATCACGGAGACGGCTCTGCGCGGCGCCCCTTTGCGTGAATTCAATGATGCGGCTTTTAGTGTCGATGCCGTAGACGTGCAGCAGGCGCTGGCCGCGGCCTACCAACTGCCGATGATGGCCGAGCGAAGGGTGATTCGGCTGACAAACTTTGCCAAACTGCGCGAAGCGGATGAGGACGCGCTGCTGCGCTACATCGCCCGACCCGTCGCGACCACAATTCTCATCCTGGTGGCCGAAGACTTGGACAAGCGGCGCAAATTAACCAAAGCGCTGCTTGAGCATTGCGCCGCCGTTGAGTTCGCGCCGCTCAAGGATGCGGAGCTTTTCGCGTGGTGCAAGGGGCGGCTCAAAGAGCTCAAGGCCGAGGCCGATGAACGAACCATTCATCAAGTGGTGGCGCTCGTCGGAAGCGACATTCGCAAGCTTTCAATTGAGCTTGAGAAACTGGCGATCGCCGCGCTTCCCTCCGGCCGCATCTCGATTGAACTGGTTGACGCGCTCATCAACCGCACGCGCGAGCTTTCTAATTTTGAATTGACCGACCATCTTATTGCGCGCGACCGCAAGCGCGCTCTCAACACGCTCGGGCGCTTGCTTGACGACGGCGTCGAGCCTCTGATGTTGATCGGATTGATGGCGAGCAACTTTCACAGGCTCGCTGTCGTGAAGGAGATGATGGCCGGCGGCGCTCAAGGGACGAGGTTTTTCGCGTCTCGGGTTTGCCGTACAGCAAGCGCGAAGAGTTTCTGTCGGCCGCGCGCCGGAGCAGCATTGCCGATCTGTCGCGTGCGATCAACCGGATTGCGGCCGCCGATTTGGCGATTAAAACTTCACAAGCGACGCCCCGGTTGCAGCTCGAAATACTCGTCTGCGAATTGGCGGCATAAACCGGCGGCATAAAAGCGCGAACAAAAATGGTGCGCGGCCGGGAACAAACTTGTTCGTTCGTGTTCCCGGCCGCGCACCCGACGTACTTTTCTGCATCTTGATGCTTGAGACAAACTCTCTAAGCTTTGGCGTGATTGTTGACGCGCACTGTGAGCCGCGATTTATAGCGCGCCGCCGCGTTTTTGTGAAGAATGCCCTTTTGCACCGCTTTATCAATTGTTGAAACCGTTGCCGGCAGCAACTGGTTGACGGCGTTCGCGTCGGTGCCCTCAAGAGCGGCACGCAATTTCTTGATGCTGGTGCGCAACTGGCTGCGATTGC
>JBBJMB010000054.1:0-14900 GCA_037719755.1 Pyrinomonadaceae bacterium
TAAGAAAATGAATCTTCTCTTTCTCGTTAATCCGAACCATCCATCACGATTGTCAAGCACATTTCGCGCAAACGACTCCTGACGCGTACGCCCACGCGGTCCGAAAGAATCTCTTCATCGGAAGCGCGGCGTGTGTCAAAAAAATTAGTCGTCAAAACGGTCAGCTTTTTACGATTGTAGCGCGAGCCGATGATCTGCATCACTGCATCGCGCGCCCAATCCGTGGGCCTGGTGGCGCCCAACTCATCGAGCACTAAAACTTCTGCGTCATACACCGGCGCCAGAATGTTTGCTTCAGAGATTTGCGAAGCGGCGCCGTATGAATCTTGCATGGCTTTGAGCAGAGCACCGCATTCATAAAAAAGACCGCACACGCCTTTTTCGTTGAGACCGCGCAAAATCGCGACTGAAAGATGCGTTTTGCCGACGCCGACCGGGCCTGCGAAAAGCAAGCCCCGTTCAACCGCAGGGTAATCCTTAACCAGCCGATAAGCTAAATTAAGGGCCCGTAACTGAGAACCGTTGCTTTGAGCGGGCGTGTAGTTTTGCAACGTACACTCTGCGAAACGCAGGGGTATCTGCGCGGAAACCGCAAAGTTTGACTGTAGGGATTCAGCTCGACAGCAACAGCGGCGGGCTCCCTTGCCCGGTACGACTTCCATGCCAGTGCCCAGGCACAATTCGCAGTTTCGCACCACCTCACACTGTTGGGGCATATTTATTCTTTCCGCGCTACACGGCGCCGCTTAACCCCCCCTCGAACTCTCTACGCAAAGGCATCGTCAGTTTTTGCGATTTGATGAGCCACAGCAATTAATCCGTCCTCTCTTTGAAATGTTGGCGCAGTTGTCGCGTGCGCTCGCGCACGCGAAGCACATCTGCGGGCAAGACCCACCCGCCGTGCTCCGCGTTCATGTCAGCAAGAGTGTCGTCGATTGATCTGCCTTGGAGTTCCAGCAGCGCGACACAGCTGTCGGCCAGTTCACTCACTTCGGCGACACTTTTTTGGGTGATCAACTGGGTCGCATCGCGACCATCAAAAGCGCGGTCGACCTCCGCCCGCCCTTCCGCCCGCCCTTCCGCGCGACGTGAGGGTTTGATTAATCCGTAACTTTTGAGCACGTTGTAGCTTTCCTTTTGAGCGATTCGCACGGCTTTCGGGAGCGCTTTATTTTCGAACCATTCCCGCGTGTGGGCCACTTCGCGAGCGGCGGCCTGAAAAACGGCGGTTTTCAAGGTCGGCTCAAGCTCGGCTTTGACCATCCGAACGATGTCATGAATGGGCGCAATTCGGATGTCGTTGAGCGGAGCTTGCGTGGGAGCTTGCGTGGGAGCTTGCGAGCGCGGCAAAGAAGGCTGTGCTGATGCCGTCGGTGGAACCACAGATTCTTTGAGCGTTTGTGTGAGATCGCAAATTTGGGCTTCCGCCGCGCCGTTTTCTGGCGCGTGCGAATTAATATTTATATCTCGAATTTCTGTTTCGGAAGATAGATCCTTAAAGGGAGTTTCGCGGCCTGAAGTGGAGTTTTTCTGCTGTGAAGTGTGAGAGGCGGGTAAAAATTTTTCGCGGCCGTCTTGGGCCTTTCTGATCGAAGAGCTGGCGAGGTTAATGAAGATGCGAATCCCGACTCCGTTACGGTAAGCGTCATAGCCGATGACGCCTTGGCTGTGTAGCCAAGTGAGCGCTTTGTGCGCCGTGGCCGACGCGACGTCGGTGAGAATGAGAAGTTGATCCCATGCTGTGAGCCACTTGCCTTCCCGTTCTACGCCTGTGAGACGTAACACTCCTTGTTTCTCCCAACAATCGACCGGCGCGTTAACGAGTCGCAAATAAACTTTGCTCATCAGGTTAGTAACCCGACTCGCTTCCGGCGATGAAACTACTTCGATGGTCTCGCGGTCGATTTGGCAGAACCTGATTCTGTTTTCGTCGCGATTGAGGCTCGTTCTCCTGACAAAACGAGGTGTCGGATGAGCTTGCGTGTGACCGTTCATGTCCTTGATTTTCCTTTCGCTCTTATTCGTTAGCTTTGCTCATTTTTGAGAATTGGCGAAATGAACGGATCAATGGTGATCCTTCTTGACCTGAAGCTCCCGTCCAACTCGCTCGGCGTCTCTTCAGGGAACCGCTCTTTCGGCCCTTTGGCGAAACCATGTGCAAGAGGCCGAAGCCTCACGCATGAGTCGGAGGAGAAGTTGTTCTTCGCCTTCGCCACCTTTCTATCACTTGTTTTTATCTCTGACAATCCCCGACAATTTTTACCGTGGTAGCATCTACCAGGGTAGAAAGTACCAGGGTAGATTTAACCACCGTCATTTCTACCGGGGTAGATTTCACCGGGGTAAATTTTACCCCGGTGAAATCTACCGGGGTTAGAGTTTACTTTGTTAAAAGCTTCTATTTCTTATTTTATTGAGGAAGCATGGGAAAGCGATGTAAAAATAGTTGACGCGATGTAAAAGGATCGGTAATTTATGTTCGTCGGAGGAAACGAATAATGCAAAACATGCAGCAGTCCAAAGAGTGGATGACGACCAGCAAGGCGACCGCCTTTTTGGGCATCTCGACTAAGACCATGGCCCGATTAATTCGCGAGGGGATCATCAGCACTTACTCGCATCCCCTGGATCGGCGCATCAAGCTGGTCCGCATTGCGGATGTGGATTTGCTCAAGAAAACCGCCGATCAGTTAGCGGCGTAACGGCGCACGATTGAAAGGGGCCTTATGAGAAAGACGTTTACCATTGCAGTGGCGAATCAGAAGGGCGGCGTCGGCAAAACGACGACGGCCGTTAATTTAGCTGCCGCACTGGCGCAAGCCGGCTATGAAGTGGCGCTCGTTGACTGCGACCCGCAGGCACACGCGTCAACGTTTGTCTATGATCGCGAGAAGACTGAGATTACGCTGACCGATGTTATTTGCACGCGATGGAATCACGCGCAGCCCGGACGGCCAATCAGGCTTCCTTTCGAAGATATTCGGAGCGCGGTTTATCAAACGGCATTTCCGCATTTAGATATTATTCCATCGAATTTGGGGATGGCAGCTTTTGATCGAGATACGGCGCAAGCGATTGATCGTTTGGAAGAAGCGTTACGGGAAGTTTCAGAACACTATGATTTTTTAATCCTTGATTGTCCTCCAAATCTGGGACTGCTTTTTACCGCTTCGTTGAAGGCCGCCGAACATGTGATCGTCCCGATCGCGGCCCAGTACCTGCCGCTTGAGGGTGTGGGTGATCTGCTGCTCAGTTTGGACGAATTGTTGGCGCGCAAAAAATTGAATGTACTTGGCGCCTTAATTACGATGTTCGATCCGCGCACTAATTTGTCGCGTAGCGCCGTTGAATCGGTTCGGCAAGAGCCCACGCTCGGACCTAAATTATTTGAGACAGTGATTACGGTCAATACCAAACTCGCCGAAGCGCCGGCCTACCATGTGCCGATTTATGCCTACCAAGAGCAAACCCCCGGGTCCGTGCGGGCCATTCAGCAATTCGACGGATTGGCAGCCGAAGTGCTCGAACGCTTAATGATGCCGTTGCGAAAAAAGGATGAGAAACGTCAGATTCGCGTCGCCAAGTGAGTGATCGTTTATGTCTAAACAAACGAAGTCAAAAGAGGAGCAGCGGCGCGTCGGGCCAAAGTTTGCGCGAAACAATGTGCTTCCGCAGAACTTTCAAATCCGGCGTCCATCTTCTCCCATGGCTGATTTGCTGGATGCCGCTGATGAAGTGTCGCCGCGCGATGCAGATGATTTATCAAAGTATGCGTCCTCTAAATCATCCTCGCAATTGCTAACCCCGGAACAATCTACCGGGGTAAAATCTACCCCGGTAGATTTTACCCCGGTAAGAAATACCGGGGTTATAACTGATCGAAATGAATATTTGTCGGGCTTAGCGGAAAAAAAATCAGGTCTCGTCAGATCCACTTACCAATTGCCGCAACTCGGAGACTTCTTGGACCGCGTGCTTCCACGATTTCCCCCAGCGCGCCAAGCCATTATGCTGCGCCTTTACCGATGGAACGATGGATCAGGAAATGAAATGATTGTGAGCACTCCGAAACTGGCGGCTCACACGAATATGGATGAGAAATCCTGCCGCATGCACCTCCACGCACTGATCGCGGAAGGGTTTTTAGTTCGTTTAATGGATGGCGAACAGATCGCCAAATTTGGGGGCAGCGATCGTGGGCAAAGAGGCTTACTACTGAGAATATCCGGCGAAGCATTACAGGATTTGATGACTTAGAACCCCGGAAAATTTTACCAGGGTAAAATCTACCCCGGTAGAATCTCCTGGGGTTATCTATTGTTCATCAAGCGCGGATAGATTTTTAGCAACCAGAATTGAAGAACAAAAACACCAATAAGATCCGGCGAAAAAGAAAAGGCGCTACCGACCAGCGCAGCGCGATATCATTTTAAATTCATAAGACGTTACTTTTCGCTTTTTGAAGATTTTAAGTTGTTGGCATGATCTCAACCTGATATGCCACATCATCCCCACCATCAGTCTTTTAGACGCTAAAGTGAGACGCTAAAGCGAGCGGCTAGCCTGAAAGTCTCTCGCGCTTCTCAGCGTAAACATCGCACCCACACGCTTGGCGAGGAAAACTTCGTCCCAATCAACGTAGGCTTTTTTGGAAGATAAATGAGTTTCACGCTGGTTTCACAAAGAGCTAGGTATCTGAGTTAATAAGGGATGTTTGAACACCGTAGTAACTAGCATAATGCATTTTAGGTAATCAACGTTTTCTCAATATTAGGGATTACGAAATTAATTTATAGTAGCCGGATTCTTTGAAATGGTGCTCTACGCAGAACATGCCGCGATACGGATCGCGTGGCGCGGCAATGGATTATGAGTTGTGCGGGGAATGCACTCTACTCTGGTCCGCGAACAACGCTGCTACCTGATGCCAGGTCTTCTCGTGTTAAGCTCAGTGCAGCTATCCAAGACCAAATTGCTGGTAAAATCCGTCAGCTCTCCATTCAGAATGCCAATGGTTCCAAAACTCAGAGTCAGGATATGGAAGAAAAGTTAACAGCAAGTCACTGAGCAAACGTTAATCTCGGACGCCCGATTCCGTGGAATCATGGATCACTCTCCTGTGGGCACCGCCGTTCATAACGCGGCGGGGCAATTGATGGCCGTCAACCGCGCTTTCACAGAGATGTGGGGAGCGAGCTGGGAAGAACTTAAAGACTACAACCCGCTCGCAAGACCAACGGGTGCGAGAGAATGGCACATGGCCGTTGATCGCACGCGCTTTCGCTGGCGAGCCGGTCACGCTTCCGGCAGTTTTTTATAATCCGCTGTAAGCCTTTGGTCTGGGCCGTGAGCGCTGGCTCAAGATGTTTTTGTATCCGGTCAAAAATGTTGCGGGACAGGTGTCCGAGGTCGTAGTCATGTACGAAGACATTCGTTCCCGATTGTTCGTCTCACAATTAGCAACGACCCGAATATCACCAACCCGCAGCAGAAGCCGATCACAGGAGCCGAGAGCCACGTGAGCGCGTAACCGGAAGCGTACGCACCCACAATGTCGGACAAATTAACCATCGCCATGTAGGCGGTGAATTGAGATCCTCCACTCCTTGACGGCAAAGCGACATCAGCACCGGCATCGCCGCCACGCTGTACATCGGATCAAACGTGTACCACACAACAAGTCCGCCTTTAGCGAAAGCGGGATTTGACCAAAACGAAGAAAGAAGGTTAAAGGAGATTAAGTAACCGCCGATCATCACCATCACCACCATCAGTAAACGCCGTGTGCCGATTTTATCTGAAAGCACGCCCGCGACGAGAACCGATAACATAGCCACAATCATTCCGTACGTACCTGTGAGCACAGAGAGAGCCGTATCTTGCCAGTGCAGTTGTTGAATCAAGTGGATCGACAAAGCGCGAATAAAGATGCTGGAGCAAACGTAGACGAGCACAATGGCACCGAACAAAAGAAGATTTTTGGGAGCGAAGACCCCTTGGTAGAGTTCAGCGAAGATGAACCGCAAACTCATTTTGTTGTGGAAAATCGTTGTTCGCCGAATTGAATCTCTGGAAGCCCAAGGGAAAAGCGCGTCTTCACTTTTTTCTTTGATAAAGAAGGTGATCACCATCATCCCGAAAAGCAAAAGAGACTGCGTCAAAGCCGCATAAAAGAATCCCCAATTGCGCAGCAAATATGAAAGAACGGCCGCGCCCAGCCCGATGCCGAACAACAGCCCGCCGCGCATAAATGCGTTGACCCGCCCTCTTTCCGTCACTGGGATTGTTGAAATAGCCATCGCATCAACGCTCGCATCTTGCACTGAAGCGAAAACGCTGTGGATAAAAAACGCCAGAGATAAATTGAAAACCTGAGCCACAGGATCGACTATCATCAGCACGCCCAAAGAGGCCACGAAAGACATCAATTGAGCGAGGATCACCCACGGTTTCCGACGTCCCATGACCGACCCTTGAAAGCGATCAATGATCGGCCCCCAGATGAACTGGAGCGCCCAAGGAAGGCCCACCAAAGCGACGAATCGGCCCACCTCGTACGGTCGCAGGCCTTCGGCCGTGAGGTAATTGGTCACGGCCGTCAGCGCAAATCCGGCGGGAATTCCCTGCATCACATACAGGTAAAAAAACACGACGTAGCGCAGCGGTTTGTTTTCGTGCAGGGAAGGGGAACGCATCGGCATTGTTTCGCCCGGGCGATTATTCAAGATTGGTTAAAAGAACATCCGTCCGGCAAGCGCACAATCAATCACTGATCGTGCCCTGCAATTCATCAAGGTGATTCAACCTCAAGGCGAATATTTCGTTGACGCAGATGGTAACTACACAAGGCAGAGCATGTTTTCCGCCTGCTCCGAGCAGGCGACAGAGTGTGAGCCACAGGCGCCACAGCCTGTGGTTATGCGCGAGACACCTTGCGAGCCCGCGTGGGCGGGCGATAGAGGTGTCGGGCGCAGAAGCGGAAGGCGGCAAAGAGCCGCTTCAACGCTCTTCTGCCGCCTGCTTCCGCAGGCTCGACACGAAGCGGCACCGTCCCCGCAGGCCAAATGCCTGTGGCTCACACTCTGTCGCCTGCTCGGAGCAGGCTCCGTGCCTGAGTAGTTATCGCGCATGTTACTTACACCCAAGTGTGTAACTGTTGCACGACTTTGTTCTTTAACTCTGGAGGCTTGCAGTTTTGGATTCGAGCGCAATTGAGAACACGCGAAGTAAAACGCTCTTTGACTACTCAAAGAACCAGCAAAGTGACGCCGCAAAACCAATTGCTGTCAAATGTTTATGACGTTAGAAGGGCACCCGCTCGGCTACCGTTGAGCCGAGCGGGTGCCTTTCCGTACTTGTCACAATCGCGCTATCGGTCTTAGCGCGACATGACAGTATCAGCGTCAACTCTTCAACGCTGCGTCCCAGACCTTCGGCGACGCGTCGGCCGTAATTCTGATCGCACTGCGTCAGATGTCCGATCATGCGCTGCTGAATGTCGTCGTTGCACTGCTTGAGCAGAGTGACCAAATTGTTGATTAGGTCGTCGCGCTCCCAATCCTCAATCGCCCGGAAACGTTCGCCCGCTTGTTTGTAATCGTTCGTGCGGCTGATCTTTTGGCGAACAACCGGCCCCTGAACGTAGGGCGTGTGATCTTGGCCGACTTTGGGCGCTTCGGTTAAGCCTCCTCTGCTGCTCGGCTCGTAATTGATGTGCGGGTTTGCGCCCGCTTCGTTCCCATCCACGCGGTAGGTCATTTGCCCGTCGCGTTGATTGGTGGCCACGTGTTTCTGCGGGCTGTTGACCGGCAACTGTAGATAGTTGGCTCCGACGCGGTGACGCTGAGTATCTGAGTAAGAGAACGTACGGCCTTGCAGCATCTTGTCATCCGAAAAGTCGAGCCCGTCCACCAGCACGCCGGTTCCGAAGGCCACTTGCTCGACCTCCGCGAAAAAGTTTGTCGGATTGCGATCAAGCACCAGGCGCCCGACGAGCAACATCGGAAACTGATCTTCAGGCCAAATCTTCGTGTCATCAAGCGGATCGAAATCCAGCTCCGTGTGCTCATCGTCGGACATGATTTGGACGCGCATTTCCCACTCGGGATAATCGCCGCGCTCGATGGCGTCGTACAAGTCTTTCGACGCATGATTAAAATCGGTGATCGCATCCGCCTCAGCCTGGGTGAGCGACCTGACGCCTTGCTTCGGGATCCAGTGATATTTGACGAGCACGCCCTCGCCTTCCATGTTGTACATTTTGTACGTGTTGACGCCCGCTCCCTCTTGCTCGCGATAGTTGGCTGGAATGCCGCGCGGACTAAACAGAAACGTGATCATGTGCATCGACTCCGGCGTGAGGCTGATAAAGTCGAAGATGCGGTTCGCGTCTTGACGGTTCGTCATCGGGTCGGGCTTGAAAGCGTGAATCACATCGGGGAACTTGACGGGGTCGCGGATGAAAAAAACTTTGAGGTTGTTTCCGACCAGATCCCAGTTGCCGTCTTCGGTATAAAACTTGGTCGCAAAACCGCGCGGATCGCGTAAATTCTCGGGCGAGTGGCCGCCGTGGATGACGGTCGAGAAGCGCACAAAAACGGGCGTGCGTTTGCCTTTTTCCTGAAACAGTTTGGCGCGCGTGTATTTGCTCGCGGGCTCATCGCCGATCTGTCCGGTTGCTTCAAAATAACCGTGCGCGCCGGCGCCGCGCGCGTGCACGACGCGCTCCGGGATGCGCTCGCGGTCAAAGTGGGTGATCTTTTCCAGGAATTGATAATTCTCAAGCACTGTCAGCCCGCGATCGCCTACGGTGCGCGTATTCTGATTGTCATAGACCGGATGGCCTTGCCTGTTTGTCAGGATGGGCTGCTCGCCTCCTGTCCCGTTAGTTTTTATTATCCTCTTGCTCGCTCATGAGCATCTCCTCCCTTCAATATGTTAATCAAGGACGATGATAATCATCGTCCTTAGACATCGTAAAATTTACCGGCGGCGGCAGTCTCGGCAGTAGCCCAACAGTTCCAGCCGGTAGTCCTTCACCTCAAACCCCGCTTGCGGCTTAATTTGCGCGAGCAACGCGGAGCCTTGTTGCGCGTTCAGGTCCCAAATCTTTCCGCAGGTAAAACAGCGCGTGTGGTAATGATGATCGGTACGAATATCGTAGCGCGCTGAAGCATCTCCGTACGTCAGTTTTGACACCGCGCCGCACTGTACGAGCGCCTCCAGATTTTTGTACACGGTCGCCAAACTGATGCGGGGAAGCTTCGGCTTGACGGCCAGAAAAACTTCCTCGGCCGTCGGGTGATGCTTCACTGTGCTCAAATAGTTGTAGACGGCGGCACGCTGAGTAGTCAGCTGCGCTCCTTTGGTATTGAGCTTTTGCCGCAACTCTTCTTGCCGCTTTGTTTGCTTGGAACTGCTCATCAATCACCACCTGCGACGAATTGAAGCCATCATGAACTTCTGCGCCGCAGAAATCAATAGTAATTATTATTATCTATGGCGGCACCAGCATTTCAAAAGGATGGCATGCATGTCGTGACGTTGACATGTCCACGGATAAAGAGTTATGAATTTCGGCGATCTCCTGAAAAATTTCTTAGGCTGGGAGTCGCCTTACACGATGCCTCAACAACTGATGCGCACGTCATCTTCTCTGAAGTTTGACATCAAGGCCGTCACGCCGTTCGCCGAGCGCTCGGTTTCCGAAGAGACCCGCCGCATCTACCGGCGAGTGGTGAAAGAATTCTGTGCCTTCTTTCAGGCGCAGCACCCCGCCGAAATTACCACCCTTGATGTGCTGCGTTGGCGCGATCGCCTCCACGCGCAAAAGAGATCGGCTGCGACAATTACGACGAAACTTTCCATCGTCCGCTCGATGTACGATTATTTGCTGATGGCCGGGATCGTGAATCAAAACCCCGCGCAAACGAAGCTGGTGCCGCCGCCGCCGCTCTCTGAGGATTTAAGGGGAAGGGCGCTCAGTAAAAAAGAAGTCTCGCACTTGCTTTCAGGCCCGGACCGCACGCAACCGGAAGGAGCGCGGGATTACGCGTTGCTCTTGTTGATGCTCAAAACCTCATTGCGCGTGTCGGAGGCCTGCCGGCTGATGGCTCCTCAGATCATATGGAGCCACGGCCGCTGGGTAGCCAAATTCCGGGTCAAGGGCGGCCGCGAGCGCGCCATCCCTTTACCGGGAGACATCAAAAAAGCGATCGACGATTACTTAAAGCTCGATAGATCAAGAAGAATCAAGCTGCACTCGGGCGGTCCCGACGAATACATCTTCCAGCCCTCAGTCAATTACCGCACATTGGAGTTTAATAAAAGCATTTCGGCGATGACGGCCTGGAACATCGTCAGGCGCTGGGGGCAGTTTACGGGCGTCGGCAAGTTGTCGCCGCACGATTTGCGCCGCACCGCGATCACACAAGCGCTCGATCAAGGCCTCACCTATCGTCAAGTTCAAATGATGACCGGGCATAAAGATCCGAAGACCGTGATGAGGTACGATCACGGGCGAGAAAATCTGGAGCAAAACGCGATCAACTTTCTCGACTACGCGGAAGTTGAAAACGTCATTCCGGAAAAGACGCAGACATAGTGACTCGCCGGGCGCGGGTCAACAAAAAGACATCGTTACCATCCGCCGCTCTTCTGGCCACGCCCTCTATCCGCGGGTTAGAATAAGCCTTCACACGCGCGCATCATTCGGAGAGAAAACAACACTTATGTCAATGAGCAAAAAAACACAGCAACTGGGAGCCGTGCTGATTATTTTATGCTGCTCGGTTTTCGCAGCCGCGTCGCCGAAGTGGTCTGAAAAACAAGCTAACGATTGGTACAGCAAACAGCCTTGGCTGGTGGGCAGTAATTACAATCCGGCGACGGCGATCAACGAACTGGAGATGTGGCAGGCCGATAGTTTCGATCCGCAAAGAATTGATTTAGAGCTCGGGTGGGCGGAAAGCTTAGGGATGAACACGATGCGCGTGTACCTGCACGATCTGCTGTGGCAACAAGACGCGGCAGGCTTCCGCGACCGCCTCGATCAATTTCTCACCATCGCCGACAAGCATAAGATCCGCCCGATGCTGGTGCTTTTCGATTCCTGTTGGGACCCCAATCCAGTCCTCGGCAAACAACGAGAGCCGCGCCCCGGCGTGCACAACTCCGGTTGGATGCAAAGCCCCGGCGCGAAAGCGCTGCAAGACCCGGCGGAGCGTCCTCGCCTGGAAGCTTACGTCAAAGGCGTGGTCGGCGCTTTCGCGAAAGACGAGCGGGTGTTGGCGTGGGACATCTGGAACGAGCCGGACAACATGAACAATTCTTCGTACGGCAAAATCGAACCCAAAAACAAAGTCGCCTTAGTGCTTGCGATGCTGCCGGATGCGTTTGAGTGGGCGCGCTCGGTTGACCCGGTGCAGCCGCTCACCTCCGGCGTCTGGCAAGGCGATTGGTCGACCCCGCCAAGCTGAGCGCGATGGATCGCTTGCAACTCGACCTCTCCGATATCATCCGTTTCACAACTACGATTCGCCGGCAGAATTTGAGAAGCGCATCAAGTGGCTCGTTCGCTACAAGCGACCGATTTTGTGCACCGAGTATATGGCGCGCGGCAACAAAAGCACCTTTGAGGGAGTACTGCCGATCGCTAAACGCTACAAAGTGGCGGCCATCAATTGGGGATTAGTGGCAGGCAAAACTCAAACCTACCTGCCGTGGGATTCGTGGCAGCGCCCGTACGTTGATCGCGAGCCGGTTATCTGGTTCCACGAAGTCTTTCGTACCGACGGCACGCCTTACCGCGCCGCAGAAACCGCACTTATTAAACGGGTGACCGGAAAAGTTAAAGCGAAAGCCGTGAAAGCTCAGAATCCTTCAAGACAACGGCCCACCAGTCCGACGGCGGCGCCGTTCCGCAGTAGACTACGTGTCACCGATTGAACGTAGCACAGGCTTCCAGCCTGTGTGTTTGCGCTCGCAAGCTTCCACTTTGCGAGCGCGACACACAGGCTGGAAGCCTGTGCTACGTGAACGCGACACACAGGCTGGAAGCCTGTGCCACACTCGACAACTAGCCATATTGACGGGTGCGCGACCTAGTCAATCGGGTGATGCTGCCGATTCGGAACCGTGGCAATCTTTCCCGCACATAAAGCTTTTCACAGCTTCCTTTGTGGAGATAAATCAGTCTGGAGAAATATCATGGAAACATCTGGTTCAGAAACGAACAATGCGTTGCTCGCGTTGTCGCACAGTTTAAGAGCGGCCGTAGAGCGCGCGAGTCCGTCAATCGTGGCGGTTTACGCTCGTCCGCGCGTTCCAACGAGCGGCGTACTTTGGCGGCCCGGAGTCATCGTCTCCACCAACCACACGGTGAAGCGCGATGAAGAAATAACAGTGATGATGCACGACGGGCGAAGTGCTTCCGCCACGCTCGCGGGGCGCGACCCCGGCACAGACCTCGCCGTGCTGCGCTTGGAGGGTGATGACCATACGAAAACATCCGGAATTGCGCCGGCCGTTGATTCCGCGCCGCTTGGTGTTGGCCATATCGTGCTCGCATTGGGGCGCGCCGGCGAGCACGGCGTCAGCGCCAGCTTCGGCGTGGTGAGCGCGATTGGCGGCGCGTGGCGCACCTGGCGCGGCGGCGAAATCGATCAATTATTGCGCCTTGACCTCGCTATCTACTTAGGCTTTTCCGGAGGCGCTTTAATTGACGCGGAAGGCCGGGTGCTCGGCATCAACACTTCCGGCCTCGCGCGCGGCGCGGGCGTCGCGATCCCGGCTGTGACCGTCAACCGCGTCGTGGACGCGTTGCTCACGCAAGGCCGCATCAAGCGCGGTTACCTCGGCATCGGCATGCAGCCTGTGGCGCTGCCCGAAGCGTTGCGCGCGCAACTGGGTTTGCCCGCGTCGCAGGGTTTAGTTGTACTTTCGGTCGAGCCCGAAGGCCCGGCCGGTCAAGCCGGCGTGCTGATTGGCGACGTACTTTTGGCGCTCGGCGACGCGCCGACAAAAGACACGGACGATGTGCAAGTTTTGCTTGGCACCAAGAGCGTCGGGCAAACAATCAAGGCGCTGGTGATGCGCGGAGGCACGCTCTGCGATTTGAGCATCCAGATCGGTGAACGGCCCGACAGAGGCCGGCGTCGCTGAAAGGTTCCAGCGGGGGGAGACAAAATATGCATGACAATAATCGAGCGAGCAATTCCTGGTTGGGCGCGTTCGCCGGAAACGATCTGACTCAAGTTGCGGAAAGGGTGCGACGTGCCACCATTGAGGTGCGCGACCGGCAAGGCGGCGCGGTGCGGGCGTCATCTGGCGCCCACCGGGCTCGCGTCACTAACGCCCACGTGGTTCGCGGGCGGCGGCGGATGAAGAACTCGCCGACGGCCAAACATTTCAGCCGTAGTGGTGCAGCAAGACGCGGCGCGCGATTTGCTCTCCTTCAGCTCGAACAAGCTGAGACGAGAATTGTCTGTGGTCATGGTGGGTGATTCTGATCGCCTGCGCGCGGGCGAGGTGGTGTTCGCCATCGGTCATCCGTTCGGCTTGAATCGGCGTTAACCGTCGGCATCGTTCACAACTCGCCTGGAGCCGAAACTCCGAAGGATTTCGGCAAGTTGCGTCTGGAGCAGGCCCAGCCGCGCCGCAGGTGGATTGCCGCCGACGTGCGGCTCGCGCCGGGAAATTCCGGCGGCCCGCTCGCGAATGCGCTGGGGCAGGTAATTGGCATTAACACGATGATCGCCCAGGGGCTCGGGCTCGCGGTGCCGAGTAATGCGGTCAACAGTTTCGTGCGGCGCTTCGAGCGTAGCGGCCAGCAGCAGCAGCAGCAGTCTCCGCGCATCGGAGTCGATCTCGTTGCGGCGAGCGTGCCCACGGAAGGCGAAGCCGCGCTGGGTCTGGTGGTGATGCGTGTCCTCGGGAACAGCCCGGGGGAGCACGCCGGATTACTGATCGGCGACGTGATTGTCGGCGCAGAAAGCCGATTTTTTTACGCAGCGGATGATTTGGCGAGCGCGTGGGATGAGGCGTTGGAGCGAAGTCGCGCGCTCACATTGAATCTGCTGCGCGGCGGAGAGCTGATGACGTGCGATGTTGCGGCTACCCAGAGCAACGCGCAGAAAGCTGAGGCGGCTTGACGAGAGTGCTCATCATCGCCGCTTCGCCTGTCGTGCGCGCCGGGCTGGAAACGCTCGTCGCGGGCGACAACCGTTTTACCGTGGTCGGAAGCGCGGCGGCGGCGCCGCAGCCTGAAGTGGAAAGCGGGTCGGCGGACGTGATCCTGATGGAAGTTGAACGGCAAACCGAAAACGCGCTTGAGGCGCTGTACGGTTCCGTCGACGAGGCGCCGGAAAAAAGCAGCGCCATCGTTTTGCTGGCGTCAGACGCTCAGCTCGGCGATTGGGCGGCGGATGCTTTGCGCTCAGGCGCGTCCGCGGTGTTGCCGCGCACCGCCAGGGAAGATGAAATTCTGGCGGCGATTGAAGGAGCCGCTTCCGGCCTCGTGGTTTTGCCCAGGCAGATACTCGATTCCATGTTGGCGAACGACCGTTCGTCAGTTGAATTGCCGCTTGGCGAGAGAGGAGGCTACGCCGAACGGCTTGTGGAAGATTTGACGCCGCGCGAGGCGGAAGTTTTGAAAATGCTGGGCGAAGGCTTGGGCAACAAAACCATCGCCTACCAGCTTGGCATTTCCGAACACACCGTCAAATTTCACGTCGCTTCCATCTTCGGCAAACTCGGCGCATCCAGCCGCACGGAAGCCGTCACGCAAGGGCTACGGCAGGGATTGATTATGCTTTAGCGCCGCGCTTTGGAAGTCAGAAGTCAGAACGATGAACGATGAATGAAAGACAGAAATGAGCAGGGCTTGGCTTTGATTTCGGCAT
>JBBJMB010000325.1:0-3963 GCA_037719755.1 Pyrinomonadaceae bacterium
CTGCTGCTCTCGGCGCTCGGCGGGCCACAGGCGATGCTCGGATGGTTGATCGCTCTGCTGATCGCCGTCGCCGATGGCATGGTGTGGAGCGAACTCGGCGCAGCGATGCCGGGCTCGGGCGGCACTTACGTTTATCTGCGTGAAAGCTTCGGGCGCGAGACTTTTGGCAAGCTGGCGTCGTTTCTCTTCATCTGGCAGTTTATCTTGAGCGGTCCGCTGGAGATCGCTTCCGGCTACATAGGCTTCGCCAAATACCTCGGTTACATCTGGAAAGGAATTACGCCGACGCAAACGGTGATGGTCATCATCGGCATCGGCACCTTGAACATTCTTTTGCTTTACCGGAAAATCACTTCCATTGGCAAACTGGTAATCAGTTTATGGGTGGGAACGATCCTGACCACCGTCACCGTGATCGTCACCGGCGCCCTCAATTTTGATGCGCAATTGGCTTTCGATTTTCCGCCGGACGCGTTTAACTTCTCGCTTGGTTTCTTCTTCGGCCTGGGGGCCGCCTCGCGCGTCGGCATCTTCGATTACCTGGGCTACTACGACATCTGTTACCTCGGCGAGGAAGTTCGTGATCCGGGCAAGGTGATTCCGCGCTCGATCATTATCAGCGTGTTAACGGTCGCCACGATTTACGTGGCGATCAACTTTTCGATTGTCGGCGTCATTTCATGGCGCGAGTTTGTGCCCGCCGCTGAGCATCCGAATTCGGATTTCATCGTTTCGATTTTCATGGAGAAAATCTATGGGACGCGTGTGGCCACACTTTTCACCGCGATGATACTGTGGACCGCCTTCGGATCGGTCTTCGCCTTGCTGCTCGGTTACTCAAGAATCCCTTACGCCGCGGCGGTTGACGGTGCATTCTTTAATTTCTTCGCCCGGCTGCACCCGAAGAAAAACTTTCCCCACATCTCTCTGATCACCGTCGGCGTGCTTTCCATCGTCGCCAGTTTCTTTTCGCTTGGGATGGTCATCGACGCGCTGATCACGACGCGCATCATCGTCCAATTCATGGCGCAGACAATAGCCGTCTCGGTTCTTCGCCGCAGGGAACCCGACAGGCCCCGGCCTTACCGCATCTGGCTCTACCCGATTCCGAATTTGGTGGCGCTGGCGGGATGGATTTTCATCTTCGCGACAACCGATTGGCCCATCATTCTTTTCGGCTGCGGGACGCTGCTGCTCGGGCTCGCTTTTGATTCGCGCTTGGCGCTCACGGGAATGGCCTTTCGCGGCGTCGATTTGAGCGCATTTGAAGAGGCGCGGAATTTAACAAAAAACAAAGCACATGTTGAAGAAAATTATAAATCTCTTGTTTGCCATCCTCGGACTGATCCTCCTGACGCACAGTGTTGGCGCACAGGAGATGCGGCCCCCGACCTACGAAGTTATGCGCACCAAAAAGCCGATCGTCATTGACGGCAAGCTGGATGATGAATCGTGGGGAAAGGTTCCGGGGGTGGGCGCGTTTCGCCACAACTCAAACGGCTCTGTGAGCACGTCCCGGACGGAAGCCAAAATCGTCTACGACGATAAATTTCTTTACTTCTCGTTCTTTTGCGAAGACGACAACATTTGGTCCACTTTAAAGCGTCGTGATGAGCGCTTGTGGGAGGAAGAAGTGGTAGAGGTGTTTCTGCAAGCAAACGAGCGGCAACCAAGCTACATCGAGCTGGAGGTCAATCCTTTGGGCACGATGCTCGACATCTATTTGCTGGACGTGCGTCAACCGCTGCTTTACGAAAGTTGGAACAGCCGTGCGATCAAGTGGGGCGTGCAGGTGAACGGGACAATCGACGGAAAAGGCGGGGATCATTGGTGGTCATGCGAGATCGCCCTGCCGCTGGAGGATGTCGCGACGGCTCCTATGCTTCCGCCGCGTGTGGGTGACAAGTGGCGCTTAAACTTATTTCGAGTTGAGAAATTACCAACGCCCGCCGGGACGGCATGGTCGCCGACCTACGTTAATGACTTTCACAAGCCGCGCGCGTTCGGGGTGATAATTTTTACCGGGAAAGAAATTTAAAAAGGAAAGCGAAATCGCGATCATCGCTTTTATTGATTTCGATTCGACTGTTTTCGATCATTGATCGCATTGTGCGCGTGTCGTCATTGTAAAGAATGGCATGCGGCCTCATTGGCTTTGTAAAAGCGGTTCGCAATTGAGCGTTTGCGGTCCTTGCTCTGTGCAAATTGCGTAGCGGGCGGCATCCTTACCTTCTCGGGCGTACATCGTCACTCCGGCATGCTCTCCTTGGCGTTGATGATGTAGAAGTTGATGCCGAAGTTCGGGCCCCCTTTCTCAGTCAGGAGGCGCCGCTCAACGGTGTTGGCCTTGATGCGCTTAAGGGCTTCCATCCCGGCGTCTTTCGGATGCGCTCCGCGGCGCATCTCCTCTACGATCAAAAAGGAACAAAGGTTGTACAGATTGGCTTCGCCCCGCCCGGTTGAGCCGGCGGCGCCGACGTTGCCATCAACATAGAGGCCGGCTCCGAGGATGGGCGAATCTCCCACGCGCCCCGGTATTTTCCAGGCCAGCCCGCTTGTCGTGGTCACGCCGCCAATCTCACCTTTGGCGTTAATTCCGTTACAGTTAATGGTGCCGTAAATATGTGCGGGATGAATCAAGCCTTCCGCCACCATGTTAAGCGTTTCGCGCCGCCAGACTTCCGCTCTGGTTTTTGGATCAAGGTAATGTGACGGATCCGTCCGGCGCTTCCACTCAAGCCAGAGCGCGCGCGAATGCTCCGTGTTCAAGTCATCCTCGATGCGGAAACCCACATTGCGCGCGAATCGCTGCGCGCCTTCGCCGACGAGCAGGTGATGATCCGTTTGCTCCATCACCGCTTTGGCGACGAGCGAGGGGGTGCGCACGCCTTCGAGCCCGGCGACCCCTCCGGCGCGCTTTTTCGGCCCGTGCATACAGCAGGAGTCGAGTTGCACAACACCGTCCGCGTTTGGCAAGCCTCCGTAGCCAACACTGTCATCTAATGGGTCAAGCTCAACGATATTGACGCCGGCGATGAGCGCGTCGAGCACGTCGCCTCCCTGGACCATCAGGGTGAATGCTTTCTGCACGCAAGTCATCTCACCGCCGTTTTTAAAAACATGGCCGTTGTCCGAAGAGACAACAATAGGTTTGACACTGCTGCTTTTGCGCGCCGGCACGGTCTGTGCAGGCTTCGCTGGCGAAGCGCCAACAGCCAAACCGGCGACAGCCCCGGTCACGACAAAATCGCGGCGGTTAATTTTTTTGTTCATAGTCTCCTCAGTGCGATACGGATTTTCTTTGCACGACTGGCCCTCATCAACAGCGCCGACCCTGTTTGCGTGTCGCGTTGCTCAAACCGTCACAGTATATCAGGCACCGGATGCGCGGCCGATTTGCTGAATCAGCACTGACCAGATTAGCACACCGCCTTCGTCTCGATTTAGCATCAAGGGTTATCAGACAATGTGTCAGCGTGTCAGCGGGTGAGTCGCAGCAGGATTTGCGTTCTTCGGTTTTCATCGCTAATTTACGTCCTTTCTCAAATATTGAACCGTTCAAAACGAAATGCTGTAACTTGCGCCGGGATGGCGTCCGCGCTCGAAGATAACGCCGAACTGATGCCGCCCGCGCGTGTAATTTGCCGTCGGATGAATGCGTACCCCGTCAAAAAGAACCGTCGAACTCCACCGCTCGCTGAGAATGATGCTCAGGCCGCCGATGATCCGCGCTCGGTCTTCAAATGTGCCGTAAGCCACGCCCACGTAAGGCGCAATTGGCAAGCCTGTGGCATGCCGCAGATTCTTACTGAGCGTCGCATAAAACGATTGACCGAAGGGCGTCCCGATCCGGTCGGAGCTGGTCCCTAAAATCAACGCCGGACGCTTGTGCGTCTCCGTCAAGGCGATGACGTTCGCCAGCGGCGAGACTTTCCCGGCCAGCGGGTTGTATTCCACTCCGGC
>JBBJMB010000055.1:0-14874 GCA_037719755.1 Pyrinomonadaceae bacterium
GCGGGTGAATGTGGGTTTATGAACCCAAACCCCAAAATAGTACCGAACATTCTCGCTAATCCTCCATGATTTGCGTTCCCAGTTGGATGCGTCGGCGTGGCTGATACTACTCTGCGTTTTACTTTATCGTAGATGTGTTTACTTACCTTTCTCGCACCTTTTTCGCCGTTAGCTTCACCCTTCAAAGTTTTTTTAATGTCGTTATCGTCAAGTTTTTTGGTGAGTGAATCTACTGTTTTCCGGATTAGCGATTCCTTCTTGCGTTGAAGATCTGCAAGTTGATCCATTACCGTTTGGCTAGGGTCAGGCCAATGCATATCTTTAAGCTGTTTTGCCTGCTGGTCAAGCACGGATATTTCTTGCTCAAACCGCTGAGCGAGTGCAAGAATGAGTTTAATCTCAGACTCATCTTCAGTGATTTCTAAAACCGTCGCCCTTACACGAATGTCGTCTTTTTCTCCATACTTTTCTTTATTTGAGACGAGCGAGCGTAATAGGAACTCATAGCCCACATGGTCAGGGATTGCGTCAGGAGTGTCAGCGCCGTTTATTGACGTTAGTTGTCGTTCTTGTGGAACCGAATTGGTTTTTAGTTTTCCGATGATGTTTGAAGAGGAAAGAGCAACACCGACGGTAGCAAGTGAAATGACGAGTGAAACAGCGGCTAGTTTCTTGAACACAAGACATGCTCCTTTGACTACTGGGTGAGCAAGAGAGTGAACTCTTAAGCTGTATTCGATGTGAAGGGTAAACTAAAGTGAGGCCCGCATAATATTTTGTTTTCAACAACTTGTCCATTAATATTAAAACTATTCATTCTGTACGTAAGTGTCCTGGCTTATTTTTATGGTGATGCCGCATTTGTAGTAGAAGAGAAACAGCAGTAACCCCTCAATGATCTGTCCCATTTATACGGCTTTACCGTGTCCTTGCAGCCACACCGATACTGTTGGCGAATTCAAAATTAAGCGTTTTACTTCGCTGCTATGCGGGGAAGTATCTCGCTATTGCTGGGTTTTCCGCAGCACCGGCGAATTCGCCAACAGTATCTACACCACCGAAGGGACATGAACTACCAGCTCTACGGCGTTATGTGTTTGCGTCAGGTCGCGAGTTTGCAAGAGTTTACTTTGTAGTGAAGCGAGGAATAAAAAATCTCCCGACCAAATTGCCAAACGGTCAGCGCCGGGTCTCGACTTGAACGTGGCACAGACAGGTCAGTACCGCCTGCGGTAGCGGGCGGGTCTTCAGGCACGACAACACCCGCCCGCTCCCGCAGGCGGTACTGACATGATCTACATCTTGGTGGAGCACGCACATGGATAGTTGGCCGTCAGCTCAAAATAAAAGTCGGGCGCTCTCTCCATTCACCGCGTGGCGACGTTCAATTTCAGATGTGAGTCGAAACGCCGCGAACGGTGCAGGCGCTGCGTCGCTTTTTGAAAGTCGGCGGCGCTCGCGCGGTAAATGTCTACGAATTTCTGCGGATTGCGATCAACCAGCGGAAACCATGTGCTTTGCACGTGAATCATCAGGCGATGGCCTTTTTTGAAGGTGTGGCAAACGTCGGGCATCGTCCATTGCAGGCGGGTCACAGCGCCCGGCTTCATCGGCTCGGGTCGCTCAAAGCTGTGGCGGAATTTTGCGCGAAAGGGTTCGCCGCGCACCATCATCTGTAAGCCGCCCGCCGGCGCGGTATTCTGGTTCGGCTCGGGGTCTTTCGCATCGTCCGGGTAAACATCAATCAACTTGACGATAAAATCCGCGTCCGTACCCGTCGTTGAGACATGCAAATTCGCCGCGACGGGGCCGATGACGGTTAAGTCTTCGGTTAACGCATCGGATTGGTAAACAAGCACGTCGGGTCGCCTGCCCGCGTGGCGTTGATCCTCGGCCATGTAGCCGCGCTTCATGCCCGGAAAAACTCCGCCCAAGTGCGGCACCGGCCGCGCCGGATCGCTGGCGTATTCATCGAAGCCGTCTTCGTTCGCCCGTTGATCGAAGGCGAGTTTGCCGCGAGCGTGAAAATAAAGCGATTGCATTTTCCTTTCGCGCGGCGGGTAGCTCTCAAATGTGCGCCACTCGTTGGTTCCGGTATCGAAGAGATAAGCTTCGGGCAAGCGCGGCGCGCCTTTGTCCTTCGCGTCTTTGAGATAGAAATTGAAAAACGGCAGCTCGATTGAAGCGCGGTAAAAAGCGGCCGTTTTGGCGCCAAAGCGCAAATCGCCGAGCGCGTCGCCGTCAGTTCCCGCCCAGTGACCGTGCTCCCACGGCCCCATCACGAGCACGTTGAAGATGTTCGGGTTCTGGTCTTCGATGGCCCGGTAGGTTTTGAGCGCGCCGTAAAGGTTTTCGGAGTCGAACCAGCCGCCGACCGTCATCACCGCCGGCCGAATGTTCACCAAGTGCGGCAGGATGTTGCGCGCCCGCCAAAATTCGTCGTAAGTTCCGTGGCGCGTGATGTCGTTCCAGAGCGGTCGCTCGCCCGCAAAATATTTTTCGTTGATGTTTGAGATCGGCCCCGCGTTGAGAAAGAATTGGTAAGCGTCGGGCGTAGGGTATTCGAGGCGCGGCAAGGTCTGCGACGTGGGCGCTGGCCGCGGCCGGTCGTTGTTGTACAGCCACGTAAAGGCGTGCGCCAGAAAAAGCGTGCCGTTGTGATGCCAATCGTCGCCGGTGAACCAATCGGCGACGGGCGCTTGCGGCGACACGGCTTTGATCGCCGGGTGTGAATCGATCACTCCCGCCGCCGTGTAAAAACCCGGATACGAGATGCCCCACATGCCTACGCGAGCGTTGTGGCCGGGCACATTCTTTAACAGCCATTCGACGGTATCGTAAGCGTCAGTGCTGTCGGTGATCTGCTTCGCGGATGCTTTAGTGTCTTGGTGCGGGCGCACGTGGACGAACTCGCCTTCGCTCATAAAGCGCCCGCGCACGTCTTGATAAACGAAGATGTAGCCCGCGCGCGCGAAAGCTGCGGAAGGCCCGAGTTCTTGCCGCAACTCCGCCTCGCCGTAGGGCGCGACCGAGTAAGGCGTGCGCGTCAGCATGATCGGATATGTCTTTTGCGCCGTCGCATCCTGCGGCGTGTAGATCGAGGTGAAAAGTCGCACGCCGTCGCGCATCGGGATCATCACCTCGCGCTTCGTGTAGCCTGCGGCGCGCACGTCAAACGGCGGATCGCTGTTCGGCGTCTGCGCGCGCGCGCGACTGGCGATGCCGTAAGCGTGCAAGATCAACAGGGCGGCGAACAACAGAAGCGTCGGGCGGCGTAAGCTCATTATTTTCCTCGCGTCGTGGAGACTCGTCGAGCGCGGCTATTCTGACTCATCATGAATGTGTTATCAACATGATGAGCCGGGCTGTGAGCGACGCGTTTCGGGACTTCCGGTTCAATGCCCAAACGGTGTTAAATGGGCGTCTACCTCAAACTGATCGGAGAGATCCTATGAAATTTGTCCTGCTGCTCTTACTTGTGAGTTTGCTTGTGAGTTTAACGCTGCCGCAGTTTGCCTTCGCGCAAGATCGCCTCACGGGGCGCGAGTTCGCGACGCGCTCGGAAGTGATCGCCAAAAACGGCATCGCGGCGACGAGCCATCCGCTCGCCACCCAGGTCGCGCTTGACATCCTCAAACAGGGCGGCACCGCGATTGACGCGGCGATCGCGGCCAACGCCGTGCTCGGCCTCGTCGAGCCGACGGGCAACGGTATCGGCGGCGATTTGTTCGCCATCGTGTGGGACGCGAAAACGAATAAGCTTCACGGCTTAAACGCTTCTGGCCGCTCGCCCCGCTCGCTGACGTTGGACGAATTCAAGCGGCGCGAATTAAAGCACATCCCGGCGCTCGGCCCGCTGCCCGTGTCCGTTCCCGGCTGCGTCGACGGCTGGTTCGAGCTGCACCGGCGGTTCGGCAAGCTGCCGATGCGCGCTGTGCTGCAACCCGCGATCGCTTATGCGCGCGAAGGTTTTCCCGTCAGCGAATTGATCGCCTACTACTGGGAGCGCAGCGTGCCCGCGCTCGGCAAATACCCGGGCTTTCTGGAAACGTACACTGCGCAGGGCCGCGCGCCGCGCAAAGGCGAGATGTTTCGCAACCCGCGCTTAGCGAACACGCTTGAACGCATCGCGGGCGGCGGGCGCGATGAATTTTACAAAGGAGAAATCGCGCGCACCATCGACGCTTACATGAAGCGCAACGGCGGATTTCTTTCCTACCAGGATTTGGCCGAGCACACATCCGAGTGGATCGAGCCGGTCTCGACTGATTACCGCGGCTACACCGTGCACGAATTGCCGCCGAACGGGCAAGGCATCGCCGCCTTGCAGATGCTTAATTTGCTCGAAGCATATGATTTCCAAAAAATAAGCTTCGGCAGCCGCGAGCACATACACCTGTTTGTTGAAGCCAAGAAGTTGGTCTTTGAAGACCGCGCTCGTTTCTACGCCGATCCGGCTTTTAACCGCATTCCCGTGGCCGCGCTGATCTCCAAAGCGTATGCCGCGGAGCGTCGCAAATTAATTAACCCCGAGCGCGCCGCGCGCAGTTACGACGCGGGCAATCCGGCGCTCAAAGAAGGCGACACGATTTACCTGACCACCGCCGACAAAGACGGCCAAATGGTTTCGCTGATTCAATCGAATTACCGCGGCATGGGCTCCGGGATGACGCCCGGCGAGCTGGGCTTTATCCTGCAAGATCGCGGCGAGATGTTCTCATTGGAAGAAGGACAAGCGAACACTTATGCGCCGCACAAGCGGCCGTTTCACACAATCATTCCTTGTTTCGTTACCAAAGACGGCCTGCCGTTCTTGAGCTTCGGCGTGATGGGCGGCGAGTTTCAGCCGCTCGGGCACGTCGAAATCATTATGAACGTCGTCGACTTCGGGATGAACATTCAGGATGCCGGGGACGCGCCGCGCATCGCGCACACCGGCTCAAGCGAGCCGACCGGGGAACGCGCAACCGGCAGCGGCACGGTGCTGCTTGAATCAGGCTTTTCCTACGAAACGATTCGCGAACTGCTGAAGATGGGCCATCAGGTCGGCTACGACCTCGGCGGCTACGGCGGTTATCAGGCGATCAAGTACGACGCGACGAACAAGGTTTACTACGGCGCATCCGAATCGCGCAAAGACGGCCAGGCGGCAGGTTACTGATGCTGCTGCTACGCTTCGACGGTGAACTCCCGATTCATCATCCGTGCCAGCAATCCAGCTGCCGCGCCTTACAAGCTGCGACGTTCGGCGAGACGCTCATCGCTATTCAGCCGAAGTAAGTTGACTGTCGTGCGTCCTTCAGGAGTCAAGCCGGCAATCTGCTCACCCTGAAAGATAAAGTGTTCTGTCCAGACTTGTCGGCGGGGATTAAACAAGAGGCTGAAGATCTGTGTTTGTGGATCGAAGGAGCCGAGGTCGCTGCCCTTGTGCCGATTACAACGCCAGCAGGTCAGCGCCAGATTATCAGGCTCGGTTGTGCCATCATGTTTTTCCGCCACCACGTGATCAATCTCATGCGGGATAAAAAGCCGCGCCTGATATAAACAAACAATACTCGCACCGGGAGCCAGCGCGGTCTACGACCAAACGGCGTAGCGCTGCTGGGATGTAGGTGATACTCACCGCGTGCGCTCTAAATAACGAAGGTTGCCAGCCTTGATCATAATCATCAAGTGCTCAAGACGTTCGTACTCGTCAAGCTCGGCTTTCTCCGCCATTGTCACCTTGCCATCTGACTTGCGGTCGAGAAGCGTCCGCAAGCGCTCTGTCATCTCGGTCGTCGGGCCAAAGGCTGCAATCTCCTCAGCGGAAGGATTGTGAGCCAGGAAATCTAAAATGTAGCGGTAGAAGTAGGCCGGCAAAACGGGCTGTTGCAGGCTGCGCGTCAGTAGCTCAGGCAAGCGATCTCCTGCCTGGGACATGAGCTCGGAGATTTCATCCGGTACTTCAATAGTAATGGTGGCCATAAGCGCATCGTCTCCTCTGAACTATACCGACCATTCTACCTGACTTGCGGCCTTTCTCAACTCGAGTCAGAGATCTCTCCCCATCATTGTGCCGCGCAATAATCCAAGTCTTACACAAACCCCTCGCGAGATGTTTGACAGCACTAGGCAGGACCAGCGGTGGTGAAATGCGGCGACGGCTGAAGCGTTGACTGGTCTGCTCGCCAAATTTACAGCACGCGCGCGATTTCATCCCAGCAGGTGGTGTAGCGCGGGTTGCGCCGTGCCGCCCGCGTTTGCCAGTGCCGATTGTAGCCGGTGGCGGCGAAGCGCACGCGGTCGCGGCCGAACCGGCGATTGACGTCGTCAATTGTGCGCATCAGGCTGTGCCAGCGAGCGGATCGCTCCGCCGTCCAGAGCGGATTTTGGATGTGGTCGGTCGCCTCTAGTTCCGTGCAAATGATGCCGGCTTTTCTGAATGCGATGCCGTCGCGAAAGGCGCGCCGGGCGCCGTCGAGCGTGACGGCCAGCAGCTCGGTGGTGAGGTTGGTGGGAGAGGACAGCTCAACCGAGACCGAATGAATGTAAAATGGCACAGAGAGACGATCGTTCGGACGCGGGACTAGGGCGCCTGAATCTTTTTCTCTTCATCGGTGAAGGCCTTAATTTTGGTGCCTTCCTTGATGATCGCGTTTTTGCCTTTCTTTAAGAAGCCGAGCGGCCAAAAGCACAACCAGCGCTACGGTAGTGCCGGTCTTATCGTCGCCCTCCTTGCCTTTCGACGCCCGGAGCTTCACTCTTTGTCCGTCGACGGCGGTGGTGGTTTCAATGCGGATGCTGAGCTGTCCGGCTTTGCCCAGACGGCCGCTCTTTGAGGCGTTGGAAACGCTGCCTTTGACCAAGGAGCCGGCTTTGATCACGGTCTTTCCGCCGACCACTACGTCTTCCTCAATTTTGAAGCTTAAGGGATCACCTTCGGTGGCGGTTTTGCTGGAAATTTCGTCCGTGGTGATGACCGAGATCTCTGTGCCGTCGGGGAGGACGACTTCTGACGGGGAAGCGGTTTGGGCTTCATGTGCGGCCAACGCGAGAGGAGCCGCCGTCTGAGAGAGAAGGGCGATGACTAAGGCAAAGGCGAGATTTCTTGCTGAAACGAGGGATTTCATAAACGATCCTTTCCTGAGTTGTTGAATCATGTGAGCCAGCCGTGACGCTCGGGCAGCGCTCGTGACGAAAGACTTGTGATCTGAGCGATTGACTCGGATGCTAAATTTGTGCCGAGGGGAAGCGAGTGGAGCATCTCGTGGGGCAAAACTTCCCGTCGACCGACATCAATGCTCACGGTATTCTTATGACAAATCAGCAAACAAGTCAAACACGAGCCGCGGCCTGCGCGCGGCGGCCGTTTTCGCCGGACGATTATCTGATGAACATGCCGGCGATGAGCAGGATCGGCATCATAATCAAGATCAGCACGAAGATCATCATCAGGATGAGACAAGCCAAACTGGCCGCGCTTTCGTCGGACTCGATCTCTTGATCGGAAGCGGGGGAGGGGGCTGCGCAGTGCGGACAGCGCAGCGCTTCCGTCAAGCGCGGTTTGCCGCAGTGCTGGCAGATCATCAAAGACATATCATCTTTTAGGCGATGCCGTGGGGGCGCGTCAACGGCGACAGTGTCATCTTCCCTCTGTGTCTCTCTCTCTGTGTCTCTCTCTCGTTTAAGTTAATCACACCTCAACGAGAGAGAAACACAGAGAAAGAACACAGAAAGACACAGAGGGAAAGAAACTCAAATTAATTTGAACCTTGACGCGTTTCACCGCGCGGACGTAGGCTTGAGATACACTCTATGCTGCCAGACAATTTCTTTGAAGAGACTCCTTTTTTCTCGGACGAGCATCACCGCTTGGCCGCCGGCGTGCGCAAGTTTGTCGAGCAAGAGATAGAGCCGCGCGCGGGCGCTCCTGACGGCGACGCGGATGCGGGCTTTCACGAGATGCTCGGCCTGCTCGCACAGGCCGGGTTGCTGCGCCACGCCGTCCGGCGCACGCCGTCTTCTTTCGAGTGGCGCTCGCTGTGCCTGATTCGCGAAGCGCTCGCTTACTCGTCCCCGTTGGCCGATCTGGCGTTTGTCACGCAGGGCGTCGGCACTTACGCCATCGCGCTCGCCGCGCCCGAGCATGTGCGCGACTTCTGGCTGCAGCGCGCCGTTGAGGGAAAGGCGGTGGCCGCCTTTGCGCTGACCGAACCCGAGGCCGGCTCCGACGCTGGCGCACTCCAAACTACGGCGCGGCGCGAGGCGGACGCTTACATCATCGACGGCCGCAAGCGCTTTGTGACGAACGCCGGCGTGGCGGATTTCTATACGGTGTTTGCACGCACAGGCACGCGCTCCGACGGGCGCGCGCTCGTTTCCGCGTTCATCGTCGGCGCGAAGATGGCCGGCTTCCGGTTACTTGAGCGCACCCAGCTGATGGGATCGCATCCGCTCGGCGAAATAGAATTTGCGCAAGTGCGCGTGCCGGCCGAGAACCTGATCGGCGGCGAAGGTGAAGGGTTCAATCTGGCGATGAAGACGCTCGATGCCTACCGCGCGAGCGTTGGCGCCGCGGCCTGCGGCATGGCCAAGCGCGCTCTTGATGAGGCGCTCGATTACGCCAGGCGCCGGCAACAGTTCGGCGTCGCCATCAGTCAGTTTCAATTGATGCAAGCGAAGCTGGCCGACATGTCCACCGAGCTTGATGCCGCACGATTGCTTGTTTACCAGGCCGCTTACCAGCGCGACGTCCACGGCGACGCGCGTGACGCGCGGTCAGCGAGGCGAAGCTGTTCGCCTCGGAAGCGGCGTGCCGCATCATTGACAGCGCCGTGCAGATCCACGGCGCTTACGGCCTGATCCACGGCACTGTGGTGGAACGCCTCCACCGCAACTCACGCGCCCTGCGGATCTACGCCGGCACATCTGAGATTCAAAAACTCGTCATCGCGAGTCAGTTACTAAAAGAATAACTGGAACGCTTCTCTGTATCTCTCTCTCTCTCTGCGTCTCTTCTCTGTGGTTCTCTCTCGTTTAAGTAAGCGATACTTAAACGAGAGAGAACCACAGAGAAGAGACGCAGAGAAGACGCAGAGGTTTACCTTGAGCTGGTCGATGGTGCCGATTGAGTTTCAACTCCGAGGTGCTTGCCCAGCCAGTGGTGAACTTCCTGGTAGAAAAAGCGGCTGTTTTCGCCTTTCTGTATCCAGTGATTCTCATCCGGAAAAACAATCAGGCGGCTCGGGATGCGCAATCGCTGCAGCACGCTCCAGTTCTCCAGGCTTTGGTTGAGCGGAACCCGGTAATCGTTTTCGCCCACGGTGACGAGGATCGGCGTGCGAAAGTTTTTCGCAAAGCGGATCGGATTTTGTTCGCGCCACACGCCGCCTTGCTCCCACACCGGCCCCCCGTTGCTCAGTTCGCGCGAAAAGATCGTGTCGCTTGTGCCCCACTGTGATTCGAGATTGATTAAGCCCGCGTGGCTAATCAGGCACTTGTAGCGCGCCGTCGTCGCCTGCATCCAGTTCGCCAGATGGCCGCCGTAGCTGGCGCCGCCGGCCGCCTGCCGGGCGGCGTCGATGAATTTATAGCGCCCGATGGCCTCGTCCGCCGCGTGGTTGATTTCCTCGGCCGGGCCGGCCAGCGGGTCGCCCTGAATGCCTTGCGCGAAACTTTCGCCGAAGCCGGTGGAGCCCGTGTAGTTGGTCAGCAGCACCACGTAGCCGGGACGCGCGAGCAGGTGATAATTCCAGCGCACAAAAAACTGATCGCGCCACATCGCGTGCGGGCCGCCGTGCATCAGCACGAAAAGCGGGTACTTTTTGCTCGCGTCAAAATCGGGCGGCAGAGCGATCATGCTGTGAATTTTTCGCCCGCGCTTGCTGGTGAACCAAAAGTGCTCAAGCGGTTGCCAGTTGATGGATGCGGCGCGCTCGACGTTAAAGCGCGTCAATGCTTGATGCGACCGCGCCGCCAAGTCGAGCCGCACCACTTCGGCCGGATTGGTGGCGCTTTCCCAGTTCGCCAGCAGCACAGTGTTGGTCGCTTTTTCAGGTATGGCCAGATTGGTGTACGCGCCCGCCTCAGCCTCCACCACGGGTCGCACTTCGCCGCCCGTTGTCGACACGGCGTAAACGTTTTCGTGGCCGGCATCCTCGGCGGTGAAATAAATTGACTTGCTGTCGGGCGCGAAAGCGAAGTTGTTAATCGAGCGGTCGAACTTGTCCGTGACGATTCTCGGCTGCGTCGAAGATGAGGGCCACGAGAAAAGGGCGATGCGGTCGAGCGTGTAGACCCGATCGGTGGTGCGCGCGTGGAGGCAGGCGAGCGTGTTGCCGTCGGGGCTCAGCGCGGGCGCGCGAAATTATCCGCGCCCTCGGTCAATTGCCGCGGCGCACCCCCGCTGGCAACCGGCGCAACGTAGAGGTGCGTGTTGTAGCGGGCGTAGGCTGCGGTGTCGCGCTTGGCGGTGGCGGCGAAGATCACTCCGAGGCCGTCGGGCGTCCACACGGCGTCAATCACTTCGCCCGTGTCGGTTTGGCGGCCTCCGAAGCCGCGCCCGGCCGCAAGTTCTGCGCCGGCGAGCAGATCGCGCGCTTGCGCTCCCGGCTCGTCGCTTTGCACGAACAAATGCGGCTGCGCCTCCTCCAACCATTTGTCCCAGTAGCGCACGGGAAAGCCTTCATAAACGCGCGCTTTATACTTGCGGCTTTTGCGCTCGGCGGCGATTTTTTGATTGGCCGCATCGTCCATCGCACCCGGATAGACGTTGCTCACAAAGAGTAGCGCTTTGCCGTCGGGCCGCCAGCGCGGCGAGCGCGCGCCGGTCGAGAGCGCGGTAAACTTAACGGCTTCGCCGCCGTCGGCCACGTTCAACACGTAAATCTGATTGACTTCGTCGCCTTCGCGCTTGGCCGAAAAGGCGAGACGGCGGCTGTCCAAACTCCAAGCGAGGTCGCTTTCGACGCCCTTGCTAAACGTCAAACGCCTGGGCGGCGCGGCGCTTTTGTCGGCGGCCGCGATCCACAGATCTGAAACTTGATCCTTTTCATCGTAGGCGGGCTCGATTACAGAGAAGACGGCCCACCGGCCGTCGGGACTCGGCACGGGTGCTCCGACGCGCTTCGCGAGCCACACATCTTCGTGCGTAATCGCATGCCTGGCCGCGCTCTGCGGCTGCGCGAGGGCGATCTCGGGCGGCGCGGCGAGCAAGGCGAACGAGAGCAGCGAAAGAAGAGAGAAGCGCAAGCGAAAGAAGCCGTGCGCCCGGCTGCATCGGGACATAAACATTCTCCTGGCGAGAAAAACTTAAACGGAAGCGACGGGAACAATGCGGCACAGGGGCCGGCATCAAGTTTTCCAAAACGTGCGCCAGTGTAGCAGAGATCGCGGCGAAAAATGACTTGTCAGAATTGCTGGCGGGCTATCGAAACCCGAGCCATGAGTTAGTCTTGTTTTCTCTGCGTTTCTCCGTGTCTCTCTCTGCGTTTGCGGTCCAACAGTCGCAGAGTGCGAAAGATGAAGAAGACGAGATGTTTGCGATCATAGCGATACTCTCAAAATCAATGATGGACGGAAAAGGGAATGTCATCGGGTTTGACATAACCCGAGTCGTGAGTTGCCGAAACCATGCGGTGTCTCATCACTTTTCGCGTCCTTGCGTCTTTCGCTTTGCGGTGCTTTGCGTTTAAGTCACACTGACCTCAACGCAAAGCACCGCAAAGCGAAAGACGCAAAGGACGCGAAGAAGGTCAACTCATGACTCGGGTTGACATAAGGTCGCGCGAACATAAACTTGCCGAGAGAATGGTTTTAAGAGGCATGCTGGAACGTGAAGCGCTTCCGGGGCATTACTCATTACCGAGGTGACGAATACTGACGCTTGCTCGCTGCCCCGCGGGGTCGTACTCCACCGCGCAACTGAAAAACCGATCTACAGCGGTTTGCAGATGAGCGTCGCGAGAAGCAAAGCAGCACAGGCTCGAAGCCTGTGTGTGACGCGACTACCACACGGGCTTCGAGCCTGTGCTACTTTGCGCAGACCAGCTGGAAGCTTTGCGCGACACTTGGCGCGCATCTGCAAACCGCTGCAAGCAGGAGAATTTGAGCATGACCAACACAGATGGCAGTGAGCTTACGGAATCATTAACTCGTAAGCAGAAGGATCGCTACAAGACACTCTTGACTTTGTACGAGCTCACAGATGATAACCGAGCGCGGCGCTCGCTAAAGCCCATTCCTTACAACACACGTGAAGATGCTCAGCCGCTTCAAGCCCAAGTGTCCGCGTCCGGCTGCGCCCGCCGCCGTCTGCGAAGCGAAAGGCCGAAGCTTGCCAGCCCCGTGCCGAGCAGCAGTGTGGTCGGCTCCGGGATCGGCTCCGCTGCCCCCTCGATGAACGTGATGCCTTGCACCTCATTTGCTCCCGTGACGCCGATGAACTGCACCACGCCGCTCGTCGTGTCGATCCTGGTCAGCGTAGAGTTGCCGATGCTGTAGAGCGTGCCTGCGGTGCTGAAGGTCAGCGCGGAAGGATTTGGGTGTCTGCAGCTGTTGTCGTCCGGGTTGACATCAGTCGCACGGCCGGTCAGCGGGTCGATTGTCACCAGCCCGAAGCCGATGCGATTGTCTTCGCTGCTCGAAGCGCTGTAGGCGTAGAGCGTGCCGTCGGATGAGATGGCGAGGTCGGAGATGCCACCTACACCCGTCTCGCCGATGAGTGAGAGGCTCCGCTGATGGGGTTCAACGTGAAGAGAAATTAGTGCGGAACACTTCGCTCATCGACCCCATTGCGTAGAGCGTACCCGAGGGTGAGAAAGCCAGACCGCTTATGATTGAGAACTCGCCCGTGTAGCTGATTGGCGCGAGGAGCGTCGCGGCGGCCGTGTTCAGGTCGATGGTGTAGAGGTTGAAGTTGCTAGTCGCGAAGAACGTACCAGACCTGTCGCGCACCAACGAGAGGAGAGGCCCCACGCCGGATTCACCGACAACGCTGCTGCTAGCGGTGCGTTCGTCGATGCGCACCACCGTGCCGTCAATCTCCACGCCGATCAGATCGGCCCTCGATGCCACCGGCAAAGCGATCAAGAACAGTAATGACAACGAAGCTATCTGTAATACCTTAAACATGAGCAGCCTCCATAGCTGAGACATCATTATGACCCTTGCGAGGGCCGGGTGCGGGAGAAGCAATGCGTCAGGCCGAAACGAGCTTGGCGGGGCAAGTGCGCGGCTCGAACAAACGGCAGCTTGATCTGAACTGCTAAGTGCCGACACTGTAAACCCGGGTAGTGGGGAAATGGGGTGGGATAACCCGCTCTTCATTTCCCGCCTGCTAATTCCGGCGCAATGAGAGATTGTAGCGATGAATGAACAATCGCAGACAAGTCTCGTGCATCTGATCCGACTTTGAGAACGACAACGTCTTTCTCACAAAACGACCAAGCCGTTGGCGAAGAGTGTTGTTCCATCGCTCGACGTGCGCGGTCATACCACTGTCCTTGCCACAAGCTGTGTGCTGATCTGCTGGGATGACATTTTGATAAGCCTCCCAGAAATCGGTGTAACAATGCGCCAATCGGTAAACCGGCGGTATCTTCTTCCAAAGCTTTCGGCAAGTGGCCGCGCTGCGGTCGCCGATAACGAATGCGATGATTTGTCGCGTGCCCCGGCACAGTGCGATCCAGACCCAGCGTTTACGGCTTTTTTTGAGCACGAATGACCACAATTCATCAAGCTCCAATTCGATCAACATTGAATCATCTGGCTCAATCAAGGTCTCGCTCAATGCGGGAAGTTCTTTTCCCTTTTTTTGAGCCAGGCAATAACAGTTTTGCGAGAAACGCCAAAAACTCGTTCGAGACCACGCAAAGAGCTTCGCTCTTCGTAGGCTTTAATAATTTGTTCTTGTGCGTCCTCTACGTAGCCAATCGGTTGTGGCGATTCACGGCTACTGCGATTACAGTTGTGACACCAGTAACGCTGTTTTCCATTTCGCGTGAGTCCATCGCGCACGATCTTTTCGCTTCTACAGTGGTGGCATTGAAGTGTGATAGTGATCATCGAGCAGGATTATCCTTTATCCCACCCCATTTCCCCACTACCCAAAAGCTTTCTGGCGGTGACGCCTCGCTCTCCTGAACTGTCTTGCCATCACTTTTTATTCGCATAAGAGCTGTTCTGCGAACAGCCGGGCATGCTGTGATGTATTCAGGCGCTGGAATCTTCGAGCCGTCACAACACTGCTGGACAGCTCGAAAACCCGAAGCAAATAGCCATGTGACAGATGACGAGTGGTCGGACGGGTTTGCCGCAAATAATCCTCCTCATCCAGGCATTTGAGATAAATGCTAATTACCCAAAAAATAGAGAGCTAACTCATGATTGATCCTTCTTAAGATGCTCGTTCGACGCCGATTCCCATCCGCTTGTTTCCCTCATCGTGCATGCCGCGAATGCCCGATAACATCATCAAGGCTCACCGCGCCGCACTGCTGAAAGATGTTGATGCGAAAACGGCCGAGACTTGGCAAGCCGTAAGCCACATCCATGTTTTGCGCTTCTTTGAAGCGCTGCTTCTGCCGGTTTGACATCATGGAAAAAGCCATCTCGCTCATCTCCCGGCCTTCGGGCTACTACCGCTTTCAACATTAGGCGGCAGACAGCCCCGTCCGCAATGTTGAAACACGCGACCGTGTCTCTTTCATTCTGACTGGTGCCGTCAAATTCTGCGACGCATGGCGACCAGAGCGCCTGTCAAACCATCGGTGTCTGTTTGGTTTAGAGGTATAACGGCGATGGCATGAGGGTTGCTATCGCCGGACCGCTTGCATGCGCTGAAAACAACACGGCCGGCATCCGGCGTTCAATCGGAACAGACAGCACTGGCGG
>JBBJMB010000326.1:0-3949 GCA_037719755.1 Pyrinomonadaceae bacterium
CTTCGCATCATGCGACAACACGCTCAGCAGCCAGCCGAGGGATTCGAGCGAGAGTTTCTCGACGCCGCCCGCATCAGCAATCAATTTGCGCGCGCCGCTTGCGTCCGAGTCTTTCATCAGCGCGCGCACGTAGAGGGCGTAAGCTTTAATCGCGCGTTTTGATTCGGGGCTGTAATCGCGGGGAATCTTGCCGTCGATTTGGCGCAAGTAATTTTGCGAGCGCTTCGACATTTCAGCGGGCACCACGAAGTCTTTGCCCTGTGCGCGCGCCAGAGCGTGGGCGACGTGCACGGAGACATAAGGCACGGAGCGCGTGCCGCGCCGCCAGAAATCAAAGCCGCCGTCGTCGTTCTGCAAACCTTGCAAACGCTTCAAGTCGCGCGCCACCGCGTCGCGCATCTGTTGCGGGCTCGGCAAATCCTTCGTCTCGAAAGCGGCGAGCACATCCTTTAAGGCGGCGATGGCGATGATGCGCGAAGAGATTTGTTCGCTGCACTCGTAGGGGTAATTGTAGAGATAAATCACCGCGTCGGTCAGTTCCTGAAGCTGCGTGGAAGCGGTCGTCACTTCCAGGCCGCCGAAGGTCTTGATCACGTCGGCGGGCGCTTTCACCCTTTGCGCGACGGCGCCGCTGTCGATCACGCCGTAGGTCGCAAAGGCTTCGGTGGTGGCCGGCGTGTAGACGGGAAGCGACACCTCGGCCGCATCGGTTTTCGTGCCCGAGGCGGCGGCGATTTTGGAAACGCGGTGCCGGGCGCAACCGCCGCGACGGGAAAGCGCACTTCCACTTGATCATTAGCCGGCACGGTGACGCGGCGACCAGCGCCCGCGGTTAAGTCTGCGTTCACCGCACGCACCGCGATGCTGGTCTCCATCGGCGCGTCGGTCTGATTCTGAATGACGACAGGCAGCTCAGCTTGATCGCCGAAGTTAAGAAAGCGCGGCGGCGAAGGGCGCACCATCAGCGCTTGACGCTTGTTGATCGCCGTCCACCGGTGCCGAACAATTGGCCGCCGGAAACCGAGACGGCCATCACGCGGTAGCGCGTCAAGTTGTCGAACTTAACTTTGATTTGCGCGCGTCCGCTTGAGTCAGTGGGCGGCGAAGCGGCAAAGACGGCGAGCGCGTTAAAGTTACAGCGAACGTTGATCGGCGGCGGGGCTCCGCTGCTAATAATTGGCCGCCCCTAGCCTGTGACCATCTCCGTCATCGTGCCGGACGCGCGCGGCGCCATCATTCCGGCTGCATTTTTCTCTTGATTGCGCCGCCACCGCCGCCACCTGCTCCGCCTCCGCCGGCGCGATCGCCGAGCGCCAAGCGTTCGACTTCTTGAGGATTCTCAAGCGTTACCTTGTCGCGCAAGTGATAATCACTAACATCCCCACTCCGCGTGGCATAAAACACACTCAGCGGGTCCGCCAGTTTGTAGTCCGTGAGCGCCAGCACGGATTCGTCCACGACGACGAGCGCCGTGTCTGTGCCGGACACATTCTGGCCGCGCGCGTCTTTTACTGCCACCTCCACCATCGTTTCGGCGCCGGGCTCTAGCACTGCGTCGCGCGGTGTAGCGGTGACCTGTAAGCGCCGCGCCGCGGGCGGAATCTCCAGGGTGATTGCGCCGGAAGCAAAGGCCGGGCGCTTAGGCAGATTCGCTTGCGCGTTGCCCGCGTCATCCACGCGCGACGCCGCGCCGACCAGATCAACTTGCAGATGCGCGTTCGGCGTCATCGCTTCTTCCAGCGGCACGCGCAGCGTGTGGGAAGTCTCTTTCATTGTGAAGCGCTCGGTGCGCAGCAGGCCGGAGCGCCGCAGGGTAAGAACGCCTTCGGCCGGCGCGAACGGCGATTGCACGAGAATCTCCGCCGTGTCGCCGCCCGCGTAAGCTTTGCGATCCGGGATCAGCTCCGCTCGCTCCTGCGCGACTTCGCGCTGCGGCGGCACTCGCCCGCCGGCGACCCACAGCGACAATTCGCTTTCATTTAATCGCTCGCGCTCGTCGCGCACCTGCGCCGTCAAGCGATACGCGCCGCCCGCCCTCGTCGGCAAACGTACGTCAAGAGCGTCCGCGCCGCTCTTGACAACGCGCTCCTGCGCATCCACTTCACGCTGGCGCCATTCACCCTTTTCGTAAAGATAATCAAGCCGCACGAGTCGAATTTTCACGTCTCGATTGGCGAGCGCTACGCCGTCCAAGTTTGTCACAATGAGCGCGATGTCAAAGCTTTCGCCTTGCTGCACAAACGTGCGCGCGGATCTCAAGCCGACGTACACATCGGCCGGATGCACCAGCAGCGTGGCGGTGGCGGCCAGCGTTTGACGATTCACGTCCGCAACGCGCGCCTGCGCCAGCACGCTCGACGGGCGCGGCGGATTCACGCCGTCGAAATCCATGCGCAGCGTGTGCTTGCCGGCCGCGTCTGTGCGCCCTTTGAACGTCTGCGTGCGCGCTTGATCGTCCGCGTCTCTCTCGCGCCACCACGGATAAAACTTGCCGAACGTGTAATCGCCGCGATTCGGCGGCGTGTAATTCGTCGGCGTCGCGGTCACATCCCAATCCACTTCGGTCGCCGCCAAACCTCCGCCCGCGTAATAGCTGGCCGTCATCGTCGCCGTTGCGAACGAGCCGACGAAGTGCGGCGCCGCAGAAGCAACAGCCGTGACCTCAAACTCGGGGCGGCGAAATTCTTGCACTTCAAGTCCGTGCGCGTGAACGCCGGTTTCATCATCAAGCTTTAATTCCAGATTGGCATGGCCAAGATTCATCGCGGCGGGAAGGCGCAGCGTCAGATCAAACCCGGCCAGGGCGTTGAGCGGGGCGCTCCCTTGGGTGATCTCATTGTTCTGCGAGTCTCTCAGCACATAATTGATGGATTTATTCGCCGCCGCAAACATCTCCGTGCTGCCGGTCGGCGTGAGATTTATTTTCCGCAGCCAGCCTTTGACGCGCACCTCTTCGCCGGGACGATACAATTGACGATCATCGAAAACATACCAGCCGAGCATCTCCCGCGCATCGCCGTGTCGCCAGGTGTGGCTTTCATTGTTGTCGTTGTAATAAGAGGGATAGTAATTCTGCGGCAGCATGGCTACATCATCGCCGCGGCGCGCGACGATGAGCGCCGCTTGCTTTTCCGCGTTCGCTGGCCGAGTTGAATCGAAACTCAACCGCGCGAGGCCGCTTGCATCGGTCGTGCCTGAGAGACCGTCGGGCCGCACTGAAATCTCAACGCCCGCGAGCGGCCGGCCGTCCGTGAGCGAATTCGCCCACGCGGCGAGTTGTTGCTTGTTGGCAAAAGCGTCCAAGCCGATTTCCGTTGACTGCACCCACGCCTCGACCCGGTTCTCCCAATCGGCGCCGACAGTCACGGGCCCCTTTCTATCTTCGATGGGCTCGACCTCAACGAAGACTTGCCCGAATTTGTTGGTGAGCGCGGGCGCCAGATCAATCGCGGTCTCAATTAATTCATCAGGGGCGGCGGCCACCTCAATTACTTTGTCTGAGACGAGTCGTCCGGGCGGCGCGAGCGTCTTCAGCTTCATGTTCTGTCGGCGCGCCGCTCCGTAAGCGCGAAAGCGTGGCCAATCATCCGGCGTCACTTGATAAAGCCGCACTTTCAAGCGGCGGTAGTTGACGCTGTACACCGTGAACGCGCGCCGGCCCGCCGGGTCGAGCACCACGAAGCCCTCACTGGTGGTGAACAGTCTCGAATCGGCCGTCGTCACTCGAAATGATGATCGCTGATCGCCCGTGAGCTGTTGCCCGAACGTGTCTGTGATGTCCCCGTCGAGAGCCACGGTGTACATCGTGTTGCTGCGCTTCGGGCCTTCGATGGAGATCGAGTTGTAATTGGCGCTGATTTTGGCGTCGGGAATGTCGGGCGTAATTTTGACTTGCGCGGATTGAAATTTTTCGAGGTTGAGCGGATTGCTAAAAGCGATGTTGAAGAAA
>JBBJMB010000056.1:0-14833 GCA_037719755.1 Pyrinomonadaceae bacterium
AGAAGAGTGCGCGCCTGGCGAAGGATCGCGCACGCATCGCGCGAGCCGAAGCGCAGTTGCCGGAGGCGGCTGCCAGCTTGAGCCGGATGGTGTTGTCACCTGTCGCGGCACAACTCGGCACGAAGCGCCTGCTGGTGGTCAGCGACGGAGCGTTGCAGTATGTGCCGTTCGCCGCGCTGCCGAAACCGGCATCTTCTGGTGATAAGGACACGGCGCAGCAGCCGCTCATGGTCAAGCACGAGATCGTCAGCCTGCCGTCGGCTTCGACGCTGGCCGTGCTGCGTAGAGAACTGGCCGGACGTCAGCCTGCCGCCGGAGCGGTCGCCGTGTCGCAGACCCCGTCTTCGCAAAGATGTGCGCGTTGATGAGGCGCTCAGCCGTGGGTCGGAGAAGAACGATCCAGCAGGCAACCAGAATGAGCTGACGGCTGCTCTATCTCGTGATGTGGTGCGTGCTCTCACGATGTCGGACTGACGCGCGGGGCGAGCATCCCGCGCCTGACGGCCACGCCGCGAAGCCAACAACATCTGGCGCTCGCCCGGCCGGGGCAGCCATCCAGCGGATCGACTTTGAGGCCAGCCGCTCTGCGGCCACGAGTGAGAACTCTCCGGCTACCGCATCGTGCACTTCGCCACACATGCCTTTGAACAGGAGCAGCCGGAGCTATCGGGGCTAGGCATCTCTGGTGAATGAGCGCGGACAACCACAAGATGGGTTTCTGCGCTTGCACGAAGTCCACAACTGAGACTGCGGCGGAGCTCGTCGTGCTTCGGCGTGCCAGACGGGGTTGGCAAAGAGATCAAGGGTGAAGGCTTGGTGGGGCTCGTGCGCGGCTTTATGTATGCCGGAGCGAAGGGCGTGGCGGCGAGTTTGTGGAAGGTGGAGGATGTGGCGACCAGGGAGCTGATGGAGCGCTTCTACCGGGGGATGCTGGGTGAGGGGCTGCGTCCGGCGGCGGCATTGCGGCGAGCGCAGGTTGAGATGTGGCAGAGCAAGCGATGGCAGTCACCCTACAACTGGGCGGCGTTCATCCTGCAAGGCGAGTGGAAGTGACGAGCGGTAGTCGCATTGCCAGTTGATGACGCTCCAGCTTTGTTTCGCTGGAGTGATAAATTCATGGATGCTTCGATCACGCGAAAGGGTGGGTGGGTCTTAACGCAAGCGGCGTTCGATCAGCTGCTGGCGTGTCTGGACACAGACCGCGAACGCGCCGGAGAGCAGTACGAAGCGATTCGCCTGAAGCTGGTAAGTTCTTTGAGTGGCGCGGAAGCACGTCGCCGGACGAGCACGCCGATGAAACGATCAACCGCGTGGCCCGCAAGATCGCCGAAGGCGAAGTTATCCAGAACCTCCAGAGCTATTTCTATGGCGTGGCGCGCCTGCTCTTTATGGAGAGCTTGAAGGAGCGCGAGCGCGAGCAGGCGGCGATCGACCAGTTGCCCGAGCCGATCCAGGCGGCCGAAGAAAGCGGTGATTCGGATTCGCGGCTCGAATGCTTCGAGCAGTGCGTGCGAAGTTTGCCCGCCGAAAACCGCGAGCTGATCGTCGAGTACTACCAGGAAGAAAAACGCGCCAAGATTGATCAAAGAAAGGTGCTGGCGGAAAAACTAGGGATGCCGCTCAACGCCCTGCGCATTCGCGCGCACCGCATCAGAGTCAAACTCGAAGACTGCGTTCACGAATGCGTCAAAAAATGATCGGGCGGGATGAAATGCATCGATTCCTTTTGCCACTCATAGGTGGAAGGGAGTATTCAGATCATGACATGGCAAATAAATAAAGATAAAACGCTCGTCCGATACCTATTGGGAGACGCCTCGGACGCGGAGAAAATCCGGCTCGAGGAAGAGTATTTCGGCGATGATGGGTTTTTTGGACAGCTTCTCGTCGTCGAAGATGATTTGATCGATGCTTATGTGCGCGGCGAGCTCTCCGAGAGTGATCGCGAGCGATTCGAGAAAAGCTTTTTGACCCTACCGCGGCGTCGCGCGGCTTGAGTTTGCGAGGATTTGTGGGATTTGTTGCCGAAGCGCCGGCGACCGTTCCTGTGCGTGGTGAACAAAGTTTTGCTGATTGCAAGGGTCTCGTGGTGGCAATCTGTGCTGAGCCTTTTCAGCAATCAGAACCCGGGGCTGGGTGTGGGTTTCGCGGCCGCGGCGCTCGCCGTGGTGCTTGGCGGCGCAGGCGTACTCGTTGTGCTGCAGCGCGGCGCGCCCGAGCAAGTGGCGAGGCAAGAGGCGCCGCCACGAGTTGACGAAAAGAACCCGCCGGGCGATGCTCCCCGGTTGGAAGGTGAATCTCCGAACAACCCACCAAAGCAAGACGCGGTTGAACCGCCGCCGACACAACAAAGAAACCAATCCCAAAACCGAAATCCGCGTTCCAAGGAGCCGGCCAATCAGTCTGAATCCGTCAGCACCGCGTTCTTGTTGATGCCAGGGCTGGTCAGAAGCGGCGGTGAAGCGAACAAGTTGGAGATCGCGCCGGGCACAGGCCAAGTGCAACTGCGAGTTGATCTGGAGAAAGATGCTTACCAAAACTACCGCGCCGCGCTGCAAACAATTGATGGCGACCAGGTGTGGAACGGGCGTGCGGCGGCGCGGCGGATTAATTCCGGCAAAGTCGTTGTGCTGCGGGTGCCCGCCAAACTGTTGAGCAAGGGAGATTATGTCCTCGCGCTCAGCGGAGTGACCGCCGAAGGAACCGTTGAGGATGTCGGCGAGTATTCTTTCAGCGTCGTGAAAAGGTAATCTCTGACGAGTGACAAGCAAGAACAGAAAACAAATCTGTCCACCCAATGAAATGTTTCGCCGCGCATCGCCACCCTCAACGGAAGAGCGGACAGCGTACCCCGCCGTCGATCCCCGCCGAGCACACCTATCTTTCTCCCAAGCACACCAGCATCCCACAATTGCAACGCAGCTCTGCTTTGTCATCTCTGCGTCCTTGCCCATCGTCGCCACAACCGCCTAGGATTCGGGTGCGGATTGCTGACGCTCAGAGATGTCGGCATCAGTGATGAGGGGCTTTATCATGGCTCAAATGGATGATTCACCGCCGAGGCGCAGAGCGGGCGCTGAGACAAACGATTCTTCTCAGCGCCCGCTCTGCGCTCTGCGCGCCTCGGCGATGAGTTACGTTTCGCAGGAAAGAAGCTTTTTCCTGCAATCGCTCACCTCAACAATCATCGTTTTTCTCTTCTTATCCGGGACGCTTACATATTCTCAAACCGCACGCCCGCGCGCGACTCCGATTTACGAAGACGTTTACTTCGCGGAGCAAGGCGGTCGCATCGTCTTCGGCAATGCGCAACTGCGACTCGATTTCGATGCCGCGAGCGGCGATTGGCTCTTGTTAGGTGCCGCGGAACTGCCCGGAAGCATGATCGCGTCGATGGCCCCGTCGAAAGCCATAGATTTTCGCGTCGACGGCGCGTGGATCATTGAACGCCACGGCGCCACGCTCATCAAGCGCGAGCTGAGCATCGACAAGACGCGCAAAGCCGTAACGCTGCGATTGATTTACGGCGTGCTCTCCGCCGCAGCATCAAGCCAAACGGAAACCGCGCGCCGCCCCTACGAATATGAATTAACGGCCGCCTATTCTCTTTTTCCCGGCGAGAGTCGAGTCGAACGCACGGCGCGGCTTGCGCGCAACGATCGGGGCGCTTCCCATTCCGGCACCGCGCGCCGCATGGAGGGTTTTCTTTTTCAATTGCCCGGCGCGGCTGTGGCCGAGCCGAAAGATTGTGTGGTGGATGTGCCCGGCCCCTTCTTTCCGAAAAGTTTTGTGGCGCCCGAGACGCCGTATCTCTCGCTCGCCGGGCGGCGGATTCGGTTTCACAGCGCGCCGGATGCCGGCTTCGGTCTTTTGGCTGTGACCAACAAGCGACACAATCGTTCATTGGGCAGTTGGATGGAAACCGCAGGCGAAGTAGCTTACCTCTCTTCGCTGCACGGCGGCGACCGCCTCACGCTCGCCCATCAAGACATGCGCGCTTACTTTTTAAGCGTGAATTTCGCGGTGGATTCCGACGTGCACCACGTGGAATTGGCGAGCGGGGGATTGCCGTCTCTGTTGGCGAGTTACCGGCGCATGGTCGAGCGCACGATGCCGCCTGCGCCGACGCCGGATTGGGTGCGCGAGATGGTCATCCTGGAAGCTTTTCCGAGTACTACCCGGGCGGGCTCAAAGGGCCTCACGAAAACTCGCTTTTATAAGAAAATAGGCTTCACCGCGATTTACGTGATGCCGCACTGGATGGGCGGCTACTCGCCGATTGACCTTTACCGCGGAGCCATCAATCGGGACCGCGGAAGATTTGAAGGAACTGGTGCGCAGAGCGCACGCGCTCGATGCGCGTGCTGTTGGACATGGTGATCCACGGCTTCAATGAAAAGTCGCCGCTCATAAAAGAGCGGCCCGAGTTGTTTGTGCGCACCGAAGCGGGAGCGCTGGCACTGCACCCGACGTGGAAAAGCGTGACCACGGATTGGGCGGCAATCGCTTACCAGCAGTATATGGTTGATCTGGTGCGACACGACGTGCGCGAGTACGGCATCGACGGCGACCGCGTTGACGCCGCCACCTACAAAGGGCCGGGATGGGACGCAAACGTGGCTCGCCCGGCTTATCGCAGCGGCTCGGCGGCGCCCGAGTTGATGACCGCGATGCTCCAGGGCATGCGCGAGCTCAAGCCGGATGCGGTTCTTTTGAGTGAAGTCTTCGGGCCGCTTTATTACTCGGTCTGTAATTTGGCGCACGACAATCAGACCGAAGCTCCGCAGTTTCTGCTCGAAAAAATGGAGGCCGGCGAAATGACCGCCGCCAGTTACAAAGCGCACATCGCGAACGTTTTCGACGCGCTGCCTGTTGGCGCCAACCGCGTCTTTTACACGCGCAATCACGACACCTCTTGGTTCTACCATTTCAACGGCTACACGCCGCGCTTTATGTCCATGGAGGCGGTGCACGCTTTTTTCGGCATCCCTGAAGTCTTCGGCGGCGATCCCAAGCACGGCCCGCACCCGGAAGCGGACCCTACGGTTTACGCGCGCTATCAAAAGCTTTTCGCCGCGCGCCGCGAGTACCCCGAGTTGATGCGCGGGCAAACGCTGCTGCGCGCCGTCGACGCCGACAATCCGCACATCTTCACGGGCCTGCGGCGCGCGCACGATCGCCTGACGCTCGTGGCCATCTCTTTTAGTGAAAAAGAAGAGGATGTCTCGATCAGGTTAAGCGCGGGCGCAGTGCGCACAGGGAATGATTTGCAAGTCTTCGATGTGCTCAGCGGAGAAACCTTAAGTGTGAATCAAGCGGGGCAGAAATCGGATGCGGTGCGCCTGCGGTTGAAGCCGTTTCAAGTGCTCATCAGCCGCCTCTGAAGATTTAACAGTAGCCCGACCGTGAGGGAGGGCGTGTGACGCGCGCGTTACAACACCGAGAGCCTTACGGTTTGCCGCTTCTTGTGGTCGATGAGCTCGCGTTCGCGCCTCTTTGCGCGGGTGGTTTAATGGCGGGCGCGTCTGAGCGCGGCGCGGTGTAGCCGGGGCGGGTGACGGCGATGCGTTTGTCGCGGCCCGCGGCGTCGGCCACGGTGACGCGCAAGGCGCGGTATGAGCCGTCGCGGGCCTTATTGACCGGGCTGTAGCCGAGCCTGTACTGCGTGCGCATATCGCGCGTAATCTCTTCGGCGATCGCGGAAAGCTCGGTGACGGATTCGGGCAGAAACACACGACCGCCGGTTTCCTTCGCCAGTCGTTCCAGAAAGCTGATCGCTTTATCGCGCGGGCTTTTGCGAATAAAACCGCCTTCCTTGTCCAGCTCTCTGACCAACCCGACCACAAAGATTTGCACATCGTATTCGCGCAGCCGCGCGAAAAGCTCTTCCTCTTTGTAGTAGCTGTCGCGGTCTTCGCCGTCGGTCACAAGAATCAATGCCCGCCGGCGGCGGTCATCCAATTCGTCGCCCTTTTTATACTCGGCGACGCGCTCGGCCGAAAGATAAACGGCGTCGCGCACGGCCGTCTGACCGCCTTCGACGTAAAGGCCTTCGAGCGCTTCGACAAGGGCCGATTTGCTCGACGTGAAATCCTGCACCGTCTCAATGTGGTCGCGATCCACAAAGCGCACCAGAAAAGTTTCGTCTCCCGGTTTATTGCTTCCCACAATGGATTTGCCCGCATCAATCACCTGATTGATTTGCGGGCGCAACGAGCCGGAATTATCAAGCACCAATCCGTAGCTGATCGGCACTTCTTCGCGCGTAAAGTAAGCGATCTCCTGGGCCACGCCGTTCTCGAAAACGCGCAATTCCTCGCGCGCGACGTTGTTGATCGGGCGGTTCAAGCGGTCGATGATGCGGACGTTCAAGTTGACGAGATTAGTGTCGACTTTAACGGTAGCGTCTTTGTCGATCTCTTCGTTTTGCGGCTTGGATAAATCGACGGCGGGCGGCGGCGGCTCGTCAACGTTGATAATCATCCGCGGCGGCTCGGCGGTTGGCGTGGGCGTGGGCTTAGGCTTAGCCTCTTCTGTGCGGCGCTGTCGCGCGTCTGTCGCCGGACGCTGCTGCTGCTGCTGCTGTTGCTGCGCTCGCAGGGGAACTAAAAACGCGCAGCAAAGCGCCGCGATGGCGATGGGTGCGAGCCGCCACCACATCGCACCAAACTTCTTCGCGTCACCGGTATTATGTTCTTTGAGCGGCACCGTGATGTTTTTCCTGATCTGCAATAATTGCTCTCACAAGCGGATTCGGCATTGTGCGCGCTCTCTTCTGTTACTGCGCGCCGGAAGTAGATGCTCGCATGTGCGGCGTGCGTTGCCGAAGGGGTGCGCCGGGTTCGCCTTAGTTGGCCGGGTTGGGCTGCGCGTAATACCCTTCTTTGGCCCGCACAAACAAGCGCGGCAAACCGCGCGGCGGTTGAACTTTCACCTTCAAGCGATGCCATTTGCCGTCGCCGGTAAAGTTCGACGGCCGAAAGCCGACCGAATACTGGTGACGCAGCTCCAACGCGATGCGCTCGAAAATCTCGTTCATCTCGGCCGTCGTGGTCGGGAAAAAGGCTTTGCCTCCGGACACGCCGGCGATTTCATCGAGAATCGATTGTCCGGCCATGCCCAAACTGCTTGAAGGATCGCCGCCGCCCAGAATGCCGATGCCGTAAATCACAACGTCTGATTCCTTCAACAAACGCTTCAATTCATTAAACGTGTAGCGCGAGTTATTGTCCTGGCCGTCGCTGATTACGAGAAGAGCCCGCTTCGGGTGCGCGCCGCGCGTTACTTTCTCGACGCCCAAGTAGCAAGCGTCGTACAGGGCCGTCTGCCCTCTGGTTTGCACAAACGTCAGTTTGTCGAGCACCGAGTCGGCATCGCGCGTGCGGTCAAGCAAAAGCTGAGCGCGCGAGTTAAAGCCGATCAGAAAATACTCGTCCTGCTCGTGGCTGGTCTGAATGAAGCGGGAAAGGGCTTCGCGCGCGCGCGCGACCTTATCGCCGCTCATCGAGCCGGAAACATCAAAGAGCACGCCGACGCTCGCCGGCGTGTCGTCGTCTGTGAAGAATGTGATCTCCTGTTGCACTTTGTCGTCGAGCACCGTAAAGGCCGACTTATCGAGGCCCTTGACGTAGCGCCCGTAGGTGTCGGTGACGGTGACATTCATCGTGATCACGTCGGTGTTGATGATGACGGGGCGCTCTGGGTCGTCCACGATCGAAGGGCGTTGCGATTGTTGTGCGGCATCAGGCGCGGGCTTTTTCACGTCCGAGGATGCCGGCGGCGCGGCGGCGGCGCCAGGAAGCGCTGGCTTTTTTTCTTGCCGGGCTGGTGCGATCAGGTGATAAGCGATCAAGGCAAACAAGGCGAGACCGGATATTAATAAAGCTCGAACCGAAGAGCGAAAACCTGCTTTCATGACAACCTCCCTGCTGATTAACTGACCGCAGCGCCCGCCTACCGACCATTTCCAGCTCGACCTGAGGAGGGGAACCACTCTCGTCGGATGAGAGATCAACGCCGCAGGGCGCGTTTATCACCTCGCATAATCTTCGCGATCTTTGTTTGAACGATCTGAGTGTGGAGACGGTAGTAAATACTGACGTCACGTCTGATGCACATTCTAGGACAGGCGTTGATTGGTGGCAAGAAAAAGCTTATGCGTCAGAGAAACCGCAACCCGCGCGCAACCATCGCGTAAATATTATTCATCTCACTCGAACTACAAAAACCGCAGCAGTCTACTTTTTCTTAACAATCAAAGGCTACTATGTTTTCGAGTGCGACTCGCATGGTATAATCCGCGCCGCCTTACTTGAGGGGGAATGGGCGACCACCACCACTACCACCACCGCACCACATGCGCCCGGTGAACGCTAAAGCAGGACATCATGGCTGAATTCATCTGTCGGCTCGGCACGTCGGCCGGGGAAATTGTGACACGCGCCGTCGAAGCGAACGGCGAACAGGAAGTGCGCGACCGCCTTGAGCGCGAGGGATTTCACGTTTTCACGGTGATCCCGCCGAAATCAAGCGAAGCCGGCGCGCGCGCCTTCTCCTTTCTCAAGTCGGGAGCGGGCCGCATGAATGCGGGCGACTTCCTTTTGTTCAACCAACAGCTCGCCGCTTTGATCCGCGCGGGCATCCCGATTTTGCAAGCGATCTCAATGCTCAGGCGACGCGCGGCCAGCACGCGCCTGCGCGAAGTTTTGACCGAGGTCGAAGATCGCATCCGGGGCGGAGCGGCCCTGTCCGCCGCCTTTGCCTCTCAAAGTTCAGTGTTTCCCCGCATTTACACGGCGTCAATTCTCGCCGGCGAGCGCAGCGGAGCCCTCGATCAAGTGCTTGAACGCTACGTCAATTACATGAAACGCAATGTTGAACTGCGGCGCAAACTGCGCGGAGCTTTGGCTTATCCGACATTTCTTTTCTGCGCGTGCTTCGCGATGGTTTTTTCTCACCATCTATGTGGTTCCGAAGATGTCGGATCTTTTCACCGGTTTTAATACCACTTTGCCGACAGTGACCATCGTAGTGGTCGGCGTTTCGCATTGGCTCGCGTCAAACATCTTTTGGTTCGGCCCCTTGGCGGTGGCCGTCGCCATTGGCCTTTATCTGTGGGGGCGCACCCCCAATGGAAGGCTTCGGCTTGACGGATTTTGGCTTAAGCTGCCTGTCGTCGGCAATCTCGTGACGCAGCTCGCCGTGGCGCAAGTGACGCGCTCGTTGGCCACGCTTTTGGCCGGCGGCATTACGCTCGTAGAGTCGTGGGAGATCGCCTCCGAGTCAATTACCAATCGCGAGCTGAGGCGCCGCAGCTCGTCAATTCTCTCAATGATTCGCGAGGGGCGTCCTTACGGAGAGCTTGGAGTTTGCCAATTGGATTCCGGCCCTCGGTTTGGATATGGTTGGAGTGGGCGAGCGCTCGGGAAGCTTGCGCGAGATGCTCGATGAAGTGGCCAGTTTTTACGACGGCGAGTCTGAGGTCAAATTAGAACAGTTGACGACGATTCTCGAACCTGCCATTCTGATCGTGATGGGCGGGGTGGTCATTACAATCCTGCTCGCGATTTATCTCCCCATTCTGCAATCGGTTTCCAACGTCGCGCGTTGATTTTCAAGCTTGGGCTTCAAGTCGCGCCAAACCAATCAACCAGAGATCAACGTATTTGCGGTAAGTCCAGTAGTTCAGGATGTCGAGCGGAAGTCTCTCAGCGGCGTTTTTCTCGCGAAGTAGATGAAACAGTTACAACAAGAACATATCCAGACAATCGACCCTCTCGTCGACGAACGAAACGACTTCGCGGAGGAAGTACCGGGCGAGCGTCTGAAATGCGCGTTGCGCGCGCGCTTGCGCGCAGATACCGCTTGCCGTTTGTCGATCTCCTGCCGCCCGAAGGCGCTTCGCCCATCGATTACGCGCTACTGTCCGAGATGCCGGTCGAGTTGATGATGCGCTACCAGTTTGTGCCGCTCAGGCGCGAAGGCGCTCGCTTGCATATCGCGATGGCCGATCCGACCGACCTGGAACGGCTCGACGATATGGCCGGCGCGCTCAAAGCCAGATCGTGCCGCACGTCGCCATCGGCGGGGCCATTGAGGCGGTGCTGCGCAAAGGCGACGCCACGCAGCGCGTGCTGCAGGAAGCGACCTCCGGCTTTCGCATCTCGCTCGTCAAAGAAACGGAAACGGGCGAAGAGTGCTTGACCAGACCGTTTGGCGACCGATTCCGACATGTCGCCGATCATCAAGCTGGTCGATACCGTAATTTATCAAGCGATGGAATCGCGCGCCTCGACATTCACATCGAGACGCGCGACACAGAGGTGCAGGTTAAATACCGCATCGACGGCGCCCTTTACGCCAAGGTCGAGCCGATTGACATCAGTTACCACCAAACGCTGATTTCGCGTATCAAGGTTATGTCAGAACTCGACATTGCGGAACGGCGTGTGCCGCAGGACGGCAGATTTCGCGTTCGTTACAAAGGCCGCAACGTCGATTTTCGCGTTTCGATTATGCCGACCGTGCACGGCGAAGACGCCGTGATTCGTATTCTCGACAAAGAGCAAATCAACGAAGAGTTTCGCGATCTGCGGCTTGACGTCGTGGGTTTTGATGAAGAGGATGTGCGGAAGTTTCGCCGCTACATCGCCGAGCCTTACGGCATGGTGCTTGTCACGGGGCCGACAGGCTCCGGCAAAACGACGACGCTTTACGCCGCCCTCAATGAAATCCGCAACGAAGAAGACAAGATCATCACCATCGAGGACCCGGTCGAATACCAGTTGCACGGCATCACGCAAATTCCCGTTAACGAAAAAAAGGGACTCACCTTTGCCAGGGGCTTGCGCTCTATTCTGCGCCACGATCCCGATAAGATTATGGTCGGCGAAATTCGCGACACCGAAACCGCGCAGATCGCCATTCAATCGGCCCTCACCGGCCACTTGGTTTTCACCACCGTTCACGCCAACAACGTGATCGATGTAATCGGCCGCTTTCTCAACATGGGCGTTGAGCCTTATAATTTCGTTTCCTCGTTAAACTGCGTTCTCGCACAGCGCTTGATCCGTTTGTTGTGCAGCGCGTGCCGGCGGCGCTACCGCCCGACGCCGGAGGAATTGCTGGAGTCTGGCATGCGGCCTGCAGAGCATGCCGACCGCGTCTTTTACGCGAGCGTCGGCTGCGATTCTTGTAATCACACCGGATATCGCGGGCGCACCGCGATTCACGAACTGCTGGATTTAAGCGACAACATTCGCGAATTAATTATCGCCCGGCGCCCGGGCTCCGAAGTGCGGCGCGCTGCCGAAGCCGAAGGTCTTTCTTCCTTGCGCGAGTCGGCCGTCAAAAAAGTTTTCGCAGGAGAAACCACTCTGCACGAAATCAACCGCGTGACGTTTGTCGAAGAGGTCAACGTCAGCCGCGTTTGACCTGAAAAGGTATTGGAGAAACAAAATGGGACTTTTTATGTGTAGCCGCCGAAAGGCTTTTGCCTGCTTGATGATCGCTTGCTTGATTTTTACTCCGCTGACGGCGCTGGCGAAGAAAAAGGGCGAGAAAAACTATAAAAACGGCCAGGGTTACGAAAAAGCGCAGCAATGGGAAAAGGCCGCGCAGGAATATGCGTTGGCCGTGGCGTCGGATCCGTCCGTCATCGAATACCAGCTTCATTACCGCCGCGCGCTTTTCCAAGCTTCGCAGACTTTTATGCAGCGGGGCCGCGATTTGGCCGAAAAGTCCGATTATGTGGGCGCTTACAATGCCTTTCGACAGGCTTACGGCTTTGACCAGGTCAACGAGCTGGCGCTCTCGGAGATGCAGCGCATGCTGCGGCTGCAAAAAGAAAAGCAGGGCATTGTTGACGGCGATGACGCGAAGGACCAGCCGGAAGGCAACTTGCCGGGCGCGAAGATCTCACCGACCGCTTACCAAACCGGGGCGACAACAGGCGGCGCATCGCAGCAGCAGCAGTTGCCCGATCAAACCCCGGGCAGCGCGCGTACAGAGCGGCAGCGGATCATTAGCATTGCGCCCGGCCAAGACCTCAAAAGCTTCATTCAGACTCTCGCCCGCGAAATCGATTTGAATGTTATTTTTGACACGCAATCGTTTAGCCGCGCTCGCACCACAGAATTAAGCGTGAGCGGTGTGACGACGGCGCAGGCGCTCGACTATCTTTTTCTGAAGGAGCGATTGTTCTTTCAGCGCATTGATCGCAAAACCATTATCGTCGCCGATCAAAGCCAGCGCATGCAGTATCAGCCGCTCGGCATCCGCACCTTTTACCTGAAAAACGCCGACCCGGATAAAGTCAAAACGCAGCTTGCGACCTTTATTCCGCCGCAACCGGGCCGCCCGCCGGCCAGCGTGATCTCAAACGTATCGACCAACAGCTTGACCATCCGCGACACGCCGGAAAATCTAAAAGTCATCGAAAAGATCATCGAAAGCATTGATAAAGATCGCGCCGAAGTCGTGATGGACGTGCGCATCTACGAAGTGACGCGCACAGACCTTTTGCAATTCGGCAATCAAGTCGGCACTACCATCGGCGCATCAAGCGGCGTCAGTTTGCTTGAAGGCAGCCGGCAGGTGGCCCAGCAGGTCGTCGGCGGCCTCAGCAGCGCGGCGGTGCCGAGCGCGCTCGGAGCGGCGCTCCTCTTGCCGTCCTCTGTGCTCACCGCGATGCAGAGCAAAGACCGCGCGCGGCTCGTCTTCCAAACGCAATTGCACGCCTTTGATAACGAAGACTCTTCGGCCGATGTCGGACAAAAAGTGCCCATTCAAACGGCCACGGTGCCGAATTACGGCTTTCAGCAGACGAACCAAACTCCGGGCCAAGGGCAAGGGCAGTCGGGCGTTCCCAATCAGGGCGCCTTCGGCAGCTACGGCTATCCGGTGGTGCAATACGCGGACGTCGGTCTGAAATTGAAATTCAAGCCGCAGGTCTTTCCGAATCGCGACGTGCAGGTCAAGATGGAGATCGAGTCGACCGCGCTCACCAACGCCGGCGACGCCGGGCAGAATCTGACGCCTTCCTTTAGCCAGCGCGTGATCAAAGGCATGGCGCGCATCCCGAATAACCGCACCATGATGGTCGCCAACATCGCGCAGGATCAAGAGGTGCGCGGTCAAAAGGGATTGCCGCTGATCGGCCTGATTCCCGGACTGGGCCGGCTCTTCGTTTCTCCGACGCGCAACAATGTGCAATCGGACATCGTGCTGGTGGTGACGCCGCATGTCATCAGAGCGCCGGATATTACGCCGAACGACCAATTGATCAGGCCGAGCGGCACCATGCAATCGCCGACGACTGAAACCCTGGCCAATCTGCTCGAACAGGAAGCAATTGAAGATCGGCAATTGCAGCTCGCCGCGGCGCGCCGCGCGGGCATAAAGATTGCGGAAGCGGCCAAAGCGGAGCTTCCGCCGGCGCAAACGCAGGAAGATCTGCCAGCTTATTTGCCCGCTCCGAAGATTCTGGCCGGAGTGCCGAACCCAAGCGCCGGCTCCGATGTGGTCGCGGTCAACGCGAGCGGTTCAGCGCAGCGGACTGCGGTAAGCTTTATCGAAGCGCCCGCCCCAGTGCCTGCCCCGCAATTAGCGCTGGCGCAAGCGGAAACAACGCCGGCATCGATTGGCCCGCCGCATCGCCGCACACCGCGGCGCAGCTGAGCTTCGCGGGCGGCACACGCGAGATGCGCGTAGGCAAGCGGCAAATTTTAGCCCTTGCGCTGCAAACGCACGCGCCAATTGCGCTGGCGATGCTCAAGCTGCGTTTCGATTCCAAGATGTTCGCCGTGCATGGGGTGAAAGAAGGCGGGCTGCTCAGTAATGCTTCGGCCGCTCCGCGGTTGCTGCATTCAATTAATCCGGCCGGCAGCATCACGGTGTCCGTCACGCCTGCGGCCAGCGCGATGCTCACGGGAGCCGGCATCCTGGTCTTCGTCGAAGTCGAAGCGCTGCAAGTTGGCAACGGCTCCATCTACTTTGATGAAAACATGGCGCGGCTCATTTCCGGCGACGGAAGCGTCGTGCCGGTTCGGCTCACGCACGGCAGTTTGGTTGTAAAATGAAGGTTGCGAGAAAATACACGACGCTGCGCCTCCGCGGTGAACTGTTGAGCATCCGTTCACCGTCCGGCTTTACGCTGGTCGAGCTGGTGATCACAATGCGATCCTCACGATCCTCAGCCTGAGCGTGATTCCGCTTTACCGAAACGAAGTGAAGCGACAGCGCGAGCAACGCTTGCGCGAAACGCTGCGCCAGATACGCTCCGCCATCGACGAATTTCAGCGCGACACCGTGGCCATGCAGTGCTCGGGCGCCGCGGGCGCGGCCGCGGTGCCAAATCAAGTAGTAGCAAACCCAGGTCAACCGGTAGGCCCAGGTACGGGAGCAGCAGCAGGCGGCCAGCCGCAGCAGCCGGGCGTTAACCCTCAAGCCATTGTGATAGATCCGCGCAGCAAGGTGATGATTAGCGATTGCACCATCTTTACGGTCGACAATCCGGATCGGTACCCGCCTGATCTGGATTCGCTCACGAGCGGCGTGAGCGTCACTGCGCGCGGCGGAAATGTGCCCATCGGAGGCGGCTTGAACGGCTCCGACCCGCTCAAAAACTCTCTTGACCTAACGAACGGCGTCGATAAAAAGAAAGTTTACCTGCGCGCCTTACCCGTCGATCCGATGACGGGCAAGCCGGAATGGGATCTGCGATCGTGCTACGACCCGCCCGATGCCACCAGCTGGGGCGGAGAAAACGTGTTCGATGTGCGCTCAAAATCCGAAGCTACGGCGCTCAACGGAGAGAAATACAGTGAGTGGTAAA
>JBBJMB010000327.1:0-3889 GCA_037719755.1 Pyrinomonadaceae bacterium
CGGAGCGTGCTCGCGCGACGATCCGCAACCGAAGTTGCGTCCGGCGACAAGCACGCTCGCGCCCCGGTAGCGCGGCTCATTCAGCGTAAACGCGAGGTTGACCGCGCCCTCAGGTGTAAAGCGCCAATCGTAAAACAAAAACTGCCCGAACCCCGTACGCTCAATGCGCTTCAAAAACTGCTTCGGAATAATCTGATCCGTATCCACATTGGCCCGGTCCAACGGCGCCACCAACCCCGTATGCACGCGAAAAGAATTCATAAAAAAACCCGTTTGGAAGTCAGAACGATGAACGATGAACGTCAGGAAAAATTTATAACTTCTTTTTGTCTTAAACTTCATCGTTCATCGTTCCGCGTTCATCGTTCCTTTTGTATTTCCACCCGCGGATGTCCGTGAAGCGCCCGGTGATGGCGGCGGCGGCGGCCATGACGGGGCTCACGAGATGCGTGCGCCCGCCGCGGCCCTGGCGGCCTTCGAAGTTGCGGTTGCTGGTTGAGGCGCAGCGTTCGCCCGGTTGCAGCACGTCCGGATTCATCGCGAGGCACATGGAGCAGCCCGGCTCGCGCCATTCAAAGCCGGCGTCAAGGAAAACACGGTCGAGTCCTCGGCCTCAGCGGCGATTTGACGGCTTTGGGCCGGGCACCACCATGGCTGCACAGAGGCGCTCACGCGGTAGCCGTTAATGACGCGCGCCGCAGCTTGCAGGTCTTCGAGGCGGGCGTTGGCACGAGCCGATGAAAACACGGTCAATGGGGATTTCTTCGATGGGAGTACCCGGCCGAAGCGCCATGTATTCAGCGCGCTCCACCGAGCGGCGATCCGTTTCGGTGCCCGCGTCCGACGGATCGGGCACCGCCCCGTCACGGAAACGACCATGCCAGGGCTCGTGCCCCACGTGACGAACGGCGTCAATTGGCTCGCCTCGATGTCCACCGTCGCATCGTACTCGGCGCCCGCATCGGTCGCGAGCGTGCGCCAATGGGCCACCGCTTGATCCCAGTGCGCGCCGTGCGGCGCAAACCTGCGATTGGCTAAATAAGCAAACGTTGTTTCATCAGGCGAAATCATGCCGGCGCGCGCGCCCGCCTCAATGCTCATATTGCACAGCGTCATGCGTTGCTCCATTGAGAGCGCCCGGATGGCCTTGCCGGTGTACTCGATGACGTGGCCCGTGGCGCCGTCGGTGCCGATTTGCCCGATGATCCCCAAGGCAAGGTCTTTGGCCGTGACGCCTTCCGGTAAGGAATCGCGCACGCGAATCTCCATGGTGCGCGGCTTGGATTGCTGAAGACATTGTGTGGCGAGCACGTGTTCAACTTCTGAAGTGCCGATGCCGAAAGCGAGCGCGCCGAAGGCGCCGTGAGTGCTGGTGTGGCTGTCGCCGCAAACAATAGTCATGCCCGGCAGCGTGAGTCCCAATTCTGGGCCGACCACGTGGACGATGCCTTGCTCCGCCGAACTGATGTCGAAAAAGGTGATGCCAAACTCGGCGCAATTACGCCGCAGCGTTTCGATTTGTTGAGCCGCGATGCGATCGGTGATCGGCAAACTGCGGTCAGTGGTCGGCACATTGTGGTCGACCGTTCCGACCGTCAAGTCGGGACGCCTGACCGAACGATGCGCCGCGCGCAACGCTTCAAAAGCTTGCGGCGATGTCACCTCGTGGACGAGGTGCTGGTCTATATAGAGCAGAGACGGCTCATCTTGCTTTTCATAAACCGTGTGGGCGTTCCAAATCTTCTCGAAAAGCGTGCGTGGTTGCATAGCGTCGATATTAAACATTTTCCATAGGGCTACCAAGCGCAGACGGGGTCGGGAAATTAATTTCCTCTCTGTGTCTTCACTCTGTGTTCTCTGCGTTTAAGTAAATCTTACCTAAACGAGAGAGAAACACAGAGTGAAGACCAGAGGAGCCCGATTTTCTAAACGGCTTGCGCCATCGGGCGCGCGCTTGTTTTCAGAGAATCAAGGATGAGCGAGCCCATTTCGGCGGTGCCCATTACTTTTTCGCCGTCGCCGCCGCGGGCCAAGTCGCGCGTGCGATAACCGTTGCCGATCACCGTGCGGACGGCCGCATCAACAGCTTGCGCTTCCTCGTTTAGTTGCGCCGTGTGGCGCAACAGCATCGCCGCGGAGCAAATGGCGCCGAGCGGGTTGGCGATTCCTTGACCCGGATGTCGGGCGCGGAACCGTGCACCGGCTCGTAGAGATCCACCGTGCCGCCTAGGCTCGCCGAAGCGAGCATGCCGAGCGATCCGGTCATCACGGCCGCCTCGTCGGAAAGGATGTCGCCGAAAAGATTCTCCGTCAGCACCACATCAAAACGATGCGGGTTCATCACCAGGTGCATCGCGCAGGCATCGACGTAGAGATAATCGAGCTTCACATCCGCGTAATCGTGCGCCACGCGCGCCACGACTTGCCGCCACAGTTGCGAAGTTTCGAGCACATTGGCCTTATCCACGGAAGTCAATTTGCGCCGACGCGTTTGCGCCGCCCGAAAAGCGACGTGCGCCACACGCTCGATCTCCGCGACCGAGTAGCGCATGGTGTTGAAAGCTTCGCCGCCGTCTTGATCGCCCGTCGATCCGCGCGGCTCTCCGAAGTAAAGTCCGCCCAAAAGTTCGCGCACAATCAACAGGTCTGTATTGGCAATTACGTCCGGACGCAGCGGCGAGCAACCGGCGAGCTCCGGGTAAACCATCGCCGGGCGCAAATTGGCGAACGCGCCAAGGCTTTTCCTCAAGGACAGCAAACCAGCCTCGGGACGCTCCGCGGCCGGCAATTGATCAAACTCCGGCGCGCCCACGGCAGAAAACCGCATCGCCGGCCAAGCAAGCCTCACGCGTCGCACGCGGGTAAGGATGGCCCGCTTCCTTAATCGCCACTCCTCCGATTAACTGCTCGCTAAACTGAAACTCGTGCCCGTAAAGAGTGGCCACACTCTCAAGCACGCGCACCGCTTGCGTCGTCACCTCGGGCCCAATACCGTCGCCCGGAAGAATTGTTATTTTCAGATTCATGTGTGGTGATTGCCGATGCCCTGAAAGGGCTAAATTCAATAGCCGGTGGCCACGCCACCGGTCGCAAGGAAAACAAGTCGCCGACCCTGAAAGGGTCTCATTCAAACTGTGACCCTTTCAGGGTCAGATAACCTCATCGCATATGTCCGTGGGCGATGCCCACGGCGATTGACTTGATCCCCTTCGGGGATCATCCCTCAACACGATCGAAGTAAAAAATATGCCCTTCACCAACCTCTCACCTTCGCATTAGTCGTACGCGAATTCGGGAGCGTCTTCCACCAGCAGGGAAAGCAGGTCTTGATCGTAAATGCGCTTTTTGCGGTCGGCTAATTCGGTAAAGCTTAAGTATGTGCGTTCAAGCTCGCTTGGGGAAAGCGCGTGGCCGAGCTCCGTGAAGCGCTGCGCCAAAGCGTGGCGGCCGGAGTGTTTGCCGAGCACAAGTCGGTTGGCATGTACGCCGACGGATTCGGGCGTCATGATCTCATAGCACAGAGGATTGTTGAGCACGCCGTGCTGGTGTATGCCCGCTTCGTGCGCGAAGGCGTTAAGGCCGACGATTGCTTTGTTGGGCTGCACGCCGAAGCCTATGATTTCGGAAAGCAATTGACTTGTCGGGTACAGCTTCTCCGCGCACACATTCGTTTCGAAGGGGTAGCAATCGGCGCGCACGCGCATCGCCATTACCACTTCTTCGAGCGCGGCGTTTCCGGCTCTTTCGCCGATGCCGTTGATGGTGCACTCCACCTGGCGCGCGCCGGCCTCTATGGCCGCTAGGGTATTGCCAACCGCGAGTCCCAAGTCGTTGTGGCAATGCACGCTGATGTTGATGTCATCGCGGTTTCCTACAACGCGCTCGCGAA
>JBBJMB010000057.1:0-14746 GCA_037719755.1 Pyrinomonadaceae bacterium
AGCTTTCTCGATTTTGGGAATCGATGATCCCATTAACGGACAAATGACTATTCTTCTCCCTCTGCGTTTCTCTCCTGTCTTCTCTCTGTGTTTCTCTGTGTTTAGGTGTGACTTACTTAAACGAGAGAGAAGCACAGAGAGAAGACACAGAGAGACGCAGAGAGGGACGGGCTACGTTTGGCACGGGGCTTTCTTGATTGGAGCGATGATGAGAAACCTTTGGCAAGATGTGCGCTATGCGGTGCGCATGCTGATCGCGAAGCCCGCTTTCAGCTTGATCGCTATTTCCGCGCTGGCGCTCGGGATCGGAGCCAATACAGCGATCTTTTCGGTGGTCAACGCCGTGTTGCTGCGCCCGCTCCCCTATGCTGAGCCTGAGCGATTGGTAACCGTTTGGGAAACAAGCGCGAAGGGCGGCGGCGGCAGCATAGTTTCGCCCGCCAACTATCTTGACTGGCGCGAGCAGAGCCGGAGTTTTGAAGAACTCGGAGCGTACACCGAGAACTTCTACAACATTGCGGATCATGCGGAGCCTCCCGAACGCGTGGCCGGAGCCACGGCTTCTCCCGGTCTCTTTCAAGCCCTGGGCGCGCAGGCCGCATTGGGCCGCACTTTCACAGCCGAGGAGGGACAACCGCATGGAGAAAATGTGGTCCTCTTAAGCGACGGATTGTGGAGGCGGCGCTTTAACGCCGATCCGCACATCGCGGGAAAGTCAATTAACATCAGCGGAGACAATCACACGATCATCGGAGTGATGCGCCCGGGCCTGATATTTTCGCAGAGGAATTACGAACTTTTCACTCCTCTCAGGTTTGACCACGAGCAGACTCTAAATCGGCGAAGTATGTACCTGACGGTCATCGGGCGTCTTCGGCGCGAAGTGACCTTTGAGCAAGCTCAGGCCGAGATGTCGGCAATGGTGCGCGCCTCGCCGAGCAGTATCCGGACGACAACGCCGGCAGCAGCGCCGGCATGGTTCCGCTGCATCGAGTGATCGTCGGATACGCCCGCACGGTGCTCTGGGTGCTGCTCGGGGCCGTGAGTTTTGTGCTACTGATCACTTGCGCGAACGTCGCGAACCTTTGCTCGCGCGGGCTGCTGCGCGTAAGCGCGAGATGGCGATTCGCGCCGCGCTCGGGGCCGGTCGCCTGCGCATCGCCAGGCAGCTACTGACGGAAAGCGTTTTGCTGGCCCTGGCCGGCGGTTTCGCGGTCTGCTCGTCGCACGGTGGGGCGTTGATGCCTTGCTCGCCTGGAGCCCGGCCGGCGTGCCGCGCATGGACCAGGTCGGATTGGATTTACCTTTGCTCGGCTATACGCTTTTGGTTTCCACTTTCACGGGCCTTATTTTCGGATCAGTGCCGGCCCTACACGCCTCGCAAGTCAATTTGCAAGATGCCCTTAAAGAAGGCTCAAAATCCACGGCGGGCGTGCGCCGAGTGTCGACGCGCAATCTGCTCGTGATAATTGAGGTGGCGCTCTCCCTGGTCTTGCTGGTCGGCGCCGGACTGTTGATCAAAAGTTTCGTTAACTTGCTGAAAACCGATTTGGGCTTTCGCGCGGAAAACGTCCTCGCGGCGGATATTTCGTTGACTTCCCGCTACGAAACGCGCGCCGCACGCGCCGAGTTCTTTCGCCAACTCATCGAACGCGTTAAGGTCTTGCCGGGCGTCTCATCCGTTGGCGTATCGCAGAGCGTTCCGCTGAGCGGCGAGGAGCACGGCGGCCTGTTTACGATTCCGGGCGAACAAGTGTTGTCAGCCGCCGAGGCCAAGCACGGTGCGATTTATCATCGCTCTAGCGCCGACTATTTGAGAGTGATGGGGATTCCCTGATCCGTGGGCGCGCCTTGACTGATCGCGACACGGCGGACGCTCCCGCCGTCGCTTTGATTGAAACGCTGGCGCGTCGTTATTTTCCCGGCGGAGATCCGCTGGGAAAACCATTAATATTAGCTAACAACCAAGCTCGCCCGCGCGAGATCGTCGGCGTCGTGGCGGACGTCAGATACGTGTCGCCCCACATTGAGCCATTCCCGCAGATTTACGCGTCTTACCTGGATGATCCGTGGTTCCACATGTCGCTGGCCGTGCGCGCCGAGGGTGATCCGACGCAATTGACCGCAGCTATTCGCCGCGAACTCGCCGCCGTGGATAAAGACGTGCCCCTCGCAAACGTCAAAACCATGGAGCAGTACGTCTCAAGCGCGCTGGACACACCGCGCTTCAGCATGCTCCTTCTCGGCGCTTTGCCGCCATCGCCTTGCTGCTGGCGTCGCTCGGCTTGTACGGCGTGATGTCCAATACGGTCGCACAGCGCACACATGAGATCGGAGTGAGGATCGCGCTCGGCGCGCAAAAAATGGACGTGCTGCGCTTGGTGGTTGGGCAAGGCATGCTGCTCGCGGTGATCGGCGTGGCGCTCGGATTAATCGCCTCGCTGGTGCTGACCCGTTTAATGGGCAGCTTGCTCTACGGCGTGTCGGCGATTGATCCATTCATCTTTGTGGCCATTGGCGCTCTGCTGCTGTGCGTCGCCCTTGTCGCTTGTTACGTGCCGGCGCGGCGGGCGATGAAAGTCGATCCGATGGAGGCGCTCAGGTATGAGTAGTTGTTCGGAGCTTCGCACATTAATCCTCTGCGCTTCTTTGCGATGCTTTGCGTTTAAGTAAATGTTGCCTAAACGCAAAGCATCGCAAAGTGAGGACGCAAAGAGACGCGAAGAGGTGTTGAAGGTTTGAAAGGATAAAGCAATGATTAAATTAACGAATCTAGAAAAGTTTTACGAAACCGGCGCGGGCAAGACTTTTGTTTTGCGCAGAATTAATCTGGACGTCAAAGAAGGCGAGTTTATTTCAATTATGGGGCCTTCGGGCTCGGGCAAGTCCACGCTGCTGAGCATCCTCGGAATGCTCGACAGCTCTTGGACCGGAGAGTTTTACTTGGACGATCAGCCGGTGCATAAACTGGGCAAAAAAGAACGCGCCGCGCTGCACAAAAAACAAATCGGATTTGTCTTCCAAAGCTACCACTTGCTCGACAGTCTCACGGTCTACGAAAACTTGGATGTTCCCCTTTCCTACCGCGACATCAATCGCTCGGAGCGCGCCTCTATGGTGGCCGACATTCTCGACCGTTTTCAAATCGTCGGAAAAAAAGATCTCTATCCGAGCCAGCTCTCCGGCGGCCAGCAGCAATTGGTGGCCGTCGCCCGCGCCGTCATCGCCAACCCGAAGCTGGTGCTCGCCGACGAGCCGACAGGCAATCTACACTCGTCGCAGGGGCAGGAGATTATGGAGCTTTTCAAGAAGCTCAACCAAGAGGGGACGACCATCGTTCAGGTGACGCACTCCGAGCAAAACGCTTCCTACGGCGATCGCGTGGTGCAGCTGGCCGACGGATGGGTCGTCAATCCGGCTGCGGTCGCGTGACGCTTCTTCGCCGCCAGCCAACACCTTCGAATTTAGCCAACTGCCCGGCCCGGGCGTTTGATTACCCGCAACCTGTCTGGCTATGATGTTAGTTCGAGCCATGAGTCGGTCTTGATTTCTCTGTGTCTCTCTCTTGTCTTCTCTGCGGTGTTTCTCTCTCGTTTAGGTAAGTGTTACTTAAACGCAGAGCAACACAGAGAAAAGACAAGAGAGATACACAGAGTAAGACCTATTTAAACGCAGCTGGGCGTCCGCTTAAGATGTTCTTGAATTACCTGATGCGTCTCTCCGCAAGATATTTCCGTGGCTGTTTGCCGCTCATCTTCTTTTTCCTGGCGCCTGATATTTTCGCGCTTGACCCGCACCAGGAGATTCGGCTCTACGCGCACGAAGTTTGGCGCACTGAGGAGGGGTTGCCGCAAAACACTGTGAACAAGGTGATTCAAACCAGGGATGGCTACCTGTGGATCGCCACCGAGGAAGGTCTGGTGCGCTTTGACGGCAAACGCTTCTTTACCTTCGACAAAGAAAATACCGCGGCCATCACCAGCAACAGCATTCGCAATCTCTACGAGGATCGCGCGGGAGCCCTCTGGCTGACCACAGCGCGCGAATTGATCCGCCGAGAGAAAGGCGTGTTGAAGGCTTTTTCAAGCGAGGATGGTCTTCCAACTGACGCCCAAGTCACATCGTTTTGTGAAGACGGCGCGGGCGCCCTCTGGCTCGCTTCGTCAAAGGGGTTGGTGCACTTTCGTGAGGGGCGATTTACCACCTTCACCGCGCGCGATGGCCTCGCAAGCGATTTGGTGGAGGCGGTGGCGGCGGATCGCGACAACGCGCTGTGGATTGGCACCGCCAATGGCTTAACCCGGTATCAGGATCAGCGATTCACTTCATACAAAGTTGAGGACGGTTTGGCGCACAATAGCGTCAGAGCGCTCTACGCCGAACCTGACGGCGGACTCTGGATCGGCACGCGCGGCGGATTGTCGCGGTTAAAAGATGGGGTATTTTCCACGTACACCGCGCGCGATGGCTTACCGACCGATAACATTGAGATGCTTTACGGCGGTCGAGACCGCACGCTTTTGATCGGTACCTCGAACGGACTCGCCGTGTGGCAAAACGGTGTCTTTACTTCATTCACCACTGAGAATGCGCTGCCGAGCAACCGCGTGGGAGAGATTTTTGAAGATCGAGAGGGCAGCGTCTGGATCGGCACGGAGGGCGGACTGTCCCGATTGCGAGATGAGCGACTTGAATCGTTCACCACAGTTGAAGGATTGTCGAGCAACATCGTGCGCTCCATCACCGAAGACCACGAAGGGAATTTGTGGATCGGCACTGAGAGCGGCGGTTTGAACGCCCTGAAAGACAAAAAGTTTACCGCCTACACCACGGAAGAAGGCCTCTCGGCCGACCTGGTGCGGGCCGTTTACCAAGACCGCCGCGGCCAACTGTGGCTGGGCACGCACGAAGGCGGTCTCAACCTTTTGCAGCACGGAAAGTTCACCCACTTCACAACCAAAGACGGACTCGCGAGCAACATCGTGCTCGCGGTTAACGATGATCGACACGGCAATTTGTGGATCGGCACGCCCGATGGCCTCAGCCTTTACCGCAACAACGTCTTTACCGTTTACACCTCCGCCAACGGCTTGGCCAATGACTTTGTGCGCTCGATTTATGAAGACCGCGAGGGGCGACTGTGGATCGGCACGCGCGGCGGTCTTTCCGTTTTAAAGGACGGCAAGTTTACCAGCTACACTACGCTCGACGGTTTGCCAAACGATTTCATCGGAGCTGTCTGGAGGATCGCCGCGGCGATTTCTGGATCGGAACTTTAAACGGCCTCAGTCGCTTTGCGGACGGGAGTTTACCACCTACACCACGCGCGATGGGCTTTCGAGCAACGTCGTCACCGCGCTTTACGAAGGCGTTGACGGCGAACTGTGGATCGGCACCAACGGCGGCGGCTTAAATCTCTTCAGGGACGGGCGCTTCACCAGCGTCGGAACAAAGACGGACTCTTTAATGATGTGATTTACCGCATTCTCGCGGACGATTCCGGCAACCTCTGGATGAGCTGCAACAAAGGCATCTTTCGGGCGGGGCGCGAAGAACTGCTTGCATTCTTGGAAGGCAAGCGCGCGCGTGACGAGCATCTCGTACGGCACGGCCGACGGCATGAAAACCAGAGAGTGTAGCGGCGGCGGACATCCGGCCGGCTGGAAAACAAGTGACGGCAAGCTGTGGTTTTCGACTATCAAAGGCGCGGTGATGATTGATCCTGAAAATATCAGAATCAACCGGCAGGCGCCGCCCGTCACGATCGAAGCCGTGACGGTGGATGGTGAAGCTTTTGATCCTTTGCAACCGGCAACGCTCGCGGCCGGAAAAACCAGCTTCGATTTTCAGTTCGCGGGACTCAGTTTCATCGCGCCCGAGAAAGTAACGTACCAGTACAAGCTCGAAGGCTTTGACCGCGATTGGGTGGAGGCCGGCACCAGACGCGAAGCGTTTTATACCAACATTCCGCCGGGCGATTACCGCTTTCGCGTCATGGCCTCAAACAACGACGGCGTGTGGAACGAGACGGGCGCCGCATTCGACTTTCGTCTCGATCCTCATTTCCATCAAACGTACTGGTTCTATTTGCTGTGCGCCGCGGCTTTGGGTTTGATCGCATGGCAATTGTATCTGATGCGGGTGAGGCGCATGAGGGAGCAATTCTCCGCCGTGCTGCAAGAGCGCAACCGCATCGCGCGCGAGATTCACGACACGCTCGCCCAGGGGTTCGCCGGCATCTCCGTGCAGCTTGAACTCGTGGCGCGCATGATTCGCGCCCAGGCGCAAGAAGCGGCGCAAACGCATCTAGATCAAGCGCGCATTCTGGTGCGCACAAGCCTCGCCGAGGCGCGGCGCTCGGTCTGGGATTTGCGCTCGCATGCGCTTGAGAGCGGCGGTCTTCCGGAAGCGCTTTCGGAAACCATCACACGACTCACCGCCGGAACACCCGCGCAAGCCAAAGTGCAAATCAGCGGAGCAGCGCGCGCTCTTTCGCCTGTGGTGGAAAATAATCTTTTGCGCATCGGGCAGGAGGCCGTCACGAACGCCATCAAGCACGCCGCGGCGCAACACATTCTGGTCGAGCTCAGCTTTAACGGGCCGCGCGTGCGCCTCGCCGTGCGCGACGACGGGCGCGGCTTCGCTGCTCACAACAACCAGCGTCCTTCTGCGACCGACGGGCATTTCGGCCTTTTCGGAATGCGCGAGCGCGCCGAGCAAATCGGCGGAAAACTCATCGTCAACAGCGCTCCCGGCTCAGGCACAGAGATTATCTGTGAAGTCAAACTGGGCGATTGACGCCGTCTTGTGTCAGAATGAAGCCTTGCTGCGCCTGATCCGCATCCCTCAAAGGAATGATTTCATCTGATGACTGTTAACAGCACGACGCCGATTAGGATCATGGTGGTTGACGACCACCAGATTGTGAGACAGGGCTTGGTCGCGCTGATCAACACCGAGCCGGGGATGACGGTCGTCGCCGAGGCCGCGGACGGCGGGCGCGCCGTCGAGTTGCATCATCAGCACAAGCCTGACATCACGCTGATGGACTTGCGCCTGCCTGTGCTGAGCGGCGTCGAAGCGATCACCGCCATTCGCCGCGCGCAGACGAACGCGCGCATCATCGTGCTCACGACTTACGACGGCGACGAAGACATCTACCGCGCGTTGCAGGCCGGCGCACAAAGCTATCTATTGAAAGACATGTTCAGCGAAGAATTGCTGGAAGCCATACGCACGGTGCACGCGGGCTTGCGGCGCATTCCGAACGTCATCGCCGCCCGCTTGGCCGAGCGCATGAACACGCAAGCCTTAACGGCGCGCGAGCTGGACGTGCTCAAACTGATCGTCAAAGGCAGAAGCAACAAAGAGATTGGCGCCGACCTCTCGATTAGCGAAGCGACCGTTAAGACTCACATCAACAACATCCTCAGCAAACTCGGCGTCACCGACCGCACCCAGGCCGCCACCACCGCGCTTCAGCGCGGCATTGTTCATCTTTATTAAAATTCTCGGTTGAGGGTGGGATACTCCTCTCTGTTGTCTTTTCTCTGTGTTTCTCTGCGTTTAGGTAAGTCTGACTTAAACGAGAGAGAAACACTGAGAAAAGACACCGAGAGACGCAGAGAGAAATTTGTTTTGGTGCCGAGGGCGGGACTCGAACCCGCACGGCCTTACGGCCAACGGATTTTCTTACCACTACGGCTTTCGCCGCCCGCTTGGAAGGTCGGTTTGTGGTCTGGACGATGCCTTCTCCGTGCGTACCCTGCTCGTGGACACGGTTAGGAGGGAGCCGTCTCGTCTCTACACTTTGCCGTCAATTCGACCGGCCTTAGCTCGGCGTTGCCACCCGCGCTTTGAGGAAGTGCGGTCAAGGGTTCGCCGACTTTGACTCCATTCACGCCCGCGGTTTCCCGACGAGGTGCTCAAACGCTTAAGTCCGTCGCGTCTGCCATTCCGCCACCCCGGCACCTGCGAGCCAAGATAACACGCAAAGCGGAAATCTTTCCACTTCTTCACAACGTTCTTGGGCAAGTGGTAGAATGCCCCACATCGCGATCAAATGATTCTCGTATGGCCAAAGGCAATTTCGCAGAAGAGAAACAAGTTTTCCACCGCCACATCCAAAAGGCGGGCCTCAAGCGCACGGCGCAACGCGATTTGATCTTGGATGTGTTTCTGCGCACTGAGCGGCATCTGTCGAGCGAAGATCTCTACCGGCTGGTGCAGGCCGAAGATCCGAACGTCGGGCAAACAACTGTTTACCGCACGCTCAAGCTGCTCAGAGACGCTGGGCTGGCCCGCGAGGCGCGCTTCGGCGACGGCCTCACGCGCTACGAGCACAATTACAATCATCCGCACCACGACCACATGATTTGCACGGAGTGCGGCCGCAACATTGAATTCTTTTCCGCCGAGCTGGAGGAATTGCAAGACGCCATCGCCGCTCAGCACAATTTTGAGACGACGAATCACTCGCTGCGCATGTGGGGCGTGTGCGAAGAGTGTCTGCCGCACGCGCAGGAAGGCCACCGGCGGCGAGAAGCCACGGCCAACGCAGTGATGCGGGGGCCTTCTGATCATTTTCACAAATGATTCGCTTTCGAGGTCGGCCGGAGCCGGCTTCCGGCGTTGTACCTGGCGGGCAGGTCTTTCCCAACAACAGCTTGCACGATTTGATTTGAGAATTAAAAATGAGCGTAAATTTAAGTTTTGAGAACGAGGATTTGAGCGGCGTCGTCGCCGAAGGAACTTATCTGTGGGACGCCGCCAAACGGTTGGGCGTCAAACTGCCGGCTGAATGCGAAGGGCGCGGCGAGTGCGACACCTGCGCGGTGGTGGTGGTGCAAGGCGCCACGATGCTGTCGAGCCTCACCAATGCGGAGCGTGAAAGACTGAGTCCCAAGCGCTTAGCCGCGGGCGAGCGCTTGGCCTGTCAGGCGAGAGTTGAAGAAGGCGGAGACTTGGTGCTGCGTTTGGTGCCCGCGACCGAGCGCGAAGAAACAAGCGATGAAACCGTCAAGGGTTTGCGCAAAGAGTTTCGCGAGCTTCCGCTCAATCGAAAACTGTCCACGCTCGCCGAACTCGAAGCGGTCACCGCGTTTCAAGCCTTGAACGCGATTAGCAATGTGCCTTACCTGATCGGCGGTAAGGTGCTCGAATTGCTCGCCATCTTTGGCCGCAACAAGGACCGGCGTGAACGAAACGCGCGGCGGCCCACCGAGCACCGCGAGCCCACCTTGCGTCCCGAGACGGCGGCGGACACGGACGGCACCTGAGAATGCCGGCCCGCTGTATTGTTCAAGCTTAACCGCAATTTGCCACAAGTTAATTCTGAAAGCGAAGCATGGAAGGGCCGCGGACGTGTGCGTGGCCCCTGCGCGTCGCATGCGCTTGAAAAGCGCTCTCACTTTTATATGAGAGGAATGCGTGAGGGTTTTGTTAAAGAAATAGGCTTTTCTGTTTTGTGAACAAGCTGAAGAACACTTCACTAAGGGAGGGAGTATGGATCGACACGCTGAGACGGTGATGGTGAACGGCGAACACGCGTTGCGCGGAGAAGAAGGCGAGAAGCTGTTGGTGAACGGTCGGAGAATGGCGATGCGCTTGTGGGAGCGCGAAAAGGCGGGAGCCTCCAAGCCGGAGCATACAAATTCTTACGAGTACGTCGCTTATGTGCTTGAAGGTCGATTAAAAATTACCATTGACGGCCGCACCATAGAAGTCGCACGCGGCGACAGTTACTGCGTGCCCGAAGGCGCGCCGTACTCGCTCGAAGTTCTGGAGGAGGCAACGGTCGTCGAGGCCACATCGCCGTCAGACCGCGGCGCCGTAACGGTGGACAATCGTTAACTTGATGGAGACGGTGAAAAACATCGCCGTCATCGCCGGCGACGGCATCGGCCCCGAAGTGGTGCGCGAGGCGGTGCGCACCGTGGAGCTCATTGGCGACCAGCTCGGCTTGCCGCTATCCTTCAAGCACTTCGATTGGGGAGCCGAAAAGTATCTCAGCGAAGGCGTGTCGCTGCCCGCCGGCGCTCTGGAGATGTTAAGCGGCGAGTACGACGCCATTTTGGCCGGGGCCTTTGGCGATCCGCGGGTGCCTTCCAACAAACACGCCGAAGACATTCTGCTGGGCATGCGCCGCGGGCTTGATCTTTATATTAATCTCAGGCCGGTGCGACTGCTGCATGAACGGCTCACTCCGTTGCGCGACCGCCGGGCGGAGGACGTGGATTTTGTGGTTTTCCGCGAAAACACAGAAGGCGCCTACTGCGGAGCGGGCGGATTTCTGAAGCGGGGAACGCCCGACGAGATCGCCACACAGGAGGAGATAAATACTCGTCGCGGCGTCGAGCGCATCATTGACGCCGCCTTTGATTACGCGCGGCGACACAAACGCTCAAGCGTCACGATGGCCGATAAGTCGAACGTGCAGCGGTTCGGCGGCGATTTATGGCAAAGGGTTTTCAAAGAAATCTCACTGCGCTATCCGGAGATTGAAGCGAAACATCAATATGTGGACGCGATGGCGATGTTTATGGTGCTTGACCCCGGTCAGTACGACGTGATCGTCGCCAATAATCTTTTCGGAGACATTCTGACGGACCTCGGGGCAGCGCTGCAGGGCGGACTGGGCGTCGCCGCATCGGGCAACATCAATCCGGGCCGCGTGTCGCTGTTTGAGCCTGTCCACGGAAGCGCGCCCGTGCTCGCGGGCAAGAATTTGGCGAATCCCATAGGTGCTATTCTGACCGCGGCGATGATGCTAGAATACCTCGGCTTCGACGCGGCCGCGCGCATCGTCGAGCTGGCGGTGCGAGAAGCAATCTCTCGCGGTGAGACCACGCGAGACCTGGGCGGCGGCCTCTCGACGGAAGATGCCGGCCGCGCGATCCGCCATCTCGTCACGGAAAACATCAACGCCGGACAAGCGTCGTTCACGTAAGTAGTAAGTTCGCAAAGTAGATCAACGCGAAAAAGCTTTATGAAGAATCAGGGGAAAGAAGTATTTCAGCGATTGCTGGCGGTGCTGGTGATTATCGCGATGCTCGCGGTGATGGGCATCCCGGCCCCGGTCATTTTCTTTTTTGCCATTGTGACTTACTTCATCTGGCGGGCGGTGAGGCGCACGGAGCAGCAGGAAGTCATTGAGATTTTCAATTTCTACGTGAACGCGACCGAGATTTTGCGTGATGAAGAGCGCCGCTGGTTCGGCTTTGAGGTCGCCGAGGTGATCGAGCAGGGCGAGAGCGTGTTGCGCGCCATGCCGGACGCGCCTCCGCTGGTGCTTTTCACTTTGGGCGCGCTTTATCAACGCGTAGGGGACCACGAAGCCGCCGCCGCGCACCTTTCGTCGGTGGTGGAAAAAGAGATTGGCGAAGAATTTCGCCGAACCAAGCCGTCGCCGGAACTGCGGCGTTATGTCCACACGCTCAGGCGGCTTGAAAGCGAGCCCGGCGAAGGCCCCAGAACGCTCGCCGCGGTGCGCTATCTCGGCCGGCTCCGGCGCCATCACGCGCCAGCCCTGTTGGCAGAAAGCCGCGAAAGCGCCCAGCGCAACGCGCATCAACCGCTCGTCACGAAAGCCGATCAGCAGCGTCTCGAAGCGGTCAAAGCAAAAGATCTCATTTCCGAAGCGAGGCGCCACGCGACGCCGCCCCCGCCCATCGCCGAAGTGCTGCGCGATCTTTACGAAGAAGAAAAGAAAACAGCATAGTTTGGAAGTCAGAACGATGAACGATGAACGATGAAGGCAAAGCCAAGACCTGCTCCTTTTTGTCTTTCATTCATCGTTCATCGTTCTGACTTCTGACTTCCGAAGCTTCTTATGTTGAGCGCCGAAATCATCGCCATCGGGTCGGAGTTGCTGACGCCGGATCGCTCAGACACGAACAGTTTGTGGCTGACTGAGAAACTCAACAGCATCGGCATTGAGGTCAAACTCAAGACCATCGTTGGGGATGACGATGCGCGCCTTGAAGAAACAGTCAAGGATGCGTTGCGGCGTTCGAGCGTGGTCATCACGACGGGCGGTTTGGGCCCGACCGAAGACGACATCACGCGCAAAGTGGTCGCGCGCGCGATGGGTCGTCGATTGCAATTGAATGAAAGGGCGCTGGAAAGAGTGCGCGGGTTCTTCGTGCGCGTTGGCCGGCCTATGCCGGAGATAAATTCGCGGCAGGCGATGGTGATTGAGGGCGCAGAGGTGCTTGACAACGATCACGGAACCGCGCCCGGCATGCTCATCCCCGTGGACGGCCGCATGGTCGCCCTGTTGCCGGGGCCGCCGCGCGAAATGCGCCCGATGTTTGAAGCGCTGGTGCTGCCAAAGCTTTCGGAAAAGGCCGGCAAAGTGAGGGTGGCGCGGCGCGTGCTGCGGGTCGCCGGGTTGGGCGATTCGGCCGTTGATGAAAGAATCGCCCCCGTTTACACGCAGTACAAAAATCCGCAAACGACGATTCTCTTTAACCGCAGCGAAATCGAGATTCAGCTCACCGCGCAGGGCAAAAACGAACAGGAAGCGGAACTTTTGCTTGACGGTCTGGCCGGGCAAATCGAGGAGCGTTTGGGAGATGCGGTGTTCGCCTTTCGCGGCGAAACGATGGAAGAAGTGGTCGGCTTGCGCCTCGCCATCGGCGGCTACACCGTGGCGGTCGCGGAGAGTTGCACCGGCGGCTTGATCGCGCAGCGTTTGACGGACGTGCCCGGCTCCTCGGTCTACTTTATGGAAGGCTTGGTGACTTACTCCAACGAAGCGAAAACTCGCCGGCTCGGCGTGCCTGAGAATCTTCTTCTGGAGTACGGCGCGGTGAGCGCGCAAGTGGCCGAGGCGATGGCCATAGGAGTGAGGCGCCACGCCAGCACGGATTTCGGGCTTTCGGTGACCGGCATTGCGGGGCCTGGCGGCGGCACGGAGGAAAAGCCCGTCGGGCTTGTTTACCTTGCCCTCGCCGACGGAGCGCACATAGAGCACCGCCGGGTGATGTTGCCCGGCGACCGCAACCTCATCCGGTGGCGCGCTTCACAGGCGGCCCTGGATTTGCTCCGCCGGCGTCTCGCCTAAAGACAGTCAAGATATTTATCATCTCCGACAACACCTTTTATGACTCACCGCGCCGAAGTCACAATGGACAAAGTCGCGCGCGCCGTCGGCGGCCAGATGACGGGAGACGGCAAAGCTGCGGTTATTGATGTCACGCACGATTCTCGCCAGGTGCGCGACGGAAGTCTTTTTGTGGCTGTGCGCGGCGCTTCGTTTGACGGTCATCATTTCATCTCCCACGCCGTGGCCGGCGGCGCCGCAGGCATCATCGCTGACATCTCTCCGCCCACAGGCACAAGCGTTCCGTGGATTCAAGTCGCGGACGCGCGTCGCGCGCTGGCGTTGGCCGCCGCCGAAGCGCACGCTCACCCATCGCGCGAACTAAATCTGATCGGGATCACCGGCACCAACGGCAAAACGACCACCGCGTATCTAGTTTCCGCCGTGGCCGAGGCGAAAGGCGAAACAACGGCGATGATGGGCACCGTGGAGAGCCGCATCGGCCGCGATCGTTTCAAGTCCGAGCGCACCACAGGCGAAGCGAGCGACGTGCAGCGCTTTCTGCGCCGTGCGGTCGACGCCGGGTGTGCGACGGCCGTGATGGAGTGCTCTTCACACGCCATCGATTTACACCGCTGCGACGCCCTGCGTTTTCGCGTCGCCATCTTCACGAATTTGACGCCCGATCACTTAGATTATCATCGCTCGATGGAGGCTTACTTCGACGCCAAGCGGCGCCTCTTCGATGGGCGCTTGGGCGAAACGCCCGGCATCTCTGTGATTAACGTTGACGACACGAGCGGCCGCGGGCTTGCCCTTGATCTCACAGCAGAGCGGGCGCGCGTCGTCACGTACGCGCTCGAAGCGGCGGCCGATGTGACTGCGCGCGACTTGCAGATTTCTTTCACCGGGATGCGCTTTGTGATGAGTACTCCCGCGGGGGAACGTACGGTGCACACGCCGCTCGTCGGCCGGCCGCACGTGTACAACTTGCTTGCGGCGGCGGCCGCCACCGCCGTGGGCCTGGATTGGCCGCTTGATCACGCGGTCGGCGCTTTTGGAGTGTGCGCCGGTGCGCCCGGTCGTTTTGAGGCCGTGCCGCACGCGGGACGCTTCGCGGTGGTGGTGGATTACGCGCACACGGATGATGCCCTGGGCAAAGTTCTACGAACGGCGCGTGAAGTAACGGGCGGGCGCGTGATTACGGTTTTCGGCTGCGGCGGCGATCGCGACAGAACAAAGCGCGCGCCGATGGGCGAAACGGCCGCCGCTTTGAGCGATGTGGTGGTGCTCGCTTCCGATAATCCGCGCACCGAAGATCCGCAAGCGATTCTCGCCGATGTGGAAGTCGGATTGAAGAAAGCGGCGCGGCCTTACTTCAAAATCGCCGACCGGCGCGCGGCGATCAATGCGGCCATAGAGATGGCCGAGGACGGCGATTTGGTTTTGATCGCCGGCAAAGGCCACGAGGATTATCAAATCATCGGCCGCGAAATGATTCACTTCGACGACCGCGAGGAAGCGCGCTCAGCGCTCGCGCGGCGTGGTTTGTGAACGCTGCGGCCCGCTCCCTCTCTGCGACTCTTTGCGTCTTTTCTTTGTGGTACTTTGCGTTTAAGTCAGACTTACTTAAACGCAAAGAACCACAAAGAAAAGACGCAAAGGTCAACTCTCAATCCGAGTTAATTTATGAAGGTAATT
>JBBJMB010000328.1:0-3868 GCA_037719755.1 Pyrinomonadaceae bacterium
GGTTCGGTTATTACGACAAGCTTCAATTTGATCCGACCAATCGTTATGTGCTCGGCATGCAAGTCGATTTCGAGCATCGTTCGCCGCGGCCCGACGATGTGATCAAGCTCGGCATGATTGATTTACAAGACGGCGATCGCTGGATCGAACTCGGCGAGAGTCGGGCCTGGAGCTGGCAGCAGGGCTGCATGCTGCAGTGGCTTCCGCGTTCAAGCACCGAAGTTATTTGGAACGATCGCGCGGGCGACCGCTTCGTCTCTCATGTGCTCGATGTCAACACAAGAAAAAAGAACGCTGCCCGGTCCCATTTATTCAGTCAGTCCCGACGGTCGCTGGGCGGTTTACCCTGACTTTCGTCGTTTGACCGATACGCGGCCCGGCTACGGCTATGCCGGAATTCCTGATCCCAACAAAGATGTGCTCGCGCCGACGGACGCCGGCATCTGGCGCATGGATCTGCGTAGCGGTCGCCAAGACTTGATCGTTACTTTCGCCGACGCCGCCCGCGTGCCGTACGCCAATGGTGACTTAACAAAAGTCAAGAGCCGTTTCGAGCACCTGCTGATTTCTCCTGACGGCGCGCGCTTTATCTTTCTGCATCGCTGGGAAGAAAACGGCGGCGGCAAAAATCCCGCCTCGGGCGGCTTCGGCACGCGCATGTTTACCGCCGACGGCGACGGAAAAGATTTGTATGTGCTTGATCCCCACGGCAAAACGTCGCACTTTATTTGGCGCGATCCGCGCCACGTCGCGGCGTGGGCGTGGCATCCTTCGCACGGCCAAAAATTCTATTTGTATAAGGACAAAACAGACCAAGTGGAAGTCATCGCGCCCGACGTGATGACCGTCAACGGGCATAACACTTACTTGCCCGGCAACAAGTGGATACTCAACGACACCTACCCTGACAAAGAACGCAAGCAGAACCCTTACCTGTATCATCTTCCGACCGGCAAGCGCGTGCCGCTCGGCCATTTCTCTTCGCCGCCGGAGTACCGGGGTGAGTGGCGCTGCGATACGCACCCGCGTTTTAGTCCAAACGGACGCTTCGTTGTGATCGACTCGCCGCACGCCGGAAACGGCAGGCAGATGTACCTGATCGACATCGGCGACATCATCAGCAACAGCTAAAAGCGATTTCACGCTTGTTGGATTTCACACTTGTTGGCATGTTAGGCTGCGACTCAACGCAACAAAAATAGTACATACAAAAAAGCTCACCGGGGATGACAATTTCCGCTGATATTGTCAGAATGAGTTGCATCCCCCCGAAGAAACAAAGCGGCACTGTTCGGTTTACCTTGGCGCTCGCTTTTGCAGAGTGCGTCAAACAGCAAAAACAGTAGAGTAAGGTAACCGGCAGGGGACCAGACTCTACGCCCGATGAAAGAGTGGACGCAAGATTCATGCGGCAAAGCGTAGGCGAGCCATCAGGCGACTTGCCGATTGGCGAAGTGCGAAGCTCCGACTCACCCAGGCCCTTGCTGCGTGTGGCGGATGCCGTCGCGCTCACCATCGGGATTGTGATCGGCGCCGGAATTTTTCGCACGCCGTCTCTGGTCGCGGCGAATGCCGGAAGCAAGTGGTTTGCCCTGGGTGCCTGGCTGCTGGGGGGCGTCGTTTCTCTGGTCGGCGCGCTTTGCTATGCGGAATTGGCGACGACTTACCCGCACGCGGGTGGCGATTACCATTTCCTGACGCGCGCCTTCGGATCCAAGCTTTCATTTCTTTTCGCGTGGGCGCGGATGGCGATCATCCAAACCGGTTCAATTGCGTTGCTCGCGTTCGTCTTCGGAGACTACTTCTCGCAGGTTCTGCCTCTTGGCGGAGCCTACTCATCGCCGCTCTACGCCGCGCTCATTGTGATTGCGCTCACGGCGCTCAACATCGCGGGGATTCGGCAAGGCACCGGCGCGCAAAATTTGCTCACCATTGTGGAAGTGCTCGGCGTGGTGCTGATTATTATCGTTGGCCTGACTCTTCCGGCGCCGGTTGCTCAAGCTGCCTCCACCACTACTACTGCCGCCGCTTCTTCGTCCGCGTTTGGTCTCGTGATGGTCTTCGTTTTATTTACGTATTCCGGCTGGAACGAAGCTTCGTATGTCTCGGCGGAGCTACGCGGCGACCGGCGCAACATTATGCGCGTGCTGGTCATCAGCATCGCTTTTCTGACCGCGCTTTATGTGCTCGTTAACTTCGCGTATTTGCGCGCGCTCGGCCTGGCGGGCACGGCGCAGTCGGAGGCGGTCGCGGCGGACGTGATGCGCCTCGCCTTCGGGGATCGCGGCGCCGCGCTCATCAGCGTGCTGATTGCCATCTCGGCGCTGACCTCGGCGAACGCGACCGTTTTCACCGGCGCGCGCACCAACTACGCGCTCGGGCGCAACTTTGCGCCGTTCGCGATCTTGGGACGTTGGAGTCGTCGCGCCGACGCGCCGGTGAACGCGCTGGTCGTGCAGGGACTCGTCGCGCTGTTATTAGTCATCTTGGGCGCGTGGACGCTCGAAGGCTTTAAAGCGATTGTTGAATACACCGCTCCGGTGTTTTGGTTCTTTCTGTTGCTGACCGGCGTTGCGCTCTTTGTGCTGCGCCGTCGTGACCAAACAATTGTGCGGCCGTTTCGCGTGCCGCTTTATCCGCTAACGCCGCTCGTGTTTTGCGCGACCTCCGCTTATTTGCTTTACTCCAGCCTCGCCTACACAGGCAAGGGCGCGCTCATCGGCGTCGCTGTGTTGTGTTTGGGCGCGCTGATTTTGTTAATTTTTAATTCCCGCCAGATGGGAGAACCTACGGGAGATTTAAAAGGAGACGATTGAAATGCTATTTCGAGGAACAGTTTTTCTTTAACCCTCAGCTTGGGCTTCGTCACAGCCTGTGGCGCGCCCGCGACGATACAGACGCAACAACAGCAACCGGCAGCGCCGCCGCAGTCATCAACTTCGCCGGCGGCCGGATCCACTCAGAGCGCGCCATCTTCCGCCGCCGCACAATCGAAGCAGCTGCGCGGCCCTGACGTAGTTTACGTGCCGACGCCGCCCGAAGTCGTCGATGCGATGCTCAAGGTGGCGAACGTGCGGCAAGGAGATGTGCTGTATGATCTCGGCAGCGGCGACGGCCGCATCGTGATCGCCGCGGCGCAAAAATTCAGCGTGCGCGGAACCGGCATCGACATCAATCCCGAGCGCATCGCCGAAGCCAACGAAAACGCGAAGAAAGCAAACGTGACCGACAAAGTGCGCTTTCTTAATGAAGATCTTTTTGAAGCGAAGTTCGCCGACGCGACGGTCGTGACGCTTTACCTTTTGCCTTCGCTCAACCTGAAGTTGTTGCCGAAGCTGCTGAGCGACTTAAAGCCCGGCACGCGCATCGTTTCTCACGCCTTTGATATGGGCACATGGAAGCCGGAACAAACCTTAAACATCGACGGACGCACGGTCTACTTCTGGACCATCCCTGAAAAGGGCACGCCCGCCGCGGCCGCCGCCGCCTCAGCGGCCTCCGGAGCAGGAAGCGAAAACTAAAACAGAAACGTCCGCGCTACTGTTAAGAGCAAGCGCGCTCTTCTGCGACCCTTTGCGTCTTCCCTTTGCGATACGTTTAAGTCAGTGTGATTTAAACGTGTCGCAAAGTGAAGACGCGAAGGCACGCGGAGCAAGACTCTCGACATAAGACCTACCCGGTGCCTCAGATCCACTCAAGTTCCTCAGAGCGTGTTAAGGAATGATCCCTGAAGGGGATCAAGTTAATAGCCGTGGGCACGCGCCCACGGACACAGACGGTGGTCTGGTTGACCCTGCAAGGGTCATCGTCAGCAGTGCGACCCTTGCAGGGTCGGCGTCTTGTTTTCGTTGCGTCCGGTGGCGTGGCC
>JBBJMB010000329.1:0-3853 GCA_037719755.1 Pyrinomonadaceae bacterium
CTCTGGAGGCTATTTTCTATATCTCGTCGAACCTTACCCGTGGATCCAGGGAAAAACAATCCTGACAAAGAAGCCCCAAGCACCTTCTCGGCGTTCGCCGTGAGAGACATAAGCGCCGCGCGCGCATGGCGTCACACACTCTAATTGCCACAGATGACTTTCACCAAACATCAGGCGTGGACGGCGGTCGCGGGCGCGGCCGTCGCAGCTTACGCCCTGCTGACGCTCGTTCTCACCGCACGGTTTGGCACCGCAGTGTGCGTCATCGCGATGCCAATCGGAGTGACCGGGTATTTCTTCTGGCGCCTGTACTTGCGCAACGTAGGGGCTGCATGCGCTCAAGCCCAACAGGCGCGCCGACACGTCGCGGAACTAACGCACTACATCGCCGAGCAGGACAGGATCGACAAAGCTCTTGAGCAGAGCGAAGCGCAATTTCGCAGCGCGTTTGATCACGCTCCGATCGGCATGGCGCTTGTCTCGCCTACCGGCCGTTTCATGCGGGTTAATTCCGCGCTGCGCACAATCGTCGGTCGCCGGGAAGACGAGTTGCTGGCGATGAATTTTCAAGCGCTGACACACCCGGACGATCTCGCCCAAACGGCCGTCAGTTTGCAGCACATGCTTGAACAGGGAGATATTGAAACACGCCCGTGCGAGACGCGCTACGCGCATCGCGACGGTCATATCGTGTGGGTGCTGATGAGCGCCTCGGTGGTGCGCGACATCAACTCTGCTCCGGCGCACTACATTTTCAGGTGCAAAATATTACTGACCGCAAACGCGCCGAAGAGCGACTCGTCCACGATGCCTTCCACGATGCGCTCACGGGGCTGCCCAATCGTGCCTTGTTTATGGACCGCTTAAACGTTGCGTTCAAGCGTCGCAAACGAAAATCCGGATGTCAGTTCGCCGTTCTTTTCCTTGATGTCGATTGCTTCAAAGTGATTAACGATAGCCTGGGGCACTTGCTCGGAGATCAACTGCTGATTGACATCGCCGGGCGTCTCGCCTCCATCTTGCGCTCCAATGACAGCGTGGCCCGTCTCGGCGGCGACGAGTTCGTGCTGCTGATCGAGGACCTCGGCGACGCGGATGAGGCCACAGAAATCGCCGCGCGCTTGCAGCAGAAATTGTCCGCACCCTTACACCTCAGTGAACACCAAGTATGCGCAAGCGTAAGCATCGGCATGGCGATGGCCAGCGAGCAATACCAGTCTCCGGAAGAAATGCTGCGTGACGCTGACACAGCGATGTACGCAGCCAAGAAGTGCGGAAGAGGCGGTTATCAAATCTTTAAACCGGAAATGCACGAGCGCGCGTTGCGCGTGCTCCGGTTGGAGACGGATTTGCGGCGGGCCGTCGAGCGCGAAGAATTTTCGCTTTTCTATCAGCCCATTGTCGACCTGCAGTCGCACGGAACCGTCGGCTTTGAGGCGCTGGTGCGATGGCAGGATCCGGCGCGCGGTCTCGTCTCCCCGGCGGAGTTTATTCCGGCGGCGGAGGAGACCGGCTTGATTGTGCCTCTCGGCCTGTGGGTGTTAAAAACTGCCTGCCGGCAACTCGTGGAGTGGCAGCGCGCGGGAAATTGCTCAGCCGATTTTTGGGTCAGCGTCAACATTTCACCGCGGCAGTTTGCGCAACCTGATCTCGTCGAGCAGATCATCGCGATCCTGCGGGAGACGGGCCTTGACCCTCAAAGCTTGAAACTGGAGATTACCGAGTCCGCTGTGATGGAGAACATCGACGCGGCCTTGGCCCTTTTGCAACGCTTGCATGCTCTCGGACTGAGCCTCAGCATAGATGACTTCGGAACGGGTCATTCGAGCCTCAGTTACCTGCAACGTTTTCCCATCGGGACGCTGAAAATAGATCGCTCTTTTGTCAGCCGCATGGCGGAAAGTTCCGAGAGCGCTGAAATTGTGCGCACCATTATCGCGCTGGCACAAAATCTCAAAATGGTAGTGGTGGCCGAAGGCATCGAGACGGCCGAGCAGTTAATACAATTGCGCAATCTGACATGCCAATTGGGCCAAGGATATTACTTTTCCCGGCCGGTGGATGCGCCGGCCGCCGGCCAGCTTTTCCACGCTCTCGCACCGGAGGGCGACCTTCTGATGGGCGTCGCAGCCGGAAGGTGAAATGTAGAATCAGGCACCAAGCCCCGCGCGAAAAGATCTCAGCTCTGACATTGATCATCCGGCGCGCCGCGTTGACCGTCCGGCGAGAATTCTTCCGCCGGATCATCGCTTGCTAAATCATCATCTTTCGGTTGTAATGACACACTAGATTTATGGTCCGCATCCTTTTAACCAACGACGACGGCATTCATTCCCAAGGCCTCAGCGCGCTTGAAGAAGCGCTTCGCGAAATCGGCGACGTATACACGGTCGCGCCCGCCGCAGAAATGAGCGGAGCTTCGCACAGCCTGACGCTTTCAAGGCCGCTGCGCATACGCCAAATAGACGAGCGACACTGGACGGTTGATGGCACGCCCACCGACTGCGTGACGCTCGCGCTATATAAAATATTAACGGGCGAGGAGCGTCCGGATATTTGCGTTTCCGGCATTAATTACGGCGGCAATTTGGGTGATGACGCGAGCTATTCGGGAACCGTCGCCGGGGCGCTGGAAGCCACCATTCTGGGCGTCACCGGAGTGGCTTTTAGTTTGGTCGCGCGCGAAGACTTCAACTTCACGGAAGCCGCGCGCTTTGCCGCCGTCGCCGTGCGTAAGGTTCTTCAAGAGGGACTGCCCGAAGGCACGCTGCTCAACATTAATATTCCGAAGGGCCGAGTGCGCGGCGCCCGCGTCGCGCGCCAAGGCATCAAGCGCGCGCGGCCCGTAGTGAGCGAGCACAAAGATCCGCGCGGCAAGCTTTATTTTTGGATCGGCGAACAACTTCTCAATCCCAACATAGAGGATGGCACCGATTACCACGCGATCGAGCAAGGGTACGCCTCAATCACGCCGATGCGCAGCGACATGACGGATCATCGTGCGCTGGCCGTGCTGGACTCGTGGAACTCTTTGCCCGCGGCCGATGAGATTGTCTTTGCGAAGTAATGGGCAAGGATTGCCGCGCCGCTCGCTTTGCCCCCGGTGACCATCGGCGTTTGTCTCATCCGCTTGTTGCGTGTTCCGCGTATGGTTTAAGCCTGTCTGGAGTTGGATTCCTTGAGTCGTGTTCCTCAATCATCCGCGGGCTCAAAGAGAGCCGACTCGCACGTCCCGAGAGAGCGGATGGTTGAGCGGCTGCGCGACCACTACGGCATTCGCGACCAACGCGTGCTGGATGTGATGCGCAACGTTCCGCGTCACCTTTTCGTGCCGGAGGCTTTAGCTGGCAACGCCTACGGCGACCACGCGCTGCCGATTGCCGCTAACCAGACTATTTCTCAGCCATACATTGTGGCGCGCATGAGCGAATTGGTGGCCGTCGATCAGGGAAGCCGTGTGCTCGAGATTGGCGCCGGCTCCGGCTACCAGACCGCGGTGCTGGCGTACCTGGCCGGCCAGATTTACTCGATTGAGCGCATTCCCGACCTCGCGCGCGAAGCGCAAGCTCGCATTCGGTCGCTCGGCATCTTCAACGCGACGGTGAAGTGCTTTGACGGAACGCTTGGCTGGAGCGCTCGCGCTCCTTACGACGCGATTTTGGTTGCCGCCGGCGGGCCGGAGATACCCGAGCCCTTGGTCGCGCAACTGAAGCTCGGTGGACGCCTCGTGGTTCCGGTCGGCGAGACGCGCGAGGCGCAGCGTTTGATGCGCATCATCAAAACTGAGCAGGGCCGCGAGGCGGAAGACCACGGCGCCTGCGCATTCGTTCCGCTGATTGGCCGCTATGGCTGG
>JBBJMB010000330.1:0-3847 GCA_037719755.1 Pyrinomonadaceae bacterium
GTGCTCTACGGCGTAAGAGCCGGCGAGCGGGTCAACCGTGTCGGCCACGCCCGACTCGTGGGCGATCACCTGCTGCGTGCGCAGCGCGAGCCGCGCCGACTCCTCGGTCGGCAGCGCCAGCGCTTCATCCATCCCGTTGGTGTGCAGAGATTGTGTGCCGCCGAGCACGGCCGCGAGCGCTTGGATTGTGGTGCGCACGGTATTGACCTCGGGCTGCTGCGCGGTAAGGGTCGAGCCGGCGGTTTGCGTGTGAAAGCGAAGCATCATGGAGCGCGCGTCGCGGGCGCCGAAGCGGTCGCGCATCGTGCGCGCCCACATCCGCCGCGCCGCGCGAAATTTGGCGATTTCTTCCAAAAGATTGTTATGGGCGTTAAAGAAAAATGAGAGGCGCGGCGCGAAGTCGTCTATGAGCAAGCCGGCGGCCAGCGCCGCCTCAACATAAGTCGTCGCATTGGCGAGCGTAAAGGCCAATTCCTGCGCGGCCGTCGAGCCCGCCTCGCGAATGTGATACCCGCTAATTGAGATCGTGTTCCACTGCGGCACCTCGCGCGCGCAGTAAGCGAAGACGTCCGTAATCAAGCGCAGGGACGGCGCCGGCGGGTAAATGTACGTGCCGCGCGCGATGTATTCTTTGAGAATGTCGTTTTGAATGGTTCCCTGAAGCTTGTCCGGGCGGATGCCCTGCTTTCTGGCGAGCGCGACGTAGAGCGCAAGCAGCGTGCTGGCCGTCGCGTTGATGGTCATCGAAGTCGAAACGGCGTCAAGGGCGATGCCGTCGAACAGCCGCTCCATGTCTTCCAGCGAATCAATCGCGACGCCGACTTTGCCGACTTCGCCGGAGGCCAGCGCATCATCCGAGTCAAGTCCGATTTGCGTCGGCAAATCGAAAGCCACGGAGAGGCCGGTCGTGCCTTCGGAGAGCAGGTATTTGTAGCGCGCGTTTGATTCTTCGGCCGTCGCGTAGCCGGCATACTGGCGCATCGTCCAGAAACGCCCGCGGTACATATGGGGCCGCACGCCTCTGGTGAAAGGAAACTCGCCGGGCTCGCCGAGGTCGCGCGCGTAATCCGGCGGCATCGTGTTTTCAGGATTAAAGTCGTTTGCCAGCTCAACGCCCGAAGTGGTCTCAAAGCGCTCGCGTCGCTCTTCTGCTTTAATCTTAGCGCCCATGCAGCTCTCTTCTGTGTTGTCGACTGGAAACGTGACTGGTTGAGGTTCAAGCGATCAAAAGCCTAACACAGGCCCGCTAAGGGTCGCAATTAAGGCCTTTGGCGCGCAGTCGAGCGGCATTTGACCAAAGCCCGCCCGCGCGCGTAGCATTCGCGAGTTCAAGTAAACTTTTCAAGTAAACTTTCAGCGCCTGAAAATTTCCGTTAGGTCATCAAGTTTTGGAACTCAACGAGGAAGCTCAACAAATCGTCCGAGATTTTTGCGCCGCCATTAATTCCGCGGTGGAGAAATCCTTTGAGGTGGCGGACGCCATCGCTCGCTTGCGCGCCATTGGTTACGAACTTGATTTAACTCTTCGGTTGGACATCGGCCTGCGCGAGCACAAAACCGCCGCCGAGGCGATGTCGCCGGAGGCGGAACCCGCCGAGCTTGAACTGACGGACGACGACCGCCGCATCTTTCAGCGGATGAAGATCCGCATCGACGATTTGGAGTAACCGAACGCGGCTCGCTTGCCAATCCGTTGGATTCACGACGGCGGCCACGCCCGCAAAATTTCAGGCTCAGACATGTCAAGTGCTTGAACAGCGTTACCTGATGCGACGCGAAGTTGCACGTTTCAAGTGAGGGCACAGGTCAGGCAATGGTCATCTTAGCTTTGTTGAGTGCCGCACTGGCTTTTGTGTTGTCCGCATCAGCCGGAATGGGAGGCTCGTTAATCTTAGTGCCCGTTTTGGGTTTGCTGCTCGGTCCCAAAGAGGGCATCGCGGTTTCGTCCTTGCTGCTGGGCGGCAACAATATCGTCAAAGTGATCGCCTATCGTCAGACCATCCCGTGGCGAGCCGTCGCAGGCGTGTTGGTGTTGACCGTGATCGGTTCGGCGATTGGCGCGCAGTTGTTGATTAACGCGCCAGCGCGCGGAGTCAGCTTAGTTGTGATCATTACTCTCAGCGCGACTTTTCTCACCGAACGCATGCAATTGTTTTCGACCGCGCGCCGCTCCGCCCCGCTGCTTGCTTTTTGCGCCGGGGCGACTTCCGGTTTCTCCGGCAGCGCCGGTCCCCTGAAGGGCATCGCGCTGCGTAACATGGCATTTGATCGACGTTACATGGTCGGCGCGGCATCCGCCGTCTCGCTCGCCGGCGATGCGGTGAAGGCGACGATCTTCACACAAAATGCGCTGCTTGATTCCACCTCATGGCTGATCGTACTTTGCGCGCTTCCGCTGATGCCGTTGGCCACGCTGATCGGACGCCGCTTCGTCGGGCAGATGAGCGAGCGGACTTACACAATTCTGTTTTGGATGGTGATGGCCGGTTATCTGCTGAGGTTGCTGCTGGCTTGAGAGCTTGGATTTGCGTTTCTTGAATTTCTTGACACTCAACTTGCGAAGGGGCTATTGTACCGGCGCTGATACGCCACCCGCCGCGAGCGCCCTTGACCATCTTGAGCAGAGGAGCGATGTCGACAACTCACATTGTGAAGCAAGGCGAGCACGCCACGCGCATCGCCCGACGTTTCGGCTTCCTCAACTTTCTGACGATCTGGAATCACCCGCGTAACGCAGAGCTGAAGAACCTGCGCAAAAACCCGAACGTGCTGTTCCCCGGCGACAGTTTGTTCGTTCCCGACAAACAGTTCAAAAAAGAAGCGCGCCCGACCGGTAAGAATCATCGCTTTGTGATGCCCATCAAACGGCTGATGCTCCGCATCGTGATTCAAAATTACTCCCGCAAGCCGCTGGCCGAGACGGAGTGTGACCTTCAGGTGGAAGGCAAGTCCGAACACCTCGTCACTAACGGCGACGGTCAGATCGAACAACTCATCCTGCCGACGGTGGAGATAGCTAAACTGAACATCGTCGACAAGGAATTTTCCGTTTTGATTGGCTATCTCGATCCGGTGGCAGAAAACTCCGGCCTGGAAGCGCGGCTCAACAACCTGGGCTATTATGTGCCTCCGGCCGACACCGAGCGTGACCAAGACGAACTTCGTTCCGCCATCGAAGAGTTTCAGCGCGACCACGACTTAGTTCCCAAGGGCGGGCGTCCGAGCGGAGTGGCCGACGCCGCCACGCAAGCCAAGCTGCTGGAAGTCCACGGCTGCTAGTAGTGCGTCACGCTGAATTTGAGGTTGAGAGTTCAAGCTTGAGCTTGTTTTCCTAAGACATCGGCAACCCAAAAGGTTGAACTCTCAACTCATCATCTTGAGTGTGATGGACTACTAGAGCCTCACCCGGACTTTAATTATTCCGGCCAATTTTACGAGCAATCGAGAGATGCTATGTCGAGCAAACCCCCTGCAGCTGATGTACATCTCGTTTCCAGCGGAGGAATGGCCTCCGGGCATCCGCCCCGCGCGGGACTCCCCGTCCTCGTCGGCCCCGCCACCGAGCAGGAAAAGAATACGATTCGTGACGGCCTTCAGCCCATCGCCTGTTGGCGTATGGACGACATACGCTTCGAGTTCGACTCCTCGTTCGTCCGTCCGGAGGCGAAAGAGGAGTTGATCGACCTGGGGAAGCTGGTGGAGACCTACGAAGAGGCCCCGCTCTCGCTTTTCGGGCACGCCGACCCGGTCGGTAACGACGACTACAACAAGCAACTGAGCGGGCGTCGCGCGAAAGCCACTTACGCCGTGCTGACGCGCAACACGGATTTGTGGGAGGAGCTTTACA
>JBBJMB010000331.1:0-3846 GCA_037719755.1 Pyrinomonadaceae bacterium
CGCGCGAGATCGGCGTGCGCAAAGCTCTCGGCGCCACCCGGCGCAACATCATGTTTCAGTTTTTTATCGAAGGTTTGTTGCTCACATTAATCAGCGGCCTCATCGGCTTCGGGCTCGGCTACGGCCTCTGCCAGTTAGTTAACTTGGCGCCGATGCCGTCTCGCTTCGCAGGCATGATCGTCACGTGGCAGATCGCTGTTTTTTCGATTTTCGCCCTCGCGCTGGTGGGCGTCGCGGCCGCGACCTACCCGGCGCGGCAGGCCGCCAAGATGGTGCCGGTTGAAGCGTTGCGATATGAGATGTAGGGAACGTGGATTCGCTGTCGATGACCTGCAGACAAGTCCGACAATCTTTAGATTGTCGCGGTCATGCCAAGCTGCGAAGCTTGCTTTCTCACGGGGCCGAACGACAATCGAGAAGATTGTCGGACATTTTGGCCGCATTGATGATGGGTACGGAAAGCAACCTTTGATTATCAAAGAAATCATTTTGCAAGCGATTCACTCGCTCGTCAGCCACCGCTTTCGCGCGTTGATGACGATGTTCGGCATCGCGTGGGGCATCGTCACCGTGGTGCTTTTGATGGCCTACGGCAACGGCTTTCACCGCGCGCTGATGTTAGGCTTTCGCGGCGCTTTTTCCGACGGCACGGTGGTCGTTTGGAACGGCCAGACCAGCATGCAGGCCGGCGGCGAGCGCGCCGGCAAGCCCGTCAGAATGAAGGAGGACGATGCCGAGGCTGTGAAAGAATTAGGACTCATCAAGTACGCGAGCCCGGAATACGTGGAGTATTTGTCCATCGGTTTCGGCAACCGGCAAACATCCGCTAACGTGCGCGGCATCGCGCCCGAGTACGGCATTATGCGCAGCGAAGCGGTGGAGACCGGGCGCTTCATTAACGCCGAAGATGTCGAGAAGCAGCGCCGCGTCGCCTTCGTCGGCGTGGAAGTGGCGCGCCAGCTTTTCGGGACAAACCCGGCCGTCGGGCAAACGATCCGCATCAAAGGCCTCTCCTTTGACGTGGTCGGAGTGATGCTCGACAAAGTGCAGATGTCCTCTTACTACTCGCCCGACAAATACTGCGTTTTCATTCCCTACACCACGGTCAAAGCTTTGTGGGTGCAAGACTACGTGGATAATTTAGTTTTTCAGACCACAGACCCGCTGCAACACGAGCGCGCGATGAAGCAAGTGCGCGAGGTGCTCGCGGCGCGCCACGGCTTTGACGCGCGCGACGAGCGCGCCCTCAATTTTATGGATTCGGCGGAAAATAACCGCGTGATCAACGGCATCACCAACGGCTTGAAAGTTATCTTAAGCTTCGTCGGCTCGTTGACGCTGATGATCGGCGGCATCGGCGTGATGAACATCATGCTGGTGTCGGTCACGGAGCGGACGCGCGAGATCGGCGTGCGCAAAGCTCTCGGCGCCACCCGGCGCAACATCATGTTCCAATTCCTGCTGGAAAGCATGGCCATCACTTTTATGGGCGGCGCGCTTGGCGTGCTGCTTTCCTACGGCCTTGTTTCGCTGATCGGCTCGCGCCCCTTTCTCGCGGACCTTTTAGACGACGCCTCACGTCAAACAGACATTCACTTGCTTTTGTCCGCCGATGTGCTGTTGATCGCCACCGCGATTCTCGTCTTTGTGGGTTTGCTGAGCGGACTGTGGCCCGCCCTCCGCGCCGCACGCATGGACCCGATCGAGTCGCTGCGCTACGAGTAAGTACCGATTCAACCGGCCATTTCCGACTGACGGCAAAAACCCTCCGGCGCCGACCGGCTATCCGGCGTACTTATCACGCTTATATTTATTTGATTTCAAATAACTGGCGTAGAAACTTCAGGCCGTCTTGCGCCAACGCATCTTGTGAAGGGGCTAAGGGACGCCAGATGGCCGCGGCCGCTGCGATGGTTTGGCATTCCGGCGTGAATGACTCGATCACGCAATCGCCCGCATAATTTATTTCCCTTAATGCTTGAGCCAAGGCTTCCCAATCGACTTGTCCTGAGCCGGGCGCCCCGCGGTCGCTTTCACTTGCATCCACGTAAACGAGATCGGGGCCCGCCAGCGTGACCGCCCGGTAGATATCCTTCTCCTCTATATTCATATGGAACGTATCAAGATGAATCTTCACTGACGGATCATCTACATCGCGGACGAGTTGCACGACTTGTTCCGCAGTATTAATCAGGTCGGTCTCAAAACGGTTGAGCGGCTCAAGGGCGAGCACCACGCCGTGATCTGCGGCCATGCGGCCCGCCGCGCGCAGTTCGTCCACCGCGCGCTCCCATTCAATCCGCTTTTGCTCTGCGGAGACTCGCCGGCGCTTCCCGACGGCGGAATACGCCGGGCCGACCATCAGATTGGCCCCCCATTTTTCACACAATTTTAAAGTGGCATGAATGTAATCTAAACTTTCCTGTCGATACTTTGGTTCTTCATGCGTCAAGTCTCTGGTTGGGCCGAACGCGCCGGAAACAAAAGGCCGCAGGTTGGTTTGCTGAAGAACGCTTTTTATTTTGTCCGGCTCTATCAGGGACGGATCTTCGACGGCGATTGTGAATGAATTGAATCCCATCTCTGCGGCCTTGAACATAATGTCGGTTGATGCGGTGGTGAAGGGTGAAGTCCAAACCCAAGAATTAACTCCGATGCCGATGGCCATTTTGTACCTCCTGACGGCTCAATCAAGATTGATGAGATCGAAATACGGTTTCCAACGCTGGTCGCTTGACCGGAAAATGACGTGGCGAAGATTGGTCAAAGACTGTCTCTGCACCTACGATGCGGGCTGCGCCGTGGTCCAGAAATACTCTAAATCGTTTGTTCGACACTTCTGTGCTCTTCAATAAAAGTCACAGTAATCCTTCTCAAGCACTCCAAAGTATTTCGTTGACAGAAGAATCCCGAGCACTCTATGCTACGCCATCTGTTCGGATATATGCACTTGGTTCACCATGGTGAACATAACACATCAGATTGTTCGTTTGTTAGTTTGGCGTGAATAAAGCTCTTCGAGCTAGCTGAACGCTTAAACAACAATGGTGCATTCAAGGATTTCAAATCACAGCTTGAGTGAGGGATCGCTCTTCAAAGTTCAATTTATTGAGCGCTTGAGGTGTCCGGCTCATCCCTTTACACACATCAAGTTACACATATCAAGGCAACAACTATTTCACCAAAGACACCGCTCAGGCATGTAAATAGCCCGCTTCGCACAAGCTGTAAGGATAGCTTGTTCCCCGACCGAAGTATGAGTATTAGACTTCTGCTGCACCCTGGCAGTGGCCAGATGGAGGATCAACCGATGAAGTCGCAGGAACATAAAATGGCTATGCTCGCCCTAGCCGTATTGCTTCTCTTGAGCCTCTCACACTTTCACGTTGTTGAGGCACAGACGAACACCGGAACCATCTCCGGGGTTATCTCAGATTCTGCCGGGGCCGGAATCCCGGACGCACAGGTCACCGCAACTAATGCTGAGAACGGAACGACGACGCGGGCCATCAGCCAGGAAAACGGAGAATACCGCATTGCGTCACTGCTGCCGGGCACTTACCGTGTCTCGGTTGAGAAAAGTGGATTTAAGGTGAGCACCAGCGACAGCGTGCAGCTCGTGTTCGGAGGGGCGGTGGTTTTGGATGTGCCGCTCACGATTGGAAACGTTACGGAATCGGTTGAGGTGCAAAGCTTGGCGGTTGAGATCAACACCACGCAAGCCGAGGTGGCGACCTCGCTTGAGGAAAAGGTCATCAAAGAACTTCCGCTCCAGGTGGGCGGGAACCGTCGGCAGATTGAGTCATTCGTTTTTCTCGTGCCCGGCGTACAGGGCGATACCTTCTC
>JBBJMB010000058.1:0-14651 GCA_037719755.1 Pyrinomonadaceae bacterium
ATTAATCAAGCGTGCGCAAGAAGGCGAGGAGGCGGCGAGAAGCGCAATTTTACAGACCGCCTATTATTTAGGCATCGGCATTATCAATCTCATCGTCGGTCTCAGCCCTGAAGTGGTTATCGTGACCGGGACTATCGCCAGCGCCTGGCCTCTCATTGCCCCGGCGCTGAACGAAATGGTTGAGAGAAATATAACCCGCGGGTTAACACCCGTCCCGATTATCGCCTCCACCCTCGGCGAGCAACCTTCGCTGCTCGGAGCTTTGAGTCTCGTTCTTACCAACAGATTCTCTTTGGCCTTAACCGCCTGATTATTTCCTTTCACCTCTGGGTTTGAAAATCTCCACCAAAGCGATCCTCATCGCCAAAATAATCTGCGCCCCTAATCTTCGACTACCGCTTGCGCGGAAAATAGCTTTATTGAAATCATACCGTCAATTTGTTCGAATAAAAACAAACTAAAAAATAAAAGTATTGACAAAAACTAAAGTCGCTGCTAAAAATTTTGTATAGAGCCACAACAAAGCACCCGATTGTGCTTATAACTACAACAAAGTAAAAAATCAGCGAAGCAATCTTGTGTTGCCAATCGCAAGCACGATTCACAAAGAACTGCGCGTTAGACGTCATCCGGTTTTTTGTTGCCGGTGGAGGAAACTCCATTTGACTTGACCGGCAGCTTCTCGGTTATTTAGGTCATAGCCATTCAGGGTATGGCCTTAAAACGTCATTTTAGCTCTGCCCTTTAAAGTAAGTGTCTGGTCGGGTCGGAACACGCGCGCAACAGAAAGGGAGGTTCCTTGTCATGGCAAAATCTGTCTGGTCTATCTCATCGATCAAAATTCTAAGAGACGGTGGGAATAACGCGCCTTTAATGCGGATGTTGTCTTTGTGCCTCTTATTCATGCTTGTTGTTGCCGTTCCCCATTCTTTAGGGCAAACGACGGGCAGCGCAACGCTGCGCGGCACGGTGAAAGACCCGAACGGAGCCGCCGTGCCGAACGCGTCTTTGACACTTATCAACAGCCAAACAAATGCCGAGCGGCGAGTGTCAACGGGCGATGAGGGAAGTTATACCTTCACGTCTCTCGAGCCTGGTATTTACACATTGAGAGTGGAAGGTCAATCCTTTAAGACCTACGTGCAAAATGATTTGACCCTTAGCCCGAGTGATACTCGCGGGCAGGACGTCACGCTGGAACTGGGCGGCGCGTCGGAAACAGTGGTGGTCACTTCAGACAACATCCAACAGATTCAGACCGAGACCGGTGAAAAATCAAACGTCATCACCGCCCGGCAAATTGAAAACCTCTCCTTGGTCGGTCGCAACAGTTTGGAATTGCTGCGCATACTGCCCGGCGTCGTGGCACCGGATGCGGAGACTTTAGAGGTTAACTCATTCACAACGGGCGCCAATGCCACGGCCGCATACAGCGTCAACGGTCAACGCGGGACGAGCAATAATGTCAGCATCGACGGGTCGCGCGTTCTCGACACGAGCACTAATAACGGAACGATTATCACGCTCAATAATGACATGGTGCAGGAGGTCAAAGTTCAAACGAGCAACTACGCTCCCGAGTTTGGCTCGAGCGCCGTCCAAATCACCGCCCTGACGAAAACGGCGGCAACGATTTTCACGGCACCCTTTACTACTACACTCGGCCCTACCAACTGCAAGCCAACCAGCGTGAAAGGTCTATCCTCGGGTACAAAGAGGATGGAACCCCGGTCAGCCCGCGACCGAAAAGCAAATTCAATTACCCGGGCGGCAATTTGAGCGGGCCTATTTACCTGCCGCGCTTCGGCGAAGGCGGTCCCACTATCTGGAAGGGTAAGGACCGAGCTTTCTTTTTCTTCGGTTATGAAGTTCAACGCCAATTGTTTGATGCGGGGATTAAAACGGGAATCGTCCCAACACTCAAGCAGCGCGAAGGCGACTACAGCGAGTTTCTCCCCGGCGGCATCTACGGCAACGCGAGTGGCGCGAATCTTTACCAAGCCGGCGCGGTCACCATCCCGGGTCTGCTGGGAAGCGTGCCCAATGCGGGTGGCATTGCGCCGAACAATAATCTGACGCCGTACGTTGACCCGGTCGGCAAAGTGTTACTCGGGTTATTTCCGCTGCCGAACTTCACTCCCGCCGCTGACAAAAACTACAACTATTTCGCTTCCGTCGTACAACCCATCAATCGCATTGACGCCAAGGCGCGCTTCGATTTTAAGATTAGCGATAAACACTCGGCTTACCTCCGTTTGGCACGCGAGTCCGAACTGCAATCGAGCGCCTTCGGCCTCAATAACACTTCTACCTTCGAGCTTCCATCGCAAACGCAAGGAACGAATCGCGGGCAATCGGCCTCTTTGAATGTGACGAGCGTCTTCAACCCGACGATGACGAACGAATTAGTTGTGAGCGCCTCTCAGCTCAATCTCAATTACAATTACGCGGCCTCCGAAAGAGTTAATCTGGACGCGCTCGGTATCGGCAACCTGCAACTTCCCTTCGGCAAGCAAACGAACGCACCGCCGGCGATCTATAGCTGGGGGCAAAAGCCGGTTTGGGAAAGCCTCTGGTCGGGCATCAGCAACCCGATCCTGTCCGTTAACGAAAGCTTTTCGGTGACGGACAATTTGACCAAAGTCGCCGGCAGTCACACATTCAAGTTCGGTGGCCTGATCGAGCAAATAAACAATACTCGCAACACGCAAGATGATGCTGCCGGGGCGCTCGTCATCGGCGGCCCGTGGAATCAAAACGCGACCCGAACGATTTCGGCGATTTACTCGTCGGCCGGCCCGTCGCGGTTTTCAACTCGACCCTGTCGCCCACCGCCCACTTCCGCGCCTACAATATCGAAGGCTTTGCGCAAGACTCCTGGAAGGTACGCCCCAATCTCACCCTGGAGTACGATGCGCGTGGCTTACTTCCCCAATATTTATGAGCGCAATGGACTGGGTACTTTGTTTGATCCGAGTAAATACGTGCGCGGCGCCGGGCCTACCTCAACAACAATCTGGACAATCCGAACGCGGTGCTTTCCGCTCGGAAAGGCGAGATCCCGAAAAGCGTTCTGCCAAATCACGCTCCGTTTCTCGCGCCTCGTCTCGGTTTTGCTTGGAATAGGTGGAACCGGCGACTTTGTGATCCGCGGCGGAGCGGGTCTCTTCTACAATCGTTTGGCGGGCATAAACATTATCAATCCGACACTCTTCGGCCCGCCGTTCGGCCAGAGAAAGGCTGTCATCAATGCCTTTGACGGCGCCCAATTCTTCAGTGACAACGTCAACGATTTGTCGCTCAACCGGTTGCCACTGCTTGATTTCAGTAAACGCGTTGGCATCTTCCAGATCGATTCGCCCGATCCCGATTCGAATACCACGCCGCGAAGCGCGACGATGAGTTTGTCAGTCGCCAAAAGGCTACCTTTCGGAAACATTTTGGAGGTCGGCTATGTCAGTACGCTCGGGCGGCATTTGTTCAACTTCAAACGAATCAACGTCATTCAGCCGGGGACTTTATTAAACGGGTCGATCACCGACCCCGGCGACGCCACGCAGGGCAGGCCCGCGGCGCAGTTGGATTTGTCGAATCCTATTCAACGCTCCGCGCTTGATGCCCTCACGCTCAACAGATTTAGACCGTACCCGGACTTGGAAGTGATCCGGCTGATTCAAAACACTTCGACTTCAGCCTACCATTCACTACAGGCGACGCTCAGCCGACAACTGGGGAAAAACTTGCAGTACTTTGCGACTTACACTTTCTCCAAAGTGCTGGGCACGCAAACTCCCTCGGGCGAAGTTGACCCGATTGACACGCGCGGGCGCAGCTACGGCGTCCTCGACTTCGACCGCACGCATATCTTCAACGTGTCCTACAACTATTTGCCGAACGGCGCGCGCGGCTTCCTCGATAACGCTGTGACGAGAGGCGTATTCAACGGTTGGCAGATGTCCGGCATTACCACATTTCAAAGCGGGACGCCGATCGTGTTGCGCTTTACCGGCGGCGGAATCAATGACCCGACGACTAGTCTGGCCTACTTCGGAACTGATGCTTTCAATGGCAGCAGCGGAGTGGCCGGCGGCATAGCCCCTTTGTTCTCTCGAAATCCGAAGATCGAAAACAACGGAGGCCTTAACGAAAGAATATTCGATATCAGTGCGATTTCCATTCCGTCCTTGGGCGAAAGCGGATCGACCATCTCACCCTTTTACATCCGCGGCCCGAACCGGTGGAATCATGACATCACTTTCTTTAAGAATTTTGCGCTGAGTGGCGACGGCGCAAGGCGCATCCAATTTCGTGCTGGCTTCTTCAACATCTTTAACCAGGCGTATGCCAGCGGAATCAATCTAGCGCTTGACACCGATTGTGTTGCCCGAGTTGACGGCATCAGGAACGGTTCTGGAGGCCTCGCTAACGGCCTGTGCGACCCGACGGCCGGATTCCAATTCACGCAAAACACTTTAGACAATTTTGGCAAGATTCAAACAAAGCGCGGACGGCGTATTGTGGAATTAGTGATTAAGTTTTACTTCTAATTCCGAGCGATAAACAGGCGCTCGATTGAGCCGATCAGCCTCCCCGAAGCCGATCATTAAAGGGGCATGCTCGTCCGACAAACACGAGTGCTATGATCAACAAATTACCTGTAGTTTTCGCCACCCTCGTGCTGGGATTGTCGCTTGTCGCTTGCAACAACAGCGGTAGTGGCAACGGCCACCCTGACGGCAGGTCAAGCAGTGAAGGGCAAACCTCTGCTTCCTCCGCTGATCGCGGGCGAATTATCGGCGTCAGTTTTCAGTCGATGAATAATCCCTTTTTCGTGGATTTAAATGAGGGATTGAAAAAAGTCGTCGATGCCCACGGCGATACGTTGGTCACTCTGGATGCCCAGTGGAGCAGCCTCAAACAGAAAAACGACATTTCGGATTTAATTTTAAAGGCGCTTCGGTGATCTTTATCAATCCGGTTAATTGGGAGGGGATTCGGGGCAGTTTGAATCAGGCGAAAGAAAAGGGCATCGCCATTATTATTGTGGATGCCCCGGTCAAAGATCAGGATTTGGCTTTGAGTACGGTGGCATCAGATAACGTCGAGGCGGGTCGCTTGGTGGCCCAAGCCCTGGCAGATTCCGTGCGACCTGCCAAAATCGCGGTCCTCCAACTTTCGACCAATAAAGCCTGCATCGACCGGGTCACCGGTTTCAAAGAAGTCTTAGCGAAGTACCCCGACATGCAGATCATCGACGTCCAAGAAGTTAAAGGGACGACGGAGAGCTCCAGACCTGTCATGCGTGATGTCATCGGCCGTCATCCCGACTTGAACGCCGTCTTTGCGATTAACGATCCGAGCGCCCTGGGCGTCATCTCCGCCCTAGAGTCGGCCAATAAGTTAAAGGGCGTGAAGGTGGTGGCGGTTGACGGAGCGACCGAGGCCGTGAACGCCATCAGGAACGGAAAAATGCTCGCGACATCGGCACAATTTCCGCGAGAGATCGGCGAGCGCGCGGGCGAATTGGCTTACACGCATCTGGACAATAAACCCGTGGAAAAGGATGTCAAAATCAGAGTTGAGCTGGTTAACCAAAACAATGCGGAATCGTTTTTGAAACAGTGAGCTCATGATACCAACGGCGGTCGCCCGTACTCCACTGCTCGAAGTTGAAGGAGTCACCAAAACGTTTGGCGGCGTGAACGCTTTGCAGAACGTGAGCTTTGATTTACAAAGCGGCGAAATTCATGCCTTGTTGGGCGAGAACGGCGCCGGCAAATCCACGCTCATCAAAACTCTGGCCGGCGTCTATACGCCGGACGCCGGAACCATTCGGATCGATGGGCAGGAGGTCAGGATCAACGAAGTAACCGATGCCGATCGTTACGGCATCCGGGTCATCCACCAAGAGCTTTCGCTTACGCCCAACCTCTCGATTGCGGAAAATATTTTTCTCGGCAAAGAACCGTCACGCCACGGGCTAATTAACCGACAGCAAATCTACCGGCAGGCCAAAGCGATTGTGGATAAACTCGGCTTGCGGGAAATCGAGCGGGTCCGCACGCCTGTTTCTGAGTTAAGTGTGGCGCAGCGGCAATTGGTTGAAATCGCGCGCGCGCTTTCTTCTGAGGCGCGCATTCTCATTCTCGATGAGCCGACGTCATCGCTTTCCGAATCTGAAACGGAGGCGCTTTTTGATACGCTCAACCGCCTGCGCTCGGCTGACGTCGGCATCATTTACATCTCACACCGCCTTGAAGAAATCATTCGGCTGGCCGATCGCATCACGGTGCTGCGTGATGGACAATCCGTCGGAACGCAGTTCGCTTCAGCCATTAATCAGCGCAAACTGGTTGAATGGATGGTCGGACGTGACATCGTCGATTATTTTCACCGGCCGGCTCACCGTCCCGGCGAAATCGCTCTTGAAGTGCGGAATCTGCGTAACTCTTATATCAATGACGTGAGCTTCAAACTGCAATACGGTGAAATCCTTGGCGTCGCCGGACTCGTCGGCTCGGGCCGCACGGAACTGGCGCGCGCCATCTTCGGCATTGACCCGCTCGACGGAGGCGAAATTCTGGTCGATGGCCAAACAATTGCGATCCGCGGTCCGCGCGATGCGATTGATGCCGGAATCGTGCTGGTCTCTGAAGACCGTCGTCGGGAAGGGTTGGTGATGAATCAATCGCTGGCCTTCAATTTAGCCCTTCCGTGGACCGAGCGGTGGAATCCCTGGGGGATGCCCGATTACCGCAAGCGGCAGGAGATCGTCAACCGAGCGATCAGCGGGTTCAAAATCAAAGCCGCGCACCCCGAGCACAACATCGGCAATCTTTCCGGAGGCAATCAGCAAAAGGCGCTTGTCGGGCGCTGGATGGAAATCCGTCCCAAAGTTCTCATTTTGGACGAACCGACGCGGGGCGTTGACGTGGTGCGCGCGAGGAAATGTTTCGCATCATCGGCACGCTCGTCGAGGACGGCATGGCCGTGCTGATGATTTCCTCCGATCTGGCGGAGGTGATGGGCATGTCGCACCGCATCGCGCTCTACCGGGCGGGGCAAATCATCGACACACAGATGAACGAAGAATTGACGCCGGAAAAAATCATGGCGCAACTGACGGGGGCTGAAGTTAATGAAAACATTTAGGCAGCTCGCCGCGCTGCTCGCCGCCCTCGTCGTCTTGCTCGCACTCTTTGGGGTGTGGGTGCCGGGCTTTCTCACGGCGGAGAATCTGCTCGATCTCGTGCAGCAGATTTCCGTCAATGCGATCATCGCCCTCGGCATCACCTTAACGATTCTCATCGGCGGCATTGATCTTTCGGTCGGAGCGGTGCTGGCTCTCGTCGGGACGACGACGGTTTACGTGTTGAATCAGGGCAATCAAACAGAGCAGAGCGTCCAAACATTACTGCTCGCCGTGCTCGCCGGACTCGGCGTGGCCGCAATCTTCGGAACCGTCAACGGAGTCTGCGCGGCGAAAACAAAAATGCCGCCCTTTATCATCACGCTCGCCACCATGCTCGTCGCGCGCGGAGCGGCTTTTCGCTTCAATGAATCTCGCCCCATGCCAGTGCCCGACCAACAAAAGATATTTTTAGCCCTCGGCAATGAGCGGCTCTTCGGAGTGATCCCTGTGCCCGTGCTGATTATGATCGTGATCTTCGTCTTCGCCTTTATTCTGCTGCACCGCACGAGCTTCGGACAACATCTGTATGCGATGGGCGGTGATCGAGAAGCGGCGCGTTTTACCGGCATCAGATTAGCCCGCACGGAGATCATGGTGTACGTCATCTGTTCATTGCTCGCCGGAATTGCCGGGATGATCAACACCTCACAACTGTACTCGGCGGAGCCGGCCTCGGGCGTCGGGTTTGAACTGAACGCGATTGCGGCGGCCGTTGTCGGTGGGACGAGTTTTACAGGCGGCATCGGGACGATGTACGGCACTTTGATCGGCGCAATCATCATCGGCATCCTCGATAAGGGGTTAAATCAGGCGGGAGTGCATTTCTCGCTCCAGTACATCGTCAAAGGTCTGGTCGTGCTCGCGGCGGTTTATATCGACGTGCGCGGAAGAAAGTAATCAAAATCCTTCTATCGTTTGTTGAAAAATAGCCGAGAGAAAACTCGATCGGGCGAGTCGCGTCTCAGTCGTATCACTGGAATCACATCAACCTTGAGGAGAACTTAAATGAACCGGCGAAAATTTTTGCACGCGGCAGGCGCGACTTCAATGATCGGTGCAACGCAATGGCCGAACTTGAGAGTTAACGGCACGGAGTTCCCGAATTCGAGTACATCCGCTAACGGTTTGTTCATTCCAGCGGAACAAACAGGGGCGCAGCAGGGAGCCGCTACCACCCCAGACGCCACTTCAAGAGATTTCTTCTACCGTCCGGTGAACGCCTGGGCCGCCGATTTCATTCCTTTCTACGCCAAAGACAAATTTCAGCTTTTTTACCTGCTCGATTGGCGCGACGTGCCGAAACACGGCGAAGGCACGCCGTGGTATCTCATCAGCACAAATGATTTCGTTAATTACGCCGAGCACGGCGAAGTGCTGCGCGCGGCACTAAGACCGAGCAAGACTTGTTTGTGTTTACCGGGTCGGTGATTGAAGCCAATGGTCAGTACCACATTTTCTACACCGGACATAATCCGCATTTCCGCAAAGCGGGTAAACCCGAGCAGGCGGTGATGCACGCGGTGAGCGACGATTTGCTGCGGTGGCGAAAAGTTCCGGCGGATACTTTTTACGCCCCTGCGGACAAATACGAACCGCATGACTGGCGCGATCCTTTTGTTTTCTGGAACGATGAGACCAAAGAATACTGGATGTTGCTCGCCGCCAGGTTCAAGACCGGCATTCCGCGCCGGCGCGGCTGCACGGCGCTTTGTGCGTCGAAGGATTTGGTCAAATGGGAAGTCCGCGAACCATTTTGGGCGCCCGATTTGTACTTCACGCACGAGTGCCCGGATCTCTTCAAGATCGGTGATTGGTGGTATCTAGTGTTCTCCGAATTTACCGATTTAGTCCGGACTCATTACCGGATGAGCAGGTCTCTGAAGGGGCCATGGCTTGTGCCGAAGAATCCTAATTTCGACGCGCGGGCATTTTATGCCGCCAAAACCGCTTCAGACGGGCAGCGACGATTCATTTTCGGCTGGGACCCGACGAGGCAGGAAAGCAAAGATTATTACCGGTGGCATTGGGGCGGAAATCTCGTGGTGCATGAGATTCATCAGGAAACGGACGGCGAGCTTTCGGTCTCGATTCCTAAAACCGTCGATGGAGCGTTCAACCGCCAAGTGCCGTTTAAGTTTGAGAAAGGCGTCGGCAACATTAAAACCGGGCGTAACGATGTGCGCGTCGTCGCGCCCGGGTCTTTCGGCTGCGTGGGGGCGGAAGGAATGATGCCTGAGAGGTGCAAAATCCAAACGCGAATCGAATATGAGAAAGGCACTAAGGGGTGCGGTCTGATGCTCAGAGCCAGTGACGATTACGACCGGGCTTACTACATCCGGCTGGAGCCGCAAAGCAATCGACTGGTCTTTGACATGTGGCCGCGCGGTGCGGGAGACGCACATCCGATTACAAGCGCCGACGGAGCGTTCATGCTGGACTTGGAACGTTCAATTGATTTGACGTCGAATCAGCCGATTGATCTCACCGTTTTGGTTGACGGCACAATCGGCATTGTTTACGCCGGCGGGAAAGTGGCGATGAGCACTCGGATGTACAACCTGCCGAAAGGGCAGTGGGGTGTTTTTGCGAATGAGGGAAGCGCACATTTTCGTAATCTCGGTCTTTCCATGATCTGACAACAAATCGACTCAACGTCTCTTTCTTTCACTATACCGTGGCGATGAAGCGCAGATTCTTTATCGTAAATTCCTTGCAAAGCGCTGCTCTGAGTGTGGCCGCTTTGAGGGCCGATCAACGTGTCGCGGCGAAAACCACGACCCAGCGATTGCAAACGGAACAAAAAGAATCTGAAGCGAAAGCAACGTCGAAAACCATGCTGTTTTTCGACGATTGGCCGCTTAATCGTCTGGATCATGTCGAGCGTCGAATCGGACGGCCTACGCCGGTCACTGAATCAGTTTTTGTTGACCCTTACGTGAACGTCACCTGGGGCTACCCAAGCGTTTTCAAAGATCCGTCGCGACGAGCGCAATGGCAATGTCTTTATCAAGGCTGGGACGCGAAACGAGAACGCCTTTATCCGCTGATCGCGGAAAGCGAAGACGGGATCGTGTGGCGGGTTCCGGATCTTTCCGCAGAAGTCGATCTACCGGGGCGCGCTTACCCGCATCAGGTGCTCCCCGTTGAAGAATTTAACGAGTGGAGCCCGTGTTATTACGACGAGCGCGCCCCGTCAGACGAACGCCTGAAAGGACTGGTCGTCGCGTTCGGTAAAGATTACGCGAAATCTTACCTCTGGGTGTCCGCCGACGGGCGTCGCTGGCGAAGAAAAGAGGGGGTGATTTGGCAACCGGAAGCCCCGGACCCCGTCAGTTGTGTCTTTTGGAATTCCGTGCGCTCCAGTTACGTCATCACCACGCGCCCAATGGGGTCTGATCGCCGCATCTCTTTGATCGAGACAAAAGATTGGCGAAATTTTTCATCCGCCGAATTAGCCCTTCAGACTGACGCGCAAGACACTCCGCTCGCTGAAGCCTACGGCATGCCAGTTTTCTTTTACGAAGGATTTTACATCGGCCTGTTGTGGATCTACCACGTTACGCCGGAAGTCGCGGGAGCTTCGCCGCATAAATTCTGGCGCGGCAAAATAGACGCTCAGTTAGCTTACTCGCGCAATGGCTGGCACTTCCAAAGAGGCTTGCGCGAACGATTCATGCCGAATGCGGAGCCGGGAGAGTTCGGCGCCGGCTGTCTGCAACCGGCTTCAATGGTGATCGATGAGAAAGATCGGATTCGCATTTATTCGAGCGCGACGAAGTTCGAGCACGGGGTGCCGATTCCCGGCGACGGCGCCATCATCCAGCACACGATGCGCCGCGATGGTTTCGTTTATCTGCAATCCACCGGAGGGCCGGGAACAATCGGGACTCGTCCGCTGCTATGGCAGGGCGGGCCGCTGAAAATCAATCTTGCCGCCACAGGCGGCGAAGCGCATGTGCAAATTACCGACAGCGCCGGAACACCGCTGACTGGTTATGCATTCAACGACTGCGAGCCTTTCGCCGGCGATGCGCTTTACTGGCAACCGCGCTGGAAGGAAGGGCGCAGTCTGGCCTCTTTCCCCGAACGCACTTTACGAATCGAAGTGCGTTTAAGCAACGCTCGTCTGTACGCAATCAGAGGCCAATTCACGATTCTCACCGGCGCTGAAACCACCAATTATGAAACGCGGGGCGAGAGGCCGAAAAACAAACCAGGTTTTTAATTCTGTGCGGCAAAAGCCCCGCTTGAAATGCGACGGCCATCCGTCAAGCAAAAGACTCTTCATCGCACCATGTCATCACAAAACTTACTTCAAAAATCGAACTGGCCGACGGGCCGCCGACCCTTTCTGCGGGCCGCCGTCGCCGGTGTCCCGCTGGCGGCGGAACTGCTTCGCACAAAGACGGCGTTGGGAAACTCGCCGCCCATCGGCGCGCTACAGGCGTCAACAAATCGAGCGGAGGCCTTAACTATCATCCCGAAGGACTTTACGTCTGGGATATTTGGTTTTTCACGCGCGGCGACGAAGTGCATATGATCCATCTGCAAAAAACGTCCGGGCAGCAAGCGGCCCGACGAAGATGACGGCGCGCTTGGCCACGCCGTGACCACCGACCTCCTGACCTGGAAAGAACTTCCCATTGCGCTCTACCGCGGTCCGGCGGGCAGCCTTGATGATTTGGATCTTTTACCGGCTGCACGTATAAGCATGAGGGACGGTATTACATGTTCTACACGGCGCGCGCGGGGCGGGAGAATGGGTTGAACCAGCGAATCTGTTTGGCGACTTCGGACGACGCCATTCATTGGAAAAAACGCCCGGAGCCGGTGATCGAGCCGGACGCGCGCTGGTACACCAAAGAAGACTGCCGGGACTTGATCATTGAAAGGCACCCGCAGACCGGAGAGTTTCACGGTTTCTACGCGGCCGGAGTGGCACGAAAAGAATTGGTGGAGAAGAATGTGATCGCGCACGTGCGCTCGCGCGATTTAATCAATTGGACGCACGAGCCGCCGGCTTTTCTGCCGGAAGGGCACGCGGTGGTGGAATGCCCCGACGTTTTCTTCGCGGCCGGCAAATGGTGGATAACCTGTAATGCAGGACATCAATACGGCGCGCGCGCGCATTTTACAGATCCTTATGTGACGTGGGGAACAATCTACGCGAGCGCCGACCGGATTGAAGGGCCTTACCGCGAAGGAACCGACAACGTCTTGATCGGCTCGATGGAATTTAACGGCTTTTGCTGCCGCTCGGTGGTGTGGAAGGGAAGGCGTTACCTTTTCTACGGGCAAGGTGAAAGGATCGATCGAAGAGATCGGGGTGACGGGACGACGGGGACGATCACGACACCCAAAACGTTCGACGTGACGCCGCAGGGAACTTTACGGCCGATGTATTCGCCACTCATCGAGCGGCGGGCGGGCGCCCTGTTGTTTAATAAATTAACTTCCTCCCAACTGAATGAAGTCGGCGGGCGCTTCGGCACATCCGGAGAGTGGCAGGCCAAAGAGGAACAAATCAATGCCGCCTCTCGCAAATCCTGGTCGGCGCGCTTTTGCGGCCCCGAAGCCGATAACTTTATTTTGAGCGCCGATTTGAGGCTGGACGAGGGACGGGCCATCGGGTTTATGTTCCGCCAATTCCTCGCCGTCTTTTTGGATTACCAAGAGCAGCGCGTCATGTTCACGCATGTCTTTCAATTTCAGCCCCTGGACGCTCGCCGCTTGCAGTTAATTCACGGCCGGCAATATCAACTGCGGTTGGTGGCGAAGGAACAGTTCTGCGAAGTTTATTTGGACGACGCCTTAGTTCTTAACTTCGTCCGCTACGAGCCAGTAAAAGGCCGGCTTGGTTTTTACGTCGAAGCAGGGAAGGGCTCGTTCTCAAACATCAAAGCGGTCAGCTTGAACGTGTAATTGGTGTCCATTTAATTGTCCAGATTAACCTAATGAACCGACGAAATTTCCTACAATCTGTCGCCGCTGCTCCGCTCTCAGCGAAGACTGTCGGTTCAGGAACGGACGCGGGTAGTTTGCCAACGTTGAATGCGCGGCAACAACAAGAAGAGGGCCTCAGCTCCCCCAACGGCGCGCTCAATTACCACCCCGCGGGGCTCTACGTCTGGGATACGTGGTACTTCACGCGCGGCGACGAAGTGCATATGATCCATCTGCAAAAAAAACGTCCGGGCAGCAAGCGGCCCGACGAAGATGACGGCGCGCTTGGCCACGCTGTGACTACCGATCTCATCAACTGGAGGGAGCTGCCGGTGGCGCTTCACCCCGGGCCGGCCGGGAGCCTTGATGATAATGAACTCTGGACCGGCTGCACGTATGAGCATGAGGGACGGTATTACCTTTATTACACGGCGCGCACTTTGCGCGAGAAAGGAACAGTCCAGCGCATCTGCCTCGCCACTTCGGAAGACACGATTCACTGGAAAAAACACCCGGAACCCGTCATCTTGCCAGACCCGCGCTGGTACGCCAGTGGTGATTGTCGTGATCTGATCATTCAACGGAATTCGAAAACCGGGGAGTTCCACGGTTTCTACGCGGCGGCACTTCCGGCCAAAGAGCTTGTGGATACTGCCGCCATCGCGCACGTGCGCTCGCGCGATTTAATCAATTGGACGCACGAGCCGCCGGTCTTCACGCCCAAGGGATACGGTGTAGTCGAAGTCCCGGATGTTTTCTACCTCGACAGTCGCTGGTGGATGATTTGCTTGACGGGTCACCCTTACGGAGCCAGGTCGGAGTTTCACGATCCTTATATCGTGTCGGGAACGATTTACGCGAGCGCTAAGCGGCTCGAAGGACCATACACGGAGGAAAGCGACCGAGTGCTCATCGGCTCGATGGAATTTAATGGCTTCAGTTGCCGCTCGGTGGAATGGAAAGGGCGACGTTATTTGTTTTACACACAGCCGGAGCGTACCGACCGTCCGGATGGCCGGCCTTCGACGCTCGGGACGACGACCACGCCGAAAGAGCTGCGCGTCACCTCTGATAAACGCTTGGTTCCCATGTATTCCCCGTTGATCGAAACCCGGTCGGGGAAAAAGTTAATGGATGACCCGGCCCTCGCCCAGCTAGATAAGATCGAAGCCTGGAAATTCGGCACGGCGGGTGAATGGCAAGTGAGAGGCAAGGCAATTTATGCCTCGTCTCCCAAGTCTTGGGCCGCGCGGGCGTGCGGTCCAGAAGCGGAAAACTTTATTTTAACCGGCGAACTTCGTCTCGACCGGGGGCGTGCCATCGGGTTGCTGTTCCGCGCCGCCAGATTTTTTCCGCCGACCCGGGAGCCGGTGGCGCAATCGCTGGCTGTGCTTTTGGATTTCGCGGAGCAAAGCGTGATGTTCACTGAACTCACATGGATGTTCCGCCATGACGCGCGTCGCGTTCGTTTGGAACTGGGCCGCCCGTACCGTCTTCGGGTGATCGCGAAAGGCGA
>JBBJMB010000059.1:0-14603 GCA_037719755.1 Pyrinomonadaceae bacterium
ACTTGTCACTTGTCACTCTTAGAGTCACTTGTCACTCTTAGAGTCACTTGTCACTTCTTTTAACATGCTTGAGCTCAGAAACATCAGCAAGCGATTCGGCCGTGTGGTGGCGAATGACGGCGTGAGCATCAAGGTCGCGGCCGGAACGATTCATGCCATTGTGGGTGAGAACGGAGCGGGCAAGTCTACGGCGATGCGCATCGCGTACGGGTTTTACCGCGCGGATGCCGGCGAGATTTTAATTGACGGCGATGTGCGCCAGATCAGTTCGCCGCAGGACGCGATCCGGCTCGGCGTGGGCATGGTGCATCAGCACTTTATGCTGGTCGAGACGATGACGGTGGCCGAAAACGTGGTGCTCGGCGCGGAAATTGGCGGAGCGGCGTCGTTGGATTTGCGAGGTGCGGCGGCGCGAGTTCGCGCGCTGTCAGATGAGTTCGGCTTTGGCATTGATCCAGAGGCGATGATTGAGCATCTCTCCGTAGGGCAGCAGCAGCGCGTGGAATTGCTCAAAGCGCTTTACAGACAAGCGCGCTTGCTGATTTTGGATGAGCCGACCGCCGTGCTGACGCCGCAAGAAGTCAAGGATCTGTTCGCGATTCTGCGGCGCATGCGCGAGCAGGGAAAAACCGTGGTGATGATCACGCATAAGCTCGCGGAAGTGCTGGCCATCTCCGACGCGGTGACGGTGATGCGCGACGCGCAGGTGGTGGGGCGCGTGCGCACCGCGGAAACAAGCGCGGCTGAACTCGCGCGCTTGATGGTCGGCCGCGACGTGTTGCTGCGCGTGGAGAAATTACCGGCGCGCGTGGGGCCGGCAGTTCTTAACGTGCGCGGTTTGTCGGTTTCGGGTCGCGACCGGGCGCATGCGCTTACAGACGTTTCCTTTGTCGTTAAGTCGGGCGAGATTGTGGGCATCGCCGGCGTAGAGGGCAACGGGCAGACCGAGCTGATTGAGGCGCTCGCCGGCCTCGCCCAGCGCTCATCTGTGAGCGGCACCGTTGAGCTTGAAGAAACGAAGATCACTCACTTGAGCGCGCGGTCGCGGCGCGCGCTGGGCATCGCGCACATCCCGGAAGATCGGCACCGGCGGGGTTTGCTGCTCGACTTTGATTTGGCGGAAAACGCCATCCTCGGAGTGCAGCACCGCCCGCCCTTTGTCACGCAGTTTGGCAAAGTGATGCTCGACGATCGCGCGATTGCGCAGCGCGCGGCCAGAATCATTCGGGAGTTTGATGTGCGTCCGGCCGATGCGCATCTGAGCGCGCGTGCTCTCTCCGGCGGCAATCAGCAAAAGCTGGTGATCGGCCGCGAGCTCGATCCGCAGCCCAAATTGCTGCTCGTCTCGCAGCCCACGCGCGGCGTGGATATAGGGGCCATCGAATTCATTCACCGCAAGCTCGTCGCGCTGCGCGATGGCGGCTGCGCGATTCTGCTCGTCTCGGCGGAGCTTGAAGAAGTGACGGCGCTCGCCGACCGCTTGCTCGTGATGCACGAGGGACGCTTGGCGGGCGAAGTCGATCCGCGACAGGTGAGCATGGAAGAACTGGGTTTGATGATGACCGGAGGAAGAGCGTCCTCGAACAATTAACTTTTTGCATCCCTGAGAACGCTTCGGCAAGCGCTCACATTTTAGCCCCTTGTTTGCAACCGTGCTGATGACTTATTTACGAACCTTGATCTACCCGTTGATCGCTGTGGCGGCGGCGTTTCTCGTGGGGGGCGTGGTGGTCGCGGCCATCGGCGACGATCCCGTTGAGACTTATCAGTTGCTGATCGGGAGCGCGCTGTCGTGGCCGGACGGAATTGGTTACACGCTTTTCTATCGACGCCGCTCATCATCGCCACCAGCCTCGCGGTGACGGTGGCGCTTCGTTGCGGGTTGCTCAACATCGGCGCCGAGGGCAGCTCTACGTCGCCGCCTTTGTCACCGCCTGGGTGGGCATCACGTTCGCCAGCCTGACGGCGTGGCTGCTGGTGCCGCTCGCTTGTGCGGCCGCTGTGCTCGGCGGCGCCGCGTGGGGCGCCGTTCCCGGCATCCTCAAAGCACGCTTCGGCTCGCATGAAGTCATCAACACGATCATGATGAACTTCATCGCGGTCGCCCTCGCGAGTTACTTTACGCAATACTTTTACAAGTCGCCGGGCGACGCGATTTTTCAAACCGTTCCCATCGGCGAAAACGCTCATATCGCGCGGCTCGGCAGCTTGGTGCCGAATTTTCCGGAGCGCATTCCGCTCAATCTTGCTTTTCCGCTGGCGCTCGTCGCGTGCGTGCTGGTGTACGTGCTTTTGTGGCGCACCAAATGGGGCTATGAGATTCGTGCGACGGGAGCCAACCCGGCGGCGGCCGAGTACGGCGGCATCTCCACGCGGCGTCAGATCGTGCTGGCGATGGCCATCTCCGGCGGCCTGGCCGGCATGGTCGCGATCAGCGAAGTGCTTGGCTATCGCTATCGTTACTACGACGGATTCTCGGTCGGCTACGGCTTCACCGGAATCGCCGTGGCGCTGCTCGGCCGCAACCACCCGGCGGGCGTGTTGCTTGCGGCGCTCCTCTTCGGCGCGCTCATTCGCGGAGGCCTCTTTGTGGACATCTTCACGGAGCACGTCTCAAAAGATTTGGTGCTTGTGCTGCAAGCCGTGATCATCCTTTTCGTCGCCGCCGAAGCGCTCTTCCGCGGCCCTTTTGGAAAAGCTAAAGCTTAGATGTTGGTAAATCTCAGTCATGAGATGGCAATCTTTCTCTGCGTCCCTCTCTGTTCTTTCTCTGTGTTTCTCTCTCGTTTAAGTCAGTCTCACCTAAACGAGAGAGAAACACCGCAGAGAAGACACAGAGAGGGACGCAGAGAGAGAGAGAGAGAGAGGATCTTGGCATATGAATGAAATCTTCACCGCTTCGCTCATCTTTTCGTCCGTGCGTTTGGCGACGCCGCTTTTGCTGGCGTCGCTCGGCGGGCTTTATTGTGAGCGGGCCGGGGTGATCAACATCGCGCTCGAAGGATTGATGCTGGCAGGCGCTTTTACGGCGGCGGCGGTGACATATTACGCGGGCAATCCGTGGCTCGGAATGCTCGCCGCGATCGCGGCGGGCGTGCTGGTGGCGGGCGTGCATGCGCTCGCGACGATTCAATTCAAGGCCGATCAGGTGGTCAGCGGAACGGCGATCAACATTCTCTTTTTGGGCGTGCCGGCGCTGATGAGCGGAGTGCTGTTTAATTCGACGGGCGCCACGCCGCAGATTCCGCAAAGCCAATTGCTTCCCGTCGCGCCAATTGTGATCGCATTCTTGCTGGTGCCGGTGACTTGGTACGTACTCTACCGCACGCCGTTCGGACTGCGTTTGCGCGCGGTCGGCGAAAAGCCCGAGGCGGCCGACGCGGCCGGCATCAGCGTCGCGCGCGTGAGATACACGGCCGTGTTGCTCTCAGGCGCGCTCGCCGCCATCGGCGGCGCTTATCTTTCAACGGGGCAATCTTCGCTTTTTACGCGCAACATGACGGCCGGACGCGGCTTCATCGCACTGGCCGCGCTGATCTTCGGTAAGTGGCGGCCGGTGCAGACGATGCTCGCGTGTTTGCTCTTCGGCTTTGCCGAGGCGATCTCAATTCAGATGCAAGGTGTGACTCCCATCCCCGTGCAGTTTATCCAAATTATTCCTTACGTGTTGACGATGGTTGTGCTCGCCGGCTTCATCGGCCTGGCGAGAGCGCCGCGCGCCCTCGGCACGCCCTACGCGAAAGAAAGATAGTGTTATAGTGAGCGCGCAAAACTAAAGGTATCTTAATCCGTGTATGACTGAATCCACGCTTTACGAAAGAGCGGAGCACGCGGCGCGGACAATTCGCGCGCAGTTCGGCGACGAGGTGCGCTTGGCGCTGGTGCTCGGCAGCGGGCTCGGCGCGCTCGCCAACGACTTCGAGCAAACTGTCGCGATTCCGTATGAGGAAATCCCCGGCTTCGCGCGCTCGACGGTCGAGGGACACCAGGGGCGGCTGGTGCTGGGGTACGTGGACGGCGTGCCGGTGGCGGCGATGCAAGGGCGCTTTCATTATTACGAAGGCTATGCGCTCGAAGAAGTGACGTTTCCCATCCGCGTGTTCAGTGTGATGGGCATCAAGACGATTGTTTTGACGAACGCCGCGGGCGGCATCAACATCGCTTTCGAGCAAGGGTCGCTGATGCTGGTCGCGGATCATCTCAATTTGATCGGCGCGAGTCCGTTGCGCGGCATCAACGACGAGCGTTTCGGGCCGCGCTTTCCCGACCTGACTGAGGTTTACGATAAGCAGGGCCAGGAATTAGTGCTGCGTGCGGCGCAAGACATGGGCCTTGAACTGCGGCGCGGCGTCTACGCGGCGGTGTCCGGGCCCGCTTACGAGACTCCGGCGGAAGTGCGCATGTTGCGCGCGCTCGGAGCGGACGCCGTCGGGATGAGCACCGCTCCCGAAGCGATTGTCGCGCGGCACATGGGCCTCAAGGTCATCGGCTTGTCATGCATCACCAACCTCGCGGCCGGCACAAGCGACCAACCGATCAACCACGAAGAAGTAATGGCCGTCGGCGAACGCGTCCGCGACCAATTCACGCAACTTCTGCGAAGCGTGATCCCGAAGCTGGTGGCGGTTTAATTCTCTGCGGCTCTCTCCTGTCTTTTCTCTGTGTTTCTCTGTGTTTAAGTCTCACCTAAACACAGAGAAACACAGAGACAAGACGCAGAGAAACACAGAGGGGCCTTACAAATGATTATCGGCATTTGTGGCGGCACAGGATCAGGGAAAACGACGGTCGCCAACCGAATTCTGGAATCGGTCGGGACCGATCAAGTCATCTTCCTCGCCCAGGATTCGTATTACCGCGACATCGCGGACATGCCGCTCGACTTTCGCCAGATGGTCAACTTCGACCACCCCGATGCGTTCGATAGCGACTTGCTGGTCGAGCACGTCAGAGCGCTCAAAGCCGGACGCACGGTCGAGCTGCCGCTTTACGACTTCAAATCGCACATGCGTTTGCCGCAAACCGCCGTCACTAAACCCAAGCCGATTATCATCGTCGAAGGCATCTTGATTTTCGCCGAGCAGCGTCTGTTGGCCGAGATGGACATCAAAGTCTTCGTCGATACGCCCGACGATATACGCTTTGTTCGCCGCCTGCGGCGCGACATGGCCGAGCGCGGCCGCACCGCGGAGTCTGTGATCGAGCAATATCTCGCCACTGTGCGGCCGATGCACATGCAGTTTGTGGAGCCCTCGAAGCGCTGCGCCGATGTGATCATCCCGGAGGGCGGTCACAACCAGGTGAGCGTCGGTCTGATTCGCGGCGTGATTCGCGAGCGCTTGCAGAAAATCGTAGATGTTTACGGAGGGCAAGCGATTTGAGCTCAGACGAGCATCGCGACTTAATCGCGGCGGCTAAAGGTGCCCGCGAGTTTGCGGTCGCGCCGTTCTCGATGTTTCGCGTCGGCGCGGCCGTTGAGTCAGATGACCAACGCATTTTTACCGGCTGCAACGTCGAAAACGCGACCTACGGCTTGACCGTGTGTGCCGAGCGGGTGAGCATTTGGAAAGCGATTTCAGAAGGCGCGCGTTCCTTTAATCGCCTCGCTGTGGTCAGCGATGCCGCTGACTTTACGCCGCCTTGCGGCGCGTGCCGGCAGATTATTTGGGAGCTCTGCGGCGACATTCCCATCATCCTCGCCAACGCGCGCGGGGACGCTCAAGTTCTCCAAATGAGCAAACTCTATCCGCATCCGTTCGACAGTCGATCCCTCAAGGTCAGAAAGAAAAAACCGTAAGATGAAGCACGCGAAGCTGCGAAACACCATTGCTGCCGCAATCAAGACGAGCGCAATAACTGTGAGTTTCCTTTTGCTCTGCGCCTCTACCTCCGCTGGCGCTGCGATTCAGCGCCAATCGTCGGCGCGCGGCGCAGCGACCGTTGATCTACTCATCGTTGGCGGCACGATCATCACGATGGACGCCGCGCGGCGTGTGATTGATGACGGCGCCGTGGCGATTCGCGCAAGTCGCATTGTGGCGATTGGGCCGCGCGCGGAGATCGTTTCGCAGTTCACCGCCGGGCAAATCATCAACGCGCGCGGCAAAGTCGTGATCCCCGGCCTTATCAACGGCCACACTCACATCCCGATGACGCTTTTCCGCGGCATCGCCGATGATCTTGATTTAAACGAGTGGCTGACGAAATACATCTTTCCCGCCGAGGCCAAGAATGTGACCGAAGATTTCGTGCGCGCCGGCACGCGCCTCGGCCTGGCCGAAATGATTCGCGGCGGAACCACCACTTACTGCGACATGTATTACTTCGAGGACGCCATCGCCGACGAGACCGCCCGGGCGGGCGTGCGCGGTTTGTTGGGCGAAACCGTGATAGATTTCCCGGCCCCTGACAACAAAACGCACGCGGAGGCGATGGCCTTTGTCGAAAAATTTGTCAAAAAGTGGCAGGGACACCCATTGATCACGCCGGCGATTGCGCCGCACGCGGTGTACACGGTTTCCGCGGAGCACCTCACAGCGGCGAGCGCCTTTGCGACGCGCACGGGGGCGCCCATCGTGATCCACGTCGCCGAGTCGCGTAAAGAAATCGAAGACCTCTCCAAGTCGCAAGGCGTCACCACTGTGACGTACCTCGATCGCATGAATTTTTTCAATAACCGAGTGGTCGCCGCCCACGTCATACATCCGAGCGAGGATGAGATCGCTATCTTGAGTCGCCGCAAAGTAGGCGTCGCGCACAATCCGCAGTCGAACATGAAGATCGCCGCGGGCGTGGCGCCGGTGCCGCAGTTGATCGCCGCCGGCGTCGCGGTCGGCCTTGGAACGGACGGCGCGGCCTCCAACAACGATTTAAACATGTGGGAGGAAATGGATGAGGCGGCCAAACTGCACAAAGTAACGAGCGGTAATCCGCGCGCCATCTCGGCGGAACAGGCCTTCGCGATGGCGACCATTGACGGCGCCCGCGCCCTCCACATGGAGCGCGAAATCGGTTCGCTTGAAACGGGAAAGCGAGCCGATGTGGTGATCGTCGGCCTCGACGCGCTGCACCAAACGCCGCTCTATAACTACTACTCGCACCTCGTCTACGCGACCAAGGCGGCCGACGTGGAAACGGTCATCGTCGATGGGAAAATCCTGATGCGAAATCGCCGGCTTTTAACGCTGAACGAAAATACGATCAAAGCCGAGGCCCGCCAATACCGCCTCAAAGTCTCAAAAAGCCTGCTTCAGAAATAAAGCCCGGTTTCCGCTTTGCGGTCACCCAATCGAGTCTCGCTGCCCTGCCTACATTTAGATCATTAATCATTCATGTGACGCACACCCATGTTTATCGAAGCGCATCTCTCAGCCCGCGTGAGCGGGCTGAAGAATGTAGCCCCAGGCGTTGCGCCTGGGGGACACATAGCGCATGATTTTGCCAGCCTGCGTCAGCTGGCGTCAGAAGGCGTCTGCCGCCAGCTGACTCAGGCTCGCATCCTGTTTGCGTCGCCTACCCCAGGCAGACGCCTGGGGCTACAGGCTTATCGCCCGCTCGAGGCGGGCTCCCAAGAGATGTTCGTCGCTCAAAATGAGGACTGCGTAACATGAATTAATCAGACTAAACAGGCTATGTAACTGTTCAGAGTGGCCACCAAAAGGCACGAAGAAACACCAAAGGGTGGTCGCTGCTGATCTCACCTTTGTGCCTTTGGTGCTTTTTCGTGGCTCATCTTCTTTCTCCTTCCGCAACTGTTACCAGGCTATCAAGGGCTACTATGCGGGCGCCCACCTGTGATATTTTAACGAATCATTCCATCTGTTGGGCGGAGTGTGTTAAGCGCTTACAGAAAAAATTGCGATTGAGTGTGGTGAGTGGTTGCCAGCTTGTGCAGACGCGCCGGCTACTTTTAAACTTAAGATTAGCGACGCTGCCCGCGCAAGCTACCAGCTTGCGCCACAAATTGCCCGAAAATGCTTGCGCGAGGATCGAGATGGGAACGGTTAGCGATTATCTAAAGCTGTCGGCGGCAATTGCGCTCGCGCTTGTGGGGCTGCTTACCATTTGGCCGCACCGCGGAGCCCACGCGGCCATTCAGGCGATTGATGAAAGCGAATTCTTTGAGACGCGCGTGCGCCCCGTGTTGGCGAACAACTGCTACTCGTGCCATGCCGCATCGGCGAGCGGCGGCCTCAAGCTCGACGCGCGCCGTAGCGTTCTAGAGGGCGGAAGCCGCGGCCCGGCGATTGTTCCGGGAAAGCCGGAAGATAGTTTATTGATGCAGGCCGTCGCTCATACGCACGATTCTTTGCGCATGCCGCTTGGCGGCGCCAAGCTCAAAGACGAAGAGATCGCTGCGCTGGCGAAGTGGATCAAGGATGGCGCTTTCTGGCCCGAAACGAATGAAGAGTTTTTCGCCGCGCGCGTCAAGCCTCTGCTCACCGCCAAGTGCGTCGCCTGCCACGGCCCCGAATCGCCGCAGCGCAATCTCCGCTTAGACTCGCGCGAAGCGATCATCAAAGGCGGCGCTTCGGGGCCCGCCGTGGTGCCCGGCGACCCGGACAAGAGTTTGCTCGTCGCGTCGGTTCGTTACACGCACAATCGGTATCAGATGCCTCCGGGAGGCAAACTCTCCGAGCGGGAAGTCGCAGACCTTGAGAAGTGGGTCAAAAACGGCGCGGCCTGGTCGGCCGCAAGCGCAGAGACAACTCGCGGCGAGTATGTCATCTCGCACGAGCAGAAATCTTTCTGGTCGTTCCAGCCTTTGAAAATGTCGCCCGCGCCCGCGACCGCGCGCAAAGAGTGGAGCCGCAATCCGGTTGACCGCTTCATTCTCGCCAAGCTGGAAGAAAAGGATCTGACGCCGGCCGAGCGAACCGACAAGCTCACCCTGATTCGCCGCGCGACTTACGACTTGACGGGCCTTCCGCCGACGCCCGCCGAGATCAAGGCGTTTGCGGCCGATCATTCGCCACGGGCTTTCGCGAAAGTCGTTGACCGTTTGCTGGCCAGCCCGCGCTACGGCGAGCGCTGGGGCCGCCACTGGCTGGACCTTGTGCGCTACGCCGACAGCGCGGGCGACAGTTCCGACTATCCTGTGCCGCAGGCCTACCTTTACCGCGACTACGTCATCGATTCGCTTAACCGCGACAAGCCTTACCGTCAGTTCGTGCGCGAGCAGATCGCCGGCGATCTGCTGCCGGCCAAGACTGAGTCGCAGAAATGGGAGCAGACAGTTGCGACCGGGTATCTGGCGCTTTCGCGTCGCTTCAGCGTGCGGCCCGAGCTCAACATGTACCTCACGATTGACGACACCATTGACAACGTGGGGAAGTCATTTCTCGGCCTCACCGTTGGCTGCGCGCGGTGCCACGACCACAAGTACGATCCGATTGCGGCCAAAGATTACTACGCGCTCTACGGCATCTTCGACAGCACGCGCTTTCCCTTCGCCGGCTCCGAGAACACACAAGAGCAGCAAGATCTGGTGACGCGTTTGCCGCCAGCCGAGGTCGATCAATTGCTCAAGCCTTTCCGCGAGCAAATGGCGCCGCTCGAAGCGCAACTCAAAAAGTTGCAAAACGAGCGCATGACTCTCAACGAAGAGACGGGCGAAGCCAAAGAGGCGCCCGCCGCCCCGGCGGCGAAGCGTACGCTCAAGCAAATCGAAGCCGAGATTAAAACCGTCAAGCAGCAGCGGCGGGAGATTATGGCGCGCATGCCGGCGCTTGAAAAGGCGTTCGCCGTCGCCGAAGGAAAGCCGCACAATGCGCGCGTGCTGCGACGCGGCGATCCCAAGAATCTCGGCGACGAAGTGCCGCGCCGCTTTCTGCAAATCCTCGGCGGCCGCGAATTGCCCGACGGCGCGAAAACAAGCGGCCGACTGCAGCTCGCCGATTGGCTAACGGATGCCCAGAACCCGCTCGCGGCCCGCGTGATGGTCAACCGCATCTGGCAGCAGCACTTCGGCAAAGGCCTGGTGTCCACGCCAAGCGACTTCGGCAAGCGAGGTAAAGCGCCGACGCATCCGGAGTTGCTCGACTACCTCGCGCTTAATTTCATCGAAAGCAATTGGTCTCTGAAAGCCATGCATCGCTTGATGATGCTTTCAGAGACTTACCAGTTGGCGAGCGACGGCGCGAAGCGTAACTTCGATAAAGACCCGAGCAACGATTACCTCTGGAAATTCAATCGCCGCCGCTTGGACGCCGAAGAGATTCGCGACTCTCTGCTCGCGATGGGCGGCCATCTGGATTTCACGAAGGGCGACGCGCACCCGTTTCCGCACGAAAGCAAGTGGAAGTACACGCAGCACGCGCCGTTCGCAGACGTTTACGACACAGACCGCCGCAGCGTTTATCTGATGACCCAGAGGATTCAGCGTCACCCGTTTCTGGCGATCTTTGACGGCGCGGACACAAATTCAAGCACTGCGGCGCGCGTGGCCAGCACGACGCCGATCCAGGCGCTCTACATGATGAACAGCCAATTCATGCACGAGCAGGCGGAAAAATTCGCGCAACGCGTCGCGAGCCTCGGCCACAGCGACGGCGCTCGCGTGATGGCCGCCTACCGCATCGCGCTCGGCCGCGACGCCTCGCCGGAAGAGCGGCAACGGGCCGATGAGTATTTACGACACAGCCGGGAGAAATTGTCCGCGGCGAAAATCGCGGACGACGAGCTGCCAACGAAAACGCTTGCCAGCTTTCTGCGAGTGCTGCTCAGCAGCAACGAATTTATTTACGTGGATTGAAGTCTCTGCGTCTCTGCGGTGTTCTTTCTCTGTGATTCTCTGTGTTTAAGTAAGTCATACCTAAACACAGAGAATCACAGAGAAAGAACACCGCAGAGACACAGAGGGGGAAAGACGTTATGGATCACATCAAGTGTGGGTGCTCGCGTCGTCAAATGCTTCGCTCGCTGGCGGGCGGGTCGCTCCTTCTGCCCGGTTTGCTCACGGAGTTAATGGCGCGCGATGACAGTAACCCGCTGGCCCCCAAATCTTCTCATTTCCCGGCCAAAGCGAAGCGCGTCATCTTTCTTTACATGTCGGGCGGCGCTTCTCACGTGGATTCCTTCGACCCGAAGCCGAAGCTGATCGCGGATCACGGCAAAACGGCGAAGAACGGTAAATACCTGTTGCGTCCGCAGTGGGAGTTTAAGCCGCACGGGCGAAGCGGCACCGAGGTGAGCGAGCTTTTTCCGCACGTCGCCGAAGTGGTGGACGATCTCTGCGTCATCCGCTCTATGAAGAACGACCACGGCGATCACTTCGAGGCGACGCTCGGCATACACACGGGCTCGGTCACTTTCGCGCGGCCGAGTATCGGCTCGTGGCTCAGCTACGGCCTCGGCACCGTCAACCAAAATCTGCCGTCGTTTGTGGTGCTCGCGCCGGACATTCCCTACGCGGGCGGTCAAGTTTGGGGCTCGGATTTTTGCCCGGCTGCCACCAGGGCACGCGCATCGTTCCCGGCGCGGAGCCGATCCCGAACATCGCGCGCCGCAGCGTTTCCCCGGAAGTGCAGGAGATGGAGCTTGGTCTGCTGAATTTCTTTAACCGCCAGCACCTCGCGCGGCGCGACGGCGATGCGGCGCTCGCGGCGCGCGTCAAATCGTTTGAGACCGCCTATGGCATGCAGCAGGAAGCCCCAGAGATTTTCGACCTCTCGAAGGAGTCGGACGCCACATTGAAGCTTTATGGCCTTGAGCGCGGAAGCGCCCAGGGCTTCGCCTGGCAGTGCCTGGTCGCGCGACGGCTCGCGGAGCGCGGCGTGCGCTTTATTGAACTGATCGACAGCGGCGCTTCCAAAAACTGGGACGCGCACGGCGACATTCAAGAGCACGCGCCGCGCGCGCGAAACGTAGACCAACCCGTCGCGGCCCTCATCAAGGATCTCAAGTCGCGCGGCATGCTCGATGAAACCCTTGTCGTGTGGACCACAGAGTTCGGCCGCACGCCCTACACGGACAAACCGAACATGAAAGGTCGCGAACACCACGCCAAAGTCTACAGCTCCTGGCTCGCCGGCGGCGGCGTGAAAGGCGGCATCACCTACGGCCGCAGCGACGACTACGGCATAGAGGTCGCCGAAGACCTGATGCACTTGCACGATTTCCACGCCACCATCCTGCACCTGATGGGCATGGACCACACGCGCCTGACCTTTCGCCACGCCGGCCGCGACTTCCGCCTCACGGATGTGCACGGGCGCGTGGTGAAAGAGATTCTCGCTTAATCCTACTGCGGCTCTCTCTGTGTTTTGTAAGAGCTGGTGGCGGCTGTCTGCCGCCACGTATCAACGCCTTTATTGCCATCACAAACTCCTTTCACTGAGCCATGATCAGCACTTACACAAAAGAATTCACACCTTCACTTTTACACCTAAAGCCCTCGCAAATATCTAATTGCATCTTGTTCCTCAGCCGATGTCCATCCCTCATCCATTAATTGAATTAAAAGGTCTCGCAAAGCCCGATTACCTCGCAACAATTGCTGGAGCCCTGTATCCCGTCGTACCAGTCGCACATACTCCAGCGCAATGTCGTCGGTATCAGTGTTGTAGTCGTTGTTTAGGCTCGCAAACACTCGCTGCAAGAACGTAAGATTATTGCGATGCCCGGTAGCCAGTGCCTGTGCCATTCCCGCTTCATCTACACCTGTCCAAAAGCCCGCGAATCGCCCGACAAACTCCTGCGTTGCTGGATCGCTCGTACCTGCTGCCTCCACGTATGTGTGGTCTGCCAATAACGCCCCTAAAATTCCTCCTACTACGATTCCAATCCCTATGCCGACCGGACCGGCCCAAATGCCGCCGGCTGCTCCCATGGCTGCGCCACCCACAAAGCCTCCACCAAAGCCTCCTGCGATGTTCGCACCCTCCCGTCCGGTTTGCCACCATGGGTTTTCTGCAGTCCCGATGTTGTAAGCCGCTATCGCAAACGTCGCTAGCCACAAGCCCCTCGCGCCCCACCGTAATCGGGGATCGCTTGTGTCACGCGCGGACGCGAATGCCCCGAACTTTCCATTACTTTCATGAAGACTTGGCGTTGCTGCTCTCCAGACAGTTGGTTGAACGGACGACCTTGAAGTCCAAGTTTATCCAGGGACTTTGCAATTGACTCTTCAAGAGTCAGGCCTTTGTCCTTCATCTTTTGTGCCAACGATCGTCCCAGATCAAAATCTCGCGCTCGTTGTATATCAAGAATTTCGTTTCGCATCTGGTTCGCGATTTCGGCGCCCTTCGCGACTGATAACTCTCCTGCTTCAACAGAGGCTCGAATGCTTTGGCTCATCTCGCGAATTTGCTCTACATAAGCCGCCCGCACTTCCGCCATTTTTATCAAACGCACTGCAAAGCTATTTAGCGTCGTCTCCAAATCTCGCAGAGCGGCTTCCAATCTTGGGTCTGCCATTTTAGTTTCCTCCTTTTTGCACAGCACGCACCATCAGCCGATGCCTGCTTAAGAGTTTCTTGTATCTCCAACCCATCGGCAATCGCAGTCGAAGTCTAGCCTGTCGCACCACCTCTAACCGATAAACACTGCCATTCAGGAAAAACTCAAATTCCACCCAGTCCATACCAGTCTTCGCAATCTTTAGAATGCCTGGACTGCCCATGCCGAAGATGGCCCCAGCTTCGAGCGCATCTTCTATGGAGTCATCTTGCTCAAGCAAATAGACATGCAATCCTTCATCGTAGGGGCTGTCATCAGTCATCAAAATCAGTACGCACCCGTCACTCAACTCAAACTGCGCTTCCAGAATGACCCCCTCCACCTCAGCGGTTACCGCTCGGCTGTCCCGCGCTAGCACGGCACGTTGATTCGAGCCGCCGAAATTAACCAACGAATACCGTGTCACAGGTCGCATCCATATCTCCCTCCTTCATTACATGTTCTTGCGTTTCTAGCACAAGTTCAACCCTTTAATTACCAGTTCTTTCTTTAGCAATAGTTCGGGCAGATTTTGACAAAACAAAGCCAACTCGCGTTAAGTGAACCAATCGCCGTTTAATGTCGGGACGCGTCTCGCGCTCGATGACTTCACCTTTGAGCAGGTCGCAGAGCTCAACCTGCGTTATGGCTCACCGCTTAAAGGCACGGCAGAGGTGGCACGCTTCTTCCGTTTGGTCGGTGGTCATCCATATCTATCGCGTCGAGGTCTGCATGAGATGGTGACGCACAACCAGGGGCTGTCAGCTTTCGAATCTCACGCTGATCGCGATGAAGGATCGTTTGGCGACCACCTGCGTCGAATACTGGTTTTGCTGGCGAAAGATCCTGTGCTCATGGAAGTGGTGCGAGATGTACTCCGCGGCAAGCCGTGCCCGACGATGGAGAGTTTCTACCGGTTACGCAGCGCGGGTGTGATGTCAGGCGATTCAGCGAGAGATGCGCGCCCGCGCTGCCAGCTTTATGCCACCTACCTGGAACGCCACCTTCTCTAAATTCTTCTAAATCAAAGCACGATCGATGGGGGCACTTTCCAGCAAGTGTTTGACTGCCTGAGCACCGAAGGTGCGGCATATGGTAGCCCGGCGCATCGCGCCGGGAAAGCAGTACACAAACATGATGAGCCCTGAAGGGGCGTGATACAAAGA
>JBBJMB010000332.1:0-3776 GCA_037719755.1 Pyrinomonadaceae bacterium
CGAAGAGATATTTAGTGCTCCTTTCCGCATTCGGCGCTGTGGTCGCCGCGGCCGTGGCGGCGGCAGCGACGACGGGCAGCGTTACCCGAAAAAGGGCGCCCCGCCCCGTCCCGTGGCTTTCCGCGGCGACGGTTCCTCCGTGCAGCTCAACCAGGTATTTAACAATGGACAGACCCAGGCCGAGGCCGGAATGGGCGCGGGTGTTAGAGGAATCGGCTTGGTGAAAACGATCAAAGACGTGAGGTAGAAACGCCTTCTCAATTCCGATGCCGGTATCGTCGACGGATACTTCGAGGTTGGAGTGGTCGCGCCTGAGCCTGACCGCGATGTGGCCATCTTTGGGCGTGAATTTGATCGCATTGGAAAGCAGATTCCAGAAAACTTGGTGCAGCCGGTCCGGATCCCCCGTCACTCGTCCCGCATCTTCTTCAAGCATCAACTGCACGTTAATCGACTTGGCGTCGGCCGCCGGCTTGCCCGCGACCACGGCGGCTTCGAGAAGCGGCGCCAATTCGATTGGCTGGACGTCCAAGCGAAGTTTGCCCGTCATCACGCGCGACACGTCGAGCAGATCGTCAATCAAGGTGGCCTGTGATTGCGCACTGCGCTGAATGGTTTCAAGCGCGCGCGCGCTTGAAGCGTCGTCGAGGGCGCCCGTGCGGAGCATCTTGACCCAACCGAGAATTGAGGTGAGCGGTGTGCGCAGTTCGTGCGACAGCGTGGCCAGAAATTCGTCCTTAATGCGGTTAGCCTCTTCCGCTTCTTTGCGCGCCATGCGCTCGCGCGCGTAGATCTGCGCTTTGTCTCTCTCGGCGGTTTTGCGCGCCGTGGCGTCGTTGAATGTGGCGACGGCCGCGACGATGCGATCGTCCGCGTCGCGCACCGGCGACGAGCTGACGAACATGGTTCCCCGCGTGCCATCGCCGCGCTCGAAGTCTATTTCTTCATCAATCACAAACTCGCCCGCTTCCAATGAACGCCTCAAAGGCCATTCTTCAAGCCGGTAAGGCTGACCCGTCGCATGAAACCCTTTATATTCGAAGGTCTGTTTGTGCCTCTCAGCTGTGGCCGGCGAGTGGCGCCACATTTGACCCAACTGGCCGTTAGCCAAAAGAATACGCCCGCTTGGCGCTTCCGCGATGAGCACACCGGCCGGCATTTGCCGCAACACGGCTTCGAGCCGGCCTCGATGATCCATGATTTCTCGGAGCAGATGTTCGCGATCTTTCTCGCCTTCCCTGGCGCCGGTCGTGTCGCGGCACGTGCCGGTGTAGCCGGCGAACTCGCCGCTCGCGTGGCCGCGGCGCGGCACGCCGTGGCTGGACACCCAGCGATACTGTTCGTCAGCACTGCGCAGTCGAAATTCCAGATGGAAGTCTTCCCGGCGCTCGAAGGCATGGTCGAAAGCGGCCAGGTAAGTTCGCACATCCTGGGGATGAATGCCCGCCATCCATCCGTCTCCTCGCTCTTGCTCTAATGTGCGACCGGTGAACGCGCACCAAGCGGCGTTGAGGTAGTGGTACTGTTTCTCCGGCCCCGTCATCCAGATCATCACAGGAGCCGTGTCGGCCAACGTGTGAAAGCGAGCTTCGCTTTCACGCAAAGCTTCTTCCGCCCGGTTTCGCTCGCTCGTGTCGCGCGTGATGACCAGATAGCCTCGCAGTTGGCCGCCGTCATCTTTGAGCGCGGTGATGAGCATGTGAGCCGGGTAAGTGCTGCCATCTTGACGCACCTGCGTGGTTTCACCCTCGTAGCGGCCCGCGCTGCGCGCGACGCTCAGCGCTCGGTCAGGCAATCCTTTGCGCACGTCGGCCAGCTCATAAAACTTGGAGAAACGCTCGCCTTTGATTTCCTGCTCTGTGCCCTTGCAGTCGCTCTGCGCCTGCGTTCCAGCCGGTCACGCGCCCTTGCGCGTCAAGCTCATAGACGGCGCAATCTTTCACGCCTTCCATGAGAGCGTCTGCTCGCTCGTCATAATTTTGCAACTCTCTGCGTTGCGCGCTGACGCGTTGCTTTGACAGGCGAAAAGCGGCGCCCAAGAAGCTGAGCGCAACTGCTTCAACGGCAAAGATGAAAATTGGTAGGTTTCGCGCGACCGCGTCGGCGGACGCGTTTGAGTTTGGCGAAAGAAGAAAATAATGATTGGCCAACGCCGCCAAAGCGGTGGCAATTAAGCCCGCCCGCGAACCTCCGCACCACGCGCTGATGGCGATGGGAGCGAGCAAAAGCAGAAACGCCGCGTGCTCCGCAAACATCGGTCGCAGCAGCAGAAGCTGCAAAGCCGCGACTGACCCGACGGAGAGCACGGGCAGGCCAATCAGCAGCAGTAGGTTTTTCCACACAACCGCTCTTTCTCGTTGTGCCAACGCAGACGACTTTTGCTTGTGCTCGGGCATAAAGATGGGCTGGGGTGAGCGGTCTGAAGTTCGGGGTGGTTGATTAGTTCATCGCTTGGCTGGCAAGCGGAACCGCGAGAGCGAGGTCGCCGAAAGATCAAAAAGCTTTTCGGCTGTCTAGTAATACAGTAACCGGGCCATCATTTACAAGCTCTACTTCCATTATGCGGCGGAAGCTGCCCGTCGCCACGGCGCCGACGCGGCCGCGGGCCTCGCTCACGAAATGCTCGTAAAGCGGTTCGGCGAGTTGCGGCGAAGCCGCGTCGCTCCATGAAGGCCGGCGACCCCGGCGCGCGTCTCCGTAGAGAGTGAACTGCGAAACGACGAGCAATTCGCCGTGCGATTCGATCAGCGAAAGACTCATGCGCCCCTCGCGGTCATCAAAGATGCGCAGTGTGGCTATTTTTTCCGCGAGGTACGAGGCATCCTCGGGGGTATCGTCGCGGGCGATGCCGACCAGGGCCAAAAGGCCGCTTTTGATCGCACCGACAGTTTCGCCCTCTACCCTGACTGTGGCGCGCGTCACGCGCTGGAGAACGACTCGCATCTCGAATTCACCAACTTCACTGCTTTTTGGGCGGCTTGGCGGGACGAATCTCGACGCGACTCGGCAAACTTCTCTCATCATGGCCGAGCAGATCAACGACCACGCGGGCGATGTCACGGGGCTGCAATTGCCAGCTTTTCTCATCGCTCGGCTGCTCATTTCCAAAAGAAGTGTTGACCGAGCCGGGCATCACATAGCTGACTTTGATGCCATCCTGACGCACTTCCTGCATCAGCGCTTCCGAAAATCCGTTGAGGCCGAACTTAGACGCGTTGTAGGCGGCCATGCGCGGGTGCGCGTTGGTGCCGGCGAGCGACGAGATGTTAATAATGTAGCCGCCGCCGCGTTTCTTCATCTCCGGGATGGCGGCATGGCAACAATAAAAGACTCCGCACAAATTGGTTTCCACGACCGCGCGAAACTCGTCCGGCGAAGTTTCCTCAACTGTTTTGAAGACGCCTACCCCGGCGTTGTTAATTAGAATATCGACGCCGCCGAATTCGTCGACCGCATGGTCGACGAGGGCGCGCGCCTCCTCTTCGCTGCGCACATCGCACACTGCGCCAATCGCGCGTCCGCCGTCCGCCTCGTTCAACTCTCCCACCGCTCGCTCCACTTCTTCGCCGCTTCGGGCGCTGATGCACACGTCAACGCCCTCACGCAGCAACGCTTCGGCGATGGCGCGGCCGATGCCCTTGGTGGCCCCCGTCACGACGGCCGACTTTCCCTTCAACTCCATTTTGTTCACCCTCCCGGATTCAATTTACTTATTACAAGTGACAAGCGACAGCTAAGAGTGACAAGTGACAAGTGACAAGTGACAAGAAAGAGCA
>JBBJMB010000060.1:0-14511 GCA_037719755.1 Pyrinomonadaceae bacterium
GGTCTCACCTAAACACAGAGAATCACAGAGAAAGAACACCGCAGAGTCGCAGAGAAAAGGCCAACGTGAAGGATTCATGTTTCGCAAAGTATTGATCGCCAATCGCGGGGAGATCGCGGTCAGAGTGATTCGCGCTTGTCGCGACCTCGGCGTCTCGCCCGTCGCCGTTTATTCACAGGCGGACCAGGATGCCCTGCACGTGCGGCTCGCCGATGAGGCTTATGAGATCGGGCCGGCGCCCGCCGCGGAAAGCTATTTGCGAATGGACCGTATCATCGCAGCGGCTCACCAAAGCAACGCTCAGGCGGTGCATCCGGGATATGGTTTTCTCGCTGAGAACGCCGATTTCGCGCGCGCCGTGGCGGCGGCCGGCCTCAAGTTTATCGGGCCGCCCGCCGAGGCGATTCAGCTGATGGGCTCCAAAATCAACGCCCGGAGAGTTATCGCTGCAACCGGCGCGCCCATTGTTCCGGGCACCGCCGAACCGCTTTCGTCCGCCGACGAAGCGAAGGACGCGGCCCGCCGCTTCGGCTACCCCGTGATTTCGGCCGCGGCGGCGGCGGCGGCGTGCATGCGCCTGGTCTCGGCGGAGCATGAAATCGCCCACGCTTTTGAGGCGGCGCGATCCGAGGCGGGGGCGGCCTTTGGCGACGCGAGCATTTATCTGGAGAAAGCCATTGAGCGCCCGCGCCATATAGAGATTCAAATCTTCGCGGACACATGCGGCAACGTCGTCCATCTCGGCGAGCGCGAATGCTCTCTTCAGCGCCGTCATCAAAAGGTGATCGAAGAATGCCCCTCACCGATTAACAACGCGGAGGATTTGAGGTCGCGCATGGGCGAAGCGGCCGTGCGGATCGCGCGCGCCGCCATTACGTCGGCGCCGGAACCGTAGAATTTCTCGTCTCAGATGTGACGCACGAATTTTATTTTCTGGAGATGAACACGCGCCTCCAGGTCGAACATCCCGTGACGGAACTGGTGACCGGCATTGACCTGGTGCGCGAACAATTCCTGGTGGCCGCCGGCCACCCGCTTTCTTTCACGCAACCGCAAGTCGCCTTGACGGGCCACGCCATCGAATGCCGCGTTTACGCCGAAGACCCGGATCACAACTTTCTGCCTTCGCCCGGCCGCATCAAGCAACTGAGGGTGCCCGGCGGGCCGGGTTTGCGCGACGATAGCGGAGTCTTTGCCGGCAGCGAGATTTCGATTCATTACGACCCGATGATCTCCAAGCTGGCGGCCTGGGGGCGCACGCGCGACGAGGCTCTCGGCAGACTGCGGCGCGCCCTTGATGAATACGAAGTGATTGGCATTAAAACTACGCTTTCCTTTTTCCGCAGGCTGGTGCGCGACGCGCAGTTTAAAGACGCGCAGTTGGACACCGGTTTCATCGAGCGCTTTAACGAACGCTGCCGCGCAGCAGAGGCCAAGCCCGCTGAACTCGACATGATGATGGCCGCCATCGCAGCAGCGCTTTCCTACGCACAGCGCGATGCCGCCGCTTCCTCTGCCGCGCCGGCTGCGCCCGGGCGGTGGCGCGCGGCGGGGCGCGCGGCGCAGTTGAGAATCAGCAGGTAGCGGCCGCCAAGCAGCAAGCATGAAATTAACGGCCGACATCAACGGCGAACAAATCAGCATCGACATCGAGCGCCAAGCGGAGCCCCATCATCGCGTCGTCGCGAAAGTGGGCGACAAGCTACTGGAATTAATTGTCAGCGAGCCGGAGCCCGGCGGGTGCGTTTTGGTGAGCGACGGCGTTGTTTACGAATGCCGTGTTGAGGCGGACGCTCAAAGCGAAGTGTCTCAAGTACACCTCAAAGGCCGCGTCTACCGCATCGGCCTCTTTGATCCGAAGCGATTGCGCGCAACGGCAGCGGGGCCCGGCGGCCGTCAGCTGGCGGGCGCTTCAACGGTCAAAGCCCCGATGCCCGGAAAAGTGCTGCGCGTATTAACCGAAGTCGGCGCTTCGGTTGAGGCGGGCGCCGGCGTCATCGTCATCGAAGCGATGAAGATGCAAAATGAATTGAAAGCGACCACCGCGGGAACCGTGACTGAACTGCGCGTCGCGGCCGGCGCCACCGTAAAGGCCGGCGACGTGCTCATCGTCATCGAGTAAAATGCTGATCTAAGAGCGTGTTTTGAAGGCCCTGAAAGGGCGACATTTAATAGCCGGTGGCCAACAGTCAATGGCCACCGGTCACCATGAAAACAAGACGTCGACCCTGAAGGGGTCGCATTCAAAGTGTGACCCCTTCAGGGTCAAAAACATGATTGCGTGTCACCGTGGGCGATGCCCACGGCTATTGAATGTCGCCCCTTCGGGGCTTTCAAAACAGCCTCTAAGTCAGAACGATGAACGCGGAGGGTAAAGCCAAAACTTGTATGGATTTACGAATCATCTTGTGGGACATAGACGGCACGCTGATCCGGTCGGCTCAATCGGGATCTTTCAAAGATTATATGGCGCCGATGTTGCGAAGCGTCTTTGGCACGTCCGGCCGTCTCGATGAACTAATTGTGTCAGGGATGACCGACCTCCAAATCGCCGGCGAGGCGTTGCGCGATGAAGGCTTTACGCAGGAACAGATCGGCGCGCGAGTTGTTGAGATAAGTGCCTCCTACATGCGCGAAATGGAGCGGGTCGCCAAGCAGAAAGATCTTTTTACTTGCTGCCCGGCGCGCGCGAGATTCTCGAAGCGGTTGATCGGCACCCGCGCTACCGTTCGGCGCTGCTGACCGGAAACATTGCGCCCGCGGCGCGCCTTAAAATGCGGCTCGTCGGCCTTGATGAGTTCTTCCGCCTGCCGGCGCCTTCGGCGACGAAGCGCATGATCGCCGCGAGCTTCCGCGTCTTGCGGCCGAGCGCATCGGCAAGCAGACGGGAGCGCGGCTCACGCCTGAGCAGTTCATTATCATCGGCGACACGCCGAACGATATCGCGTGCGCCCGCCACTTCGGCGCGCGCGTGATCGCCGTCGCCACCGGCCGCACTTTCTCCGCAAAACTGTTGCTCGCGCACGCGCCGGACGGCGTCCTCGCTGATCTCGCGGATACGCGAAGCGTGATGAAGATGCTTGACTCGCTCTGAAGAACTGGTGAAGAAATGAAACTCTATAAACACACGCGCGGCGCCGTCATCGAAGAGGCCGGAGGCTTCCGCCTGCTACCCGATGCTGATTGGGACGAACTCGTTAATCGCGATGACTTGAGCGAACACCTCACTCAGCTTATCGCTGCGAGCGGCACTGCGATGGATGAGGGCGCTCTCAAGGACGGCCTGCTCGCGCCGCTCGGCAAGCAAGAAGTATGGGCGCCGGCGTGACGTATTACCGCAGTCGGACGGCGCGCATGGAGGAAGCGAAAATCGCCGGCGGCGGCGACTTTTATGACCGCATTTACACCGCCGAGCGCCCCGAGCTTTTCTTTAAGGCCGCGGCGCACCGCGTCGCGCACCCCGGCGGGCAAGTGCGCATCCGCAGCGACTCGCAATGGAACGTGCCCGAGCCGGAGCTGGCGCTGATGGTGACGCGCAACGGCCGCATCGTCGGCTACACCATCGGCAACGATATGAGCTCGCGCGACATAGAGGGAGAGAATCCGCTTTATCTGCCGCAGGCGAAAGTCTACGATAAAAGCTGCGCCCTCGGCCCCTGCCTGCTCGTCTCACACGAGCCGCCCCCAATCGCCACGGAAATCAAAATTGTGATCCGGCGCGGCGGCACAAGCGTGTTTGACGGAAGCACGACGCTTGCACAAATCAAGCGTCCGCTGCAATCGCTGGTGGATTACCTCTACCGCGACAATTCCTTTCCCGCAGGCTGCGTGCTGCTGACCGGCACAGGCATCGTGCCTCCGGATTCCTTCACGCTGCAAGCACAAGACGAAATCATCATTACCATTGACGCGGTGGGCACGCTCGTCAACACCGTGCAGTAAAGATTCGCAGACACGAAGGACAAACTATGACTACTCTCCACGGCCAAAGCATCGTCGCCGGCAAGGCGGCCACAGTCAACGGCGACGCGCCCGCTTTTCGCGCCTTTAACCCGGCGGAGGGGCGCGAAACGCAGGTGCAATTTTACGAAGCGACCCGCGCGCAAATAGACGACGCCATGGTTGCCGCGCAGCGCGCGTTTCACGCTTACCGAAAAAGAAGCGCCGACGAGATCGCGGATTTTCTGGCCGGCATCGCACAAGAAATAGAGGCGGCGGGCGACGCCCTCATTGAGCGCGCGATCGAGGAAACGGCGCTGCCCGCGAATCGCTTAAAAGGCGAGCGCGTGCGCACCATGGATCAATTGCGCATGTTCGCCGATCTGGTGCGCGAAGGCTCTTGGGTTGAAGCCTCGATTGATCGCGCGCTGCCGGAGAGGCAACCGCTCTCGCGGCCGGATTTAAGGCGCATGCTGATGCCGCTCGGGCCTGTGGTTGTCTTTGGCGCAAGCAATTTCCCGCTCGCTTTTTCCGTGGCGGGCGGCGACACGGCGTCTGCGTTGGCCGCCGGGAATCCCGTGGTCGTCAAAGCGCATCCGGCTCACCCCGGCACCTCTGAAATAGTGGCCGCAGCGATTGTGCGCGCAACGCAAAAGGCGGAAATGCCGGACGGAGTTTTTTCGCTGCTGCAGGGCGCGACGCCGCAGACGAGCCTCGCGCTCGTCGAGCATGAGCTGACCCGGGCGGTCGGATTCACGGGTTCGCTGCGCGTCGGCCGCGCACTCTTCGACGCGGCCGCGCGCCGGCCCGAGCCGATTCCGGTTTACGCCGAGATGGGCAGCGTCAACCCCGTGTTTGTGCTGCCCGGGGCGCTCACCGAGCGCGTCGAGGCGTTCGCCGAAGGCCTCAAGCAATCCGTGACGCTCGGCGTCGGACAGTTCTGCACGAATCCGGGACTTGTGGTCGGCCTGGACGAATCCGCGATGACGGGTCTCGTCGAGCATGCGCGCGCTCATCGCACAGGTGCCGCCCGGCACGATGCTCAACGCGGGCGTGCTGCGCGGTTATGAAGACGGCATCAGCCGACTTCGCGAAATCGAAAACGTGGAGGTGAGCGCCCGCCGCCGCCGCCGATGCGAATCTCACGCAGGCCGCGGCCTACGTTTTCTCGACCGATGCGGCGACGTTTCTTGCTCATCAGCAACTCGGCGAAGAAGTTTTCGGCCCTTCGACATTAATCGTGGCTTGTCAAAATGAAGCGGAACTCCGGCGGCGTAGCCGAAAACTTGCACGGCCACCTGACGGCGACGATTCACGGAACCGACGAAGACCTGCGCGAGTTCGCGTGGCTGGTGACGCTGCTGGAAAACAAGGTGGGGCGGTTAGTGTTCAACGGCTTTCCGACCGGCGTCGAAGTCTGCGCCTCGATGCAGCACGGCGGCCCTTACCCGGCGACCACAGATGCGCGCTCGACCTCAGTGGGCGCGATGGCCATCAAACGCTTCGCGCGCCCGATCAGTTATCAAAACTTTCCGCAAGAAGCGCTGCCCGTTGAACTGCGCGACGCGAACCCGCGCGGCATCTGGCGCCTCGTCGATAACGAATGGACCAAGAACATTCTTTAACTCGCCATTGATCGAACAGGCCGCGCAAGCCATTACCGACGCGGCGGCCAAGCAGTAAAACAGTCACGCATTCCTCTAAATCCAAAAGGCGTGAAGGAGTCACCTTCGCGCCTTTTCTTTTGACTCTCTGACATTACGCAACATTAACGAAGCTCATCAATCAGCCTGCTCCGAAGCAGGCGGTAGAGTAATAGCCACAGGCGTGGTCTGTGGCACATGCCGCACACACAGATCGGTAGCCCGCGCTTGGGCGGGCGGCAGAAGCAATCGCAGACCAAATACGCGCCCCTCTTACTGCATCAAGCAAGCATCTGTCGCCTGCTCAGAGCGCACGCTTCAGCGATGGGCAACTCGTCCCACAGGCGCGGGGACGCCTGTGGCTACTCAGCTGCCGCCTGCTCTCTCTCTGTGAGCAGGCTCGTTGATGGAGACGGCTCACGTTGAGCTTGGCGTCACATCAATGACTCTTTTGATCCTTTTGCCCAACTTGTTGCGCGTTACAAATTGAGAACAAAATTCACTTGCCGAAGGAGAAGCCATCATGAACATACCAAACAACGGCGCGCCCACAGCGCCCGCGACGCAATTCACGCCGCCCGAAGTATTCATCACGCAACTGGCGTTCGGCGCCTTAATGACGCAAGCCTTGTACGTCGCCGCTAAATTGGGACTCGCCGATTTGCTCGCCGACAAACCGCGCTCGACAAAAGAATTGGCTGCCGCCACGAACACTGATGACCGAGCTCTGTACCGGGTGTTGCGCAGTCTGGCGGGCGTCGGCATCTTTCGAGAAACCGAGCCGAAAGTTTTCGCGTTAACGCCTTACGCCGAGCCGCTTCGCTCTGCGGCGCCCAACTCGATGCGCAACGGCGTGATTTTCATGGGCGAAGAATGGCACTGGCGCGTGTGGGGCGACATGCTGCACAGCGTGCAAACGGGCCAGCCGGCGTGGGGACACACGCACGGCGCGGAAGTTTTCGATTACTTCACGGCGCACCCCGCGCATGGGGAAATCTTCAATCGCGCGATGACGGACATGTCCATGGGGACGTCCCCGGCAATCGTCGAGGCGTACGACTTCTCAGACACCAAGACGCTTTGCGACGTCGCCGGCGGACACGGGTATCTGCTGGCGCAAGTCTTGAAAACACATCCGCACATGAAGGGAATGCTGTTCGACATGCCGCCGGTCATCGCCGGCGCCGATGCTCTGCTGGAACGAGAAACAATCGCGGATCGCGTCGAAAAAATCGCGGGAAACTTCTTTGAATCAATTCCCGCGGGCGCGGACGCTTACATGATGAAGCACATCATTCACGATTGGGACGATGAACGCGCCAAGTTGATTTTACAAAACATCCACGCGGCGCTGCCCGTCGCGGGCAAAGTCTTGATCGCCGAGGTCGTCGTGCCCGAAGGCAACGAACCACACTACGGCAAGCTGCTCGATCTGGAGATGCTCGTTTCGCCGGGCGGCGTCGAACGCACGGCAAAAGAGTACCGCGAATTGCTCGCCGCCGCCGGCTTTCGCTTAACGCGCATCATCCCGACCGCATCGCCATACAGCATCGTCGAAGCTGTCAAAGAGCATCGTCCCCAGGCGTAAAAGCTAAAGCAAGCTCACTGCTCTCCTTACAGCGGTTTGCAGTTGAGCGTCGCGAGAAGCATAAAGCGCGAGGCTTCCAGCCTGTGTGACTGGCGACACACACAGGCTGGAAGCCTCGCGCTACTTTGTGAGCGCCTACAAGCTGGAAGCTGCTCCGAGACACTTGGCGCGCAATTGCTGAACCGCTATAAGCTGGTGTGCTGCTGATGACTGAAAACTTGAGCGCCACGCTTTCGGGCATCTTTAGGCGATGCGGCGCATCTTTTCAAACCGCGGCGCGCAAGCTGTGTGCGATGTGCGGAACGATGCGGCGGGGAACGGCGATGGCGTCATTGATGTGTCGCGAGTTGGTGAAATGGCCGGCGACGTAAATGCCCGGCACGTTGGTTTCAAAGGTTTCGGGATCGTAAACGGGAACTTCGGTGAGACCGAGGGTGATGGTCTCGACGCCCGCCTGGCGGAGGATCGTCAAATCCGGATCGCTGCCGATCAGCACAAAAACGACATCGTTGGGAATTTCGACGAGCTCTTGCTCCGCCGTCAGTATGCTGACGCTGTTTTCACGGATCTCCGCGACGCGCTCGAATTGCAGTAAGCGCAGACGATTCATCTCAATTTGCCGCTCAAGCGGCCTGCGCACCCACTCCTTGATGGCGCCCTTCTTCGGATCCAGATTACCCCAGTCCGAGGGCCAGATCGCGAAAGTCGTGTGCGCGCCTTCTTCGGCAAGGAACAGCGCGGCTTCGGCGGCGCTGTTGCCGCCGCCCACCACAAGCGCGTCTTTGCGCACGTAAGGATAAGCTTCGACGAACCTGCTGTGAACCTTGGGCAGATCTTCGCCGGGCGCGCCGAGTTGGCGGGGAAGCGCCAGCCCGCCGATAGCCACCAGCACGCGCGCGGCCCGGTATGTTGTGCGCGATGAGCGAACCACGAAGCCGCCTTCGATTGGCTCAATGGCGCGCGCTTCTTCTGCGGTGCGAATGTTTAAGTTTTCGTTGAGGGCGAGGCGCACGTAGTAGGAAAGCAGTTCTTCGCGCGTCGGCTTTTCGCGGCACGGCTTGAGATCGCCCGCGCGCAACTCCAATTCATTCGGCGTGGAAAACACGGTCAATCCGACGGGGTAGCGGTAGATCGTGTCGGCGATCAAGCCTTTTTCGAGCACCAGGTAGCTGAGGCCTTCGTTTTGCGCTGTGAGAGCTGCGGAGAGGCCGGCCGGACCCGCTCCGATGATCAGCAGATCGAGTGTCGCAGAGCTTTCTGACATGATTTTGATACTGACACGCTCGCGCTTAAAAGATCAACTCACCGCGCGCCACCACTACGGAAGGCCCGCCGACGCGCACTTCCTTGATCGCATGAGGCGCGCCTTTCACTTCCACCGCGATGCGGCTCGGGCGCCCCGCGAAGTCACCCTGCTCGATCACGAACTTGAAGATGCCGCCTTCTTCTGCGCCCGCCCGCAGCGCTTGGTGGTGAACCAGGTAAGCTCCGAGGGCGCCCGCGGCGCTGCCGGTCGCCGGATCTTCGCCGATGCCTTCGTCGGGAACAAACATCCGGGCGTGGGCCGCCGATGCGGGCTCTCTGGTTTCAGTGGTCCAGGCGTAGCAGCCGAGAGCGCCGAGCCCCGATACGGCGACGCCGAGCGCCTCGTTGTTGATGCGGCATCGCGACAGCGCGTCCAAACCGCACACGGGAACGGCGAGAAAGGGGATGCCGGTCGAGATCGTGCGCACGGGCAGTTGCCCGTGGAAATCGGCAAGCTGCAACCCTAAGCTGGCGGCGATCATCGCCCTATTTGTTTCCGAGGTCACCTCGTCGCCAAGCGCGAATGCGCCTTGCGTCATCACCACGCGCACCGGCGCGGCGTTTTTGAATTCGATGTCGACGCCGAGCACGCCGATCCCCAGCTCCTGCTCGATGCGAGTCCACCCGTCGCCGCCCGCAGCAGGTGCCAACACAAGTCCTTCGCGCGCCAAAAGGTTCCACGTGCCGACAACCGGGTGTCCCGCAAACGGCAGTTCGTTGAGCGGCGTAAAGATCCGCAATTGGCGCAGCGCTTTGTCTGAAGGAAGCACAAACACGGTTTCGGACAGATTCATTTCGCGCGCGATACGCTGCATCTCGGCGCCGGTCAACCCCTCCGCCTCGGGAAAAACCGCGAGCGGATTCCCGGCGAAAGGCTGATCGGTGAAAACATCCAACTGAACGAAACGATAAGTGCGTGTGCTCATCATCAGACCTCTTTCTCTCTCTCTCTCTCTTTCTCTCTCTGCGTCTCTGCGGTGTTCCTTCTCTGTGCTTCTCTCTAGTTTAAGTGAGACAGACTTAAACACAGAGATGGACAGAGAAGGAACACCGCAGAGACGCAGAGAAAACGTTTCAATCCGATTCTCTCCGAGGTGCCTGTTTGCGCGCTCTCCGGCTTGATCGCTATAATACCGCGACCCGCAGAAAATAAAACGCGCGCTGTTCGGTGATTCCCGGTGGCGGGCATCCGATAGGAAACGAGAGTATGACGGAGACACACTGTCACAGCCGGCCCGAGGATTCTAGCCTGCGCCTGGAAGCTTTGCCTTTTGACCGGATTCCGCAGCAGTCGCGTCTTTTCCTGGATTATCAACGCGACCCAACCGCCCTCAATCGCTTTTATCCGTCGGCCGTGCGGTATCATCACGAACTGGCCGGGCGCATTCCCGAAGTTTTATCCAATTACAAAACAGATCGCGGGCTGCTGTGCGATGCGCTGGAGGCGGCGAATCGCGCTTGGGGCGCGGGCGACGCAAGCCTGCAAAACATCGCCGCTTTGCGCGAAGCCGAGACGGTCGCCGTCGTCTCGGGGCAGCAAATCGGGCTTTTCACCGGGCCGCTCTACACGATTTATAAAGCGCTCACGGCCGTTAAGTTGGCCAATTTTTTGAAGCAGCGCGGAAGCCGGGCGGTGCCCGTTTTCTGGATGGCTTCAGAGGATCATGATTGGGACGAAGTGGCCGGCGCTGATGTGATCGCGTGCGACGGCCGGCTGGCCAGCGCCAGCGCGCCGCCGAATTTGCACCGCGCGAACGCGAGCGTCGGAACGGTGCGCCTTGACGCCTCCATCGCGGAGACCGTTCAGCGTTTACTGGATGTGCTGCCGGAAACCGAATTTTCGCCGGAATTAAAGAGCACCGTCAGCGACGCGTACCGTGCGGGGCACAGCTACACGGACGCCTTTGCGCGCATGATAATTGCGCTCACCAATCGGTTCGGGCTCGTTCTTTTCGATCCGCTCGACGAACAATTAAAACGTTTGGCGGCTCCGATTTACGCCGCCGCGGTGCGGCGCGCGCGGGAGATAGCGGCGGCGGTGGAGGCGCGCAGCCGCGAACTGGAGGCGGCCGGCTATCACGCGCAGGTGTTTCCTTCGGCGGATGCGTTTCCCCTCTTTTTGCAGGATGACGGCACGCGGCGCGCTCTAACGCGTACCGTTAACGGCCGTTACCGCGCGAAGGGCGACGAGCGTGAATACAGCCTCGCAGAATTATCCGAGCGGGCCGAGAGCACACCCGGCGACTTTTCTCCGAACGTCACTTTTCGCGCTGTGGTGCAAGACTATTTGCTGCCGAGCGGGTTTACATCGGCGGCGCCGCAGAGATCGCGTATTTCGCGCAAGTCGCCGAGGTTTATCGCCTGCTCGACCGTCCGGCCACGCCGATCCTGCCGCGCGCCAGCCTGACCATCGTCGAGCGCCGCACGGGACGCACGCTTGAAAGATATCAACTCAACTTGACGGATTTCTTTGAGGGCTTAGATCATGTGATCGCCCGCGTGGTGGAAGAACACCTCGGATCCGGATCGGCGCGGTCTTTCGCGCGCCGAAGAAACAATTGATAAAACCCTGGATGAATTAAGGAACAGTCTCAAAGATTTTGATTCGACGCTGGCCGATGCGCTGGAGGCCGGCCGGCGCAAAATACACTATCAATTGACCGGGCTGCGCACGCTTTCATCGCGCCCAAATGGCACGCGACCGCGCCGTACACCGCCAACTGGAGCGCGCCGCGACGGTGCTCTACCCCGAAAAAGGACTGCAAGAGCGGCACATCAACGTGACCTCACTCGTCGCCCGCCACGGCCTCTACGCCATCGACTGGGTCTACGATTCAATCGACCTCGGCTCGACGGATCATCAGATCGTGTATCTGTGAATGAGAGGTGGGATCGTTGTTCAGGAATAATCCCCAAAGAAATCAATTGAAGCGTGTGCATAAATCCGTCGCGGAGCGACGCTGTGAATTTAGCCCGGCGTTTCAACGCCGGGAATCGCAATACAATCACGCACCGCGTCGCGTCAGCGACGCTTGAATGGCCGCAATTCACACGTCGCTGACACGACGCGGCGGGGAATTCGTCCCCGCACACCGTGCGTTGAAACGCACGGCTAAATTCAAGCCACCGCTAACGCGGTGAAAACAGGCAACTTTAATTTGCACAGGCTTCAATTAATTTAATAGCCGTGGGAGAGCGCCCACGGTGACATGTGATGACTTTTCTGACCTTGCGAGGGCGATGGCATTAAGTTAAGAGGAAGCCGTTTGATGATGATCCAATAAATCCAAGCAAGTATCATGCAATATGGCCGCAGTGTCTGACAATCTTCAGATTGTCGCGTGCATACCAAGCCTGGAAGGCTTGATGTCACTCAAAGTCAAGCGACAATCGAGAAGATTGTCGGACATCTCTCACGTTAAATTAATGCCATTGCCCTTGCAGGGCAGAAGCAATCCATCAACACGCTCTTAGTGCGACACTGTTCTCTCATCTCTCACTTTCGCTTCCATGTCTAAAATTCGCGTTTTAGCAGATCATGTGGCCAATCAGATTGCGGCGGGCGAAGTCGTCGAGCGGCCGATGTCTGTGGCCAAGGAGTTGGTGGAAAATGCGATTGACGCGGGCGCCGGGCGATTGCAAATTGACATTGAGGCCGGCGGGCGCAAGCTCATCCGGGTGGCGGACGATGGCGAGGGCATGACGCGCGACGACGCGCTGCTCGCGTTTGAGCGCCACGCCACTTCAAAAATCAGCAATGCGGAAGACCTCTTTACGATCAGTACGCTTGGCTTTCGCGGCGAAGCGCTCGCGTCAATCGCATCAATCGCGCGCGTCGAGTTGCTGACGAGCGTCGAAGATGCGGCGAGCGCGACGCGCGTCACGGTTGAGGGCGGTCGGATGCGCGATGTCGCGCCGGCGGCGCGTCCGCGCGGCACCACCGTCGCCGTGCGCGAGCTTTTCTTTAATGTGCCCGCGCGCCGCAAATTCTTGCGCTCAGAAGCGACCGAGAGTTTTCACCTGAATAACTTGATCACGCACTACGCGCTGGCGCACCCGGAGATCGCTTTCACCCTCACCAACAACGGCCGCGAGGTGCTGCGCGCCCACCCGGCGATTGATTTGCGCGAGCGGGCCTATCAGATCTTCGGCGCGGATTTCTTAACCAACTTGCTGGAATTGCCGGGCGAAAACACCCGGCCGCGGCCGCGCACGTGCGCGGCTATGTTTCCGCTCCGCGCGAGCGTCGCACTTCGCGCGACGCGCAATATCTTTCGTGAACGGCCGCTATGTGCGCGATCGTTTGATCGGCCGCGCGTTATCGGAAAGTTACCGCGGCGTATTGCCGCAAGGCGCTTTTCCGGTCGCGCTGATCTTTCTCGACGTGCCGCGCGCGGATGTTGACGTTAACGTTCATCCGGCGAAGACTGAGGTCAGATTTTTGCGCGCCGCCGCGGTTTCCGACGCGGTGCGTGAATCCATCACGGCGGCGTTGCGCGGTTCATGGCAGCAGCAGCCCGAGATGAGCCAGTCGGGAGAAGCCAACCGGAGCGAAGGCGTTTTCCGCGAGCGCACATCCGCCGGCGGCGATCAGCCCCAGAGCGTGATCGCTTTCGGTTACGAGCCGCCAACTGATGATTCCTGGCGCACCGCTTACGAAAACGATGGCGCCGCACGCGTCTTCACCCCGAACTCAAGCGCCGCGGAGCACGAGTTCATCGCTTCACCCGAAAATCCCGAACTCGCGGCGCACGAACAGCATCAATTCAGGCCGGATGAGGGTGAGCTTTCTCATCCGCATCCGCGCGAGCAAAGTGAGACGCCCGCGGCCGTAGCGTCAAATGCCTTTCCGCCGCTTGTCTCAGCTCTTGGCTTGGTGCGCGAAATCGAGGTCGCCTTTCTTTCCACAAACATTCGTCCGCTCGGGCAATTGGAGGAAAGTTATATTATCGCGACCGACGAAGAAGGCCTGCTGTTGATCGACCAGCACATCGCGCACGAACGCATTCTCTACGAAAAGTATCGCGCCTCGGAGCCGCAACGCGCCGCCGAAGCGCAACACCTACTGATGCCCGAGACGTTTGATCTGACTCCCGCGCAGGCGGCCACGTTTGATGCGGTGTCCGAAGAACTGGAGTCGTACGGCTTCGCGCTGATGCGCCTGTCCGGGCGCACCGTGGCTGTGAAGGCCGTGCCCGCCGATTTGCCCCCGGACGAAGCGAGGAATCTTTTGGCTGAGGTTTTAGATAGCGCGGAGGCCGAGACGCGCGGCGCGGCGCGCGCGGTGCTGCGTGATAAGATCGCCGCTTCGCTCGCGTGCCGCGCCGCGGTCAAAGGCAACACGCCGCTCAGCATAGACAAAATGCGTTGGCTGATCGACAAGCTGCTCGCCACCTCACTCGGCGCGACTACGCTGCACGGGCGCCGATCATTCTGCGGCTCGCCACGCGCGACCTAACGAAAGCTTTCAGCGCTCCTAGAGCGCGGCGTCGATCAAGTTGCTTTTGCGCCCGCGAGATGAAAGCTGAGGACGGAAGAAGTTTTATTAATTATGCGAATCAGTAGTTGAAATTTATGTTTGTTGAAAACAAGAGACTTACGGGCACAACTTTTCGAGATCAAGCAAATTCACGTCTGCAAGTCGTTGATTTAGCAAGCCCGTTTTCAACTACTGATTCACATAATTTTTGATCCTTAGCTTTCATCCTTCATCCTTCATCCTTCATCCTTCCAGATGTCCTTTAGTTTGTCCTTGTTCTTCGCGCCACTCCCGTGCGGTAGGCTGCTTCTTCGGTTTCGCGTGAGACGGCGTCGACCACGCGTTTGTCGAAAACCGAAGGAACGATGTAGTCGGCCTGGAGTTCGGCGTCGGTGATGATCGAGGCGATCGCGGTGGCGGCGGCGAGCTTCATTTCTTCGTTGATCTGGGAAGCGCGGCAGGCGAGGGCGCCGCGGAAGATGCCGGGAAAGCAGAGCACGTTGTTGATCTGGTTCGCGTAATCGGAGCGGCCGGTGGCCATCACTTTGACGTGTTCG
>JBBJMB010000333.1:0-3759 GCA_037719755.1 Pyrinomonadaceae bacterium
TGAACTGCATAGTTTCGACTTTTTTTTAGTGCAAATGCAGATGCAAACCGCTTTAGGAGCCGTGCGCAGGCCGCCAAGCATGATTTCTTACGGGGCCGCGCGACAATCGAGAAGATTGTCGGACATGTGCTTGAAACTCATCTGTTGCCGTCGCATTCACGTTATGGAGGTGGGCGTTAATTTCAGCGCAGATCGTTTAACATAGACTTGAGAGACTCGGGCGTCCAATCTGTGACGCGCTGACCGTTGATAAACAGGGCGGGTGTCGCATCGACGCCGAGTTTCAAGCCATCCTGGATGTCTCGCTCAACTTTCGCGGAAAACTTTCCCGAGTCCAGCGCGGCATCGAATTTCGCGCGATCAAGATTCAAGCGCGCGGCGTATTCTTTGAGATTTTTCAAATCGAGCTGTGATTGATTGCCGTAAAGAATCTCCACATACTCCCAAAACTTCCCTTGTTCGCGCGCGGCCTCGGCGGCCTCCGCCGCTTTGCGCGCATGCGTATGCCGTGCGAGCGGAAAATCACGCAGCACGAGTTTGACTTTCCCTGCGTAGGCTTTGAGCAAGTCTTTCATCACGGGATGCGCTTGGGCACAGCTCGGACATTGAAAGTCGGTGAACTTGACGATGGTCACCGGCGCCGTCGAACTTCCCAGCATGGGCTGGTCGTCAATCGCGATCGCAAGAGCGGCGGGGGGCAGAAATATTTCGATCGCGGCCCGACGACGCAACTCTTCCGCGAAAGCGGCCTGCGCGCGGTATTCCTCCTGCTTCTGCAAATACGCAATTAATTTTGCCCGGTCTTCGGCTTTCGCGAAATCCACATTCAGCTTTTCTTTTTGTTGCTCGTAAAACGCGCGCGCGTCCGTCTCGCTCACCGTTTTGATTTTCGGGCCTACTTGTGATTGCAACAGGGCGACGGTGGTGATTTTGTTTCGCTGCGCTTCTTGTTCCAAAAGCACATTGTTGATTTTCAGCTCGATCACCTGTTCTCGTAGCTGGTTCATGCGCCGTTGGGCGTTGGAGATGAGCGGGGCGAGGGCGTCTTCGATGTCGCCGGAGGTGAGCGGCTCTTCATTAACCAGGGCGACGACACGCGCGCGCTCAGCCTTATTTTTCGGCGGCGTGACGGCGGCCATCAAGATCTTCACTGCTGCGCCGGCGCGCAAGCGGTCGGCGAACTGCTTTCCCGCTTCACGCAGATACCTGTTCTTCAAGTGATCGGTCAACTCCGCCCGCACTTCGCTGAAGTCGCCTTGAACTTGATTCTTGCTGTCCTGGTAAAATGCCTGCACCTCATCGTCGGTCGGTTTCTTGGCCCGCGCTGCCACCTCTTCTTCAATCAGCTTTTTTTCACTGACTCCGCGTTTTCGAGCTTCGGCGCGGAGAAGCTGAGAGTTGATCTGCACGTCAAGCTCGCCGCGGCGCGCCGCGATGACGGCCTGGCGCAACTCGCGTAGCTCGCTTGAGAGCTGCTGGTCGATCTCGCCCCTCGTGATTTTCACTTCGTTGACGGTGGCTAACACGTCGGGCAGATTCGCGTCGCAGCCGCACTCATCTGCGGAGATGTCGGGCACGGCAGAGGAAGCCGCGGCGGTGGTTGGCGGCGCCGCGTCTGACCGGGCGGCGCCCGCCGGTTTTCCAGACGCGGCGCTTTGCGCCTGCGCGCGCGGCGCGGCGTGAATGAGGGCGATCAATAAAATTAACAGTGCTCGTTTCATAAAGTCTTATGATTGGTCTGATTGGAATTTATGTTAGCGCGGCGTGATCCACCCGCTCGCCGGCGTAAATGTTTTTCCGTCCGCATCAATTGCCATCACGTAAGCGCCGGCAGCGCCCACGCGCCGGTTCGGGCCATAGGTGATCGCAGGAGTGAGGCCGGTTTGGTAAGCGTACAATCCCTCGAGCGACGAAATCAATTTCTCGCGCGTTAAATCTCTTCCCGCGAGTTTTAATCCTTCATTTAAAACCTTGGCCGCGGAGTAAGCGGAGAACTGGACGGCTAAATGCTTCGCCGAAAGTTTGTGGCGTTCGGCCAAAGCACGGTATTCAAGCACGGCCTCGCTTGTTTGGTCGGACGGAACGGTGGGAAAGGAAAGAAAAATTTTATCTTTGAAGGAAGCGGGAAAATCGAAAACATCTCGCCCTTCCAGCGAACCGATCAGAAACAAATGCGGCGTCCAGCCGAGCTTGCCCGCTTCTTTCATCAGAGAGCGCGCCGCTTCGCGGCCTCCGACAAAGAAAAGCGCGGTCGTCTTGCTCGCCTGCAATTCTTGGGCAAGCTGCGCGGCATTGAACTGGGCGCGCGGGCGGCTGACATTCAACCATGAATGCCAGTTGTTTTTGCGGCTTTGGTCGGCGAGCGCTTCGGCAACGGTCGCGGGCATTTCGCCCTCGAAGCTGATCGCGGCCCCGCGCGTTTCCAACTGCTGATGGCGGAGCTTTTGCGACGCGAAATCAACCAACGAGCGGGTTTGCAAATCAAGACCCGATAAAAGGTAAAAGACATGCCTGTTCGGAGGATCATTGGCGGCGGGGAAAAGCGTGAAAGGGCCGATCACCGGAACGCCTTCACTCTCGGCAAGCGCCGCCAGCTCTTTGTCAGCCTTGGCGAAAAATGGAGCGGTCACAGCGAAGACTTGCTCTTCGCCGATCAAGCGTTTCGCGTTGACAGTGGTTTCCGCCGCTGATTCGCTTGCTTCGGCAACGCTTAATTCAAGGCGGCGTTGGTAAATTCCGCCGCGTCGGTTGATTTCATCAAAGTAAGCCCGCAGCACGTCTCCGACGGCGCGGCCGATTTCGGCCGCCGGCCCTGTGAGCGGCAGGACCGTTCCGATTTTGATGGTGTTTTCTGTGAGCCCTGGATCGCGGTCAGAGGCGAGACGCTTGAGGTAAGCCGTTAAATCGTCAAGGTCTTCACGGGCCATGCGGTAGCGGGGCATGGCGGCGAGCAGTTTATTGCCAACCGGGTCAACGCCCTCTGTAATCGCGCGCTTAAGCGTTGACTCGGTGTAGGCCGGACGCGTTCTTCCGTTTGGTTGAGCGGCGCCGTAAGTTTTTGTCAGCGCTTCCCAAGTAATCACGGATGGCACCAGGCCGCCTTCGGGCTTGCCTTGTCCGTCGAACCCGTGACAGCCTGCGCAAGGAAGCAGGCCGGCGGGCACTTCCGTGGCGCCCTCGTTGAGCAGCGCGGTGATCTCTTTCGGAGAATTGCCGCTTCCCCGCAGGTAGATCTGCTTGCCCCGCTTTTCCGGCGCGGTTAATTGAGCGAGCTGCTGCTGCTGGCGCGCGAAGGCGTAACTTCCGGCGAGCAGCAGCGCCGTTGCCGCCGCGTATGCCCATAGCGCTCGGGGCTTTGCTTTCAAGAAGAACATACGGCGCTACTTGGCGCTCGCCTCTTTATCCTGTATGACGCTCTCCAAAACTTTGATCAACTCGGGCGCTCGGGCAACACCCAAGGCTTTTTTCCAGAGACCGGTCGTCTCGTTGCCGATGATAATGATGTTGGTGTGAGCCTCGCGCGCCTTGACGTACTGTCCCAGCTTGTAGAGCGCCGCATCGACGTTTTCTTTTTTGCCGGTCAAAAAATACCAGCCGGGTTTAGCGTGAAAACGCCGCGCATATTCTTTCAGCTTGGGCGGCGTGTCCGTGACGGGATCAACGCTAATCGAAATAAGGTGAACATCAGTGCCCAGCTTGTCGCCCAGTAACTGTTCAGACTGAAGAAATTTGTAGCTAAAAAGCCAGATTCGGGTGATG
>JBBJMB010000061.1:0-14473 GCA_037719755.1 Pyrinomonadaceae bacterium
TCTATGGTTGGAAATTACTGAAAACAAAGGGCGAAAAAAGAGTCGAACATTAGGTTTGTTCAGTGTGCGTCGCGAGTTAAAGACCGGTGAACCCGCCTGCTCACCTTCGCGCCGCTTTGGTGCGCCACAAATAAGCGGCAAAATTCAAACTTATCTCTGTACCTTAATCTCTTGTTAACGTTGCGGTGGTATGAATTAACTGTCCGATCTTGACCCGGCTCTTTTTGGCGGGCGTTGACGGCAAGATGACGGAAGGAGCGGCGGACCGTGAGGGCAAGTCAATCGAAGAAATGGCTGCATTCCAACGCGCCGTATTTGCTCTCGTGTGAGAGCTTTTTTGGATTTAACTTCGTCTTATTTGTTTAACTAAAACCGCACATGGAAAATCTTTTCAACCATCAAGCGAAATCATCAATCTGCGTGGTCAAGGGGAACGGGCCGGTGGAGACCTTCATCCGCGCACACGTCGTGGGGCTGCCGGCCAATGTCACCCTGATTCACGACTTTCCGCCGAAAATCGGCGACCAACCGATTCTGTCACAGTCGCTCGTCAGCCGTGCGCAACGAAAAGCCGGGCGCCAGTTGCTGCGACGCGAGTGGAGTTGGGAAATCACCTCGGCATACATCAAAGCGTTTCGAGCATCCCGCGCCGATGCCGTGCTCGCAGAGTTCGGCCAAACGGGAGTTGTTGCGCTCGAAGCATGCCGCCGCACTAATCTTCCTTTGATAGTTCATTTTCACGGCGCCGACATCAGCAAAAAAGCCGTGCTTGAAATGTTTGGTGATGCTTATCGAGTGTTGCTGCAAGAAGCGCGGGCGATCGTGGCCGTCTCGCGGAAAATGGAGGAAAAGCTGCTCTCTTTGGGAGCGCCGCCTGAAAAGCTCCACTACAACCCTTACGGCGTCGATTGCGATGCGTTTAGTGGTGGCGGCGAACGCCTGACGACGGAGCCGCCCGTGTTTCTCGCCGTTGGTCGGTTTGTTGATAAAAAGGCTCCGCAATTAACGCTGCTCGCCTTCGCTGAAGTTTACCGTGCGCACCCGGAAGCTCGGCTGCGCATGATCGGCGACGGCCCGCTTTTGGACGCCTGCCGCGACTTAGCCGAAGGGCTCGGGCTCGCGCCGGCGGTCTCTTTTTTGGGCGTCCAGCCGCACGCCGCGATTCAGGAAGAGATGCGGGGCGCGCGCGCGTTTGTGCAGCACTCTGTGGAAGCTTTATCGGGTGATTGCGAAGGAACTCCGGTGGCGATCCCGAGGCGGGCGCCAGCGGATTGCCTGTTATCTCCACGCGCCACGCGGGCATCTCTGATGTCGTCAAGGATGGACAAACCGGGCTGTTAGTTGACGAGCGTGATGTGCCAGGGATGGCCGCGCACATGATCGATTTAATTAGACAGCCAACGTTTGCGAAACAATTAGGAAATTCAGCGCGCGAGCACGTCAGATCCAATTTCTCGATGCGCCAAAGTCTTGATCGGCTGTGGACCATCATCGAATCCTGTATTTCGACGAACAAGCAGGCCCCTGTGGCTGCGCCTTCCGGCACTCAATTACTCAGAAATGTTTCCTCCTAAAACACGCGGTATGAGAGTTTCGCGCTCATCCATCACGGCCATCCGTTTATGAAAGAAATCAAAGTATTATATTTGGTGCCTCCTCACCACGCACCCGGTCGAGTTGCAGCCTACACGTTTTTGGAAGAAGAGATTTATGCGCTCGCGGATTCCGGCGTGCGGATATACTTGGTATCGCCCGTCGCGCAACCGGATCAAACGATCCAAGGGGCGCACATCAGAACGTTGCCGCCCGGAAACTCTGCGTTGGAGCGTCGTCGGACCTTAGCCTTTCTGGCCAAAAAAATAAATTTGATTCCGCCGCACAACCTGAGTAGCTTGCGGGCTTGTTACCACGCCGCGCGCGTCGAGCGTTTTGCCTCCGACATCATCAAGAGAGAAAACATCAACGTCATCCACAGCCATTTCGGTTGGCCGAGCGGATTCGGCGGTTTGTTTGCGCGCGCCGCCACAGCTCAACCGCTTGTCGCATCTTTCCGCGGCAACGACCTGCTGCTCGACCGATCCATCAATTACGGCGCGCGGCTCTATTCCTTTTACGATCAAGCCGTGCGCCGCCTTCTCCGCTCTGCGGATATGACCTTGTATTACAGCGAATTTATGCGCTGCACGGCGTTAAGTCATGGGGCGCGCGTCGAGACAACCAGGGTCATTAAAAAGGGCGTTGATCTTGAGCACTTCCGGGTCGCCGACGACAAAGCAAAACTTCGCGCGAATTTGGGACTCCAAGGGCGCCCGATCATCCTCACCGTCGCGGGCCTTATTCCGCGCAAAGGCATCGACTTTATTTTGGAGGGACTCGCTCAATTAAAATCTTCTTTTGACTTCTCGTTTGTGGTCTGCGGCGAAGGCCCCGAGCGAAGCAAGTTGGAGCAGTTGAGCGTGCGCCTCGGATTAGCAGAGCGAACCCGGTTTGTCGGAAAAGTCGAGCGCAGTTTGATGCCGCAGTTCTTCTCCGCCTGCGATGTTTTTGTTTTGGCATCGCTTGTCGAGGCCGCCGGCAACGTGGTGCTCGAAGCCATGGCTTCGGGCTGTGCGGTTGTTTGCACAAACTCAGGCGGCCCGCCCGAATACGTGGCAGATAAAAAGTCAGGCTTCGTTGTGCCCGTTGCTGACGCGCGCGCGCTGGCGGAAAAAATCGGCCTCTTGCTTGGTGATTCCGAGCTGCGAGAAGTGATGGGCAAAAGGGCGCGCGATCATGCGGCGCAGCAGTATCCTTACTCCAGGATGATCGAGGATGTGCGCCAGATTTACCTCGATTCCATCTCACTACAAAAAGAGCGCCACGGGCAAATCGCATCTTTATCATTTGGCTAATTTATCATTTGGCTAACCACGCGAGCTCGTCTCGGCTGCTCCTTCAAGGTTCTTGGAAACATTTACTGTGATGAAAGACTACAGAGATAAATACGACGATGGCGACATCGCTTTTTACGTGCAGGTTTTCCAGGATTACTCATATGCCGAAGCATGCCTCAAGCAGTTGCGGCGCTGGTACCCGAAGTCGCGCGTCATTATCATCTCGGACGGTGATGATGACCCGCGCTACGAACAGCTTGCCGCGCGCTATGAGGCGGATTACTCGCTTGGCACAGCGCTCTACCCGGTGGAAAACGGCGGACGGATGAATCAGCGCATGCTCGAAGCTTTCCTGATGAAACCCTGCGCCTACTTGATCAAAATCGATACGGATACGCGCGTTCATCGCAGATTCCGGTACTTGCCAAAAGGACGGTGCGTTTTCGGCACACTTGAATGGGAGACCTCGCATGGTAAGATCAAGCTTGAATTTCCCAACGTCCAGGGCGGATGTATGGGATTTACTCTTGAATCGGCAAGGGAGATAGCTGAATCCGGGATTCTTTTGTCGCGTGAGCTACTCGATTACCGTCAAACATACGCGGACAATCCGGACATCATTTATCGCGCTGAGAAAAAAGGTTTGATCTCGATGGATTTCGTGATGCGCTATGCTTGCCGCCAATTGAATGTTCCCCTAGTCTCGTTTGATGAAGTGCATTCTCTCTATCGCGGCGATATCGCACTCACCGGCGGCGGCTACGCCATCACCCATCCCCATAAACACACAGAGGATTGCACTTACCGCAATCAACTGAAGAGATCTTTGCGCCACATTTTAAAAAAGATTGTGGCCCCTACTACCACTGCGGCGCGACACCGACCAATCGGAAATCAAAATGGATAAGGTAGAGCGAGGGGGAAGGATTTGCCTTGATGCCAAAAGTTTCCGTGCTGATGCCTGTCTTCAATGGCGAAAGCTACTTGAGGGAAGCAATCGAAAGTATTCTTAACCAAACCTTAACTGAATTCGAATTCATTATCATAGATGATGGCTCAACCGATCGCAGCGCAGAGATTATCAGTACTTACACTGATCCGAGACTGAGAGTCATCCGTAATCATCCCAACATCGGGGTGACCCTGAGCCTCAATAAAGGATTGGATTTAGCTGTCGGAGAGTATATCGCGAGGATGGATTGTGACGATATTAGTCTGCCGGAGCGTTTGGAGAAGCAGGTCGCGTTTATGGACACGCACCTGGAGGTGGCGGTTTGCGGCACTTGGGCTCAAGTCATTGATTCCACAGGCCGAGTGGTTCGCTCTCAGCAGGTCCCGACCGGTCGACATTTAGAACTCAATTATTGGAGACAAAATCCTATTATCCATCCGTCTGCGATGATCCGGGTCAGCCACCTCGACGGACTTCGTTACGACGAGCGCATCAGGTACGCTCAGGATTATGATCTTTGGTTGAGAATACAATCTAAATATGAATTGAATAATCTGCCGGAGTATTTAATACTTTACCGGCGGCACAACGATTCGATTACAAGTTCAAAAAATGCGGCCCAACGTTTATCGGCGTACGAGATTTTTTGCCGTCATTTAGAGACACACACCATCTCTTACGACGAATGGCTGGCGCTCAGTTGGCGCGCCTACAACATCAACCCGATATTAAGAGCTCTGAAGACAGCCAATATCGCTAAAAAAGTAGGCCAACCCTATCGCGTTTATTTAAGGGGGGATTTCAAATACACGTCCAGGTGGTTTAACCTATATAAATTAAAAGCTAAACAACATATGAGGAAGGCCATAGACAAGCTACGCGTTGCGTATGCTAAAATGCTGAAAAATAAAACGATGCGCTGACAGCAGAAAGGTCATCATTCGCGCAGGCAAATGAAAATACTTTTAGTAAAAAAAACGAGCGGTGTTGGCGGGGTGCAGATTTTTATGTCCTCGTTGGCGTCCTTTTACCAATCTCAAGGCCACCACTGCGAACTTTTCTTTTTCAGTCACGGGCGTACAGAGGAGTTTTTCCCAAGTAACGTGACTGCTCATTTCGGTGATCTTGAAGACTGCTTGCGGTTGATTAAAGCAAAGCGTTTTGATGTCGTTCATGCCAATGACGGCGATTGGAAGATAGGAATCTCTGCCACCCGAAATTTTGGCGCTAAATTGATTTTGACGGCTCACGGGTGCGTTAAACCCGGCAGATGGACTTATGGTTGGACATCGGCTAATTGCGATGCTTATGTCGCCTGCTCCACAGGAGTCAGGAATGAACTGAAGGATTTTACTGACGTTCCCATTCGGACAGTGCTTAACGGTGTAGATGTAAATGTGTTCAAACCGACGGAAAAACCTGCGACAGCGCTGCAACCCATCTGCGGTTGGGTAGGCCGAGGCATAGACGTTGAGTATAAGCGTCTTGACAAGCTTGCCGTCATCGCTCCGATGTTATATCGCGCTGGGATTCGGTTGTGGCTGATTGAACCGAATGGCCCGGATGAGGTGGCGAAGGTCATTCCAGAGGCAGTCAGCGCCCTGCTCCCCATCGTCGAATTTTGGGGCGGGGTGCCTGTCGATCAAATGCCGGAGATGTATCAAGCGATTGCTGCGAGCGGAGGGGGCGTCATCTCAACTTCAAGCAGCGAGGGGCTCCCCTTAGCTTTGTTGGAGGCGCAGGCTTGTGGCTGCACGGTGATTGGTCCTGATGTGGCCGGAGTGAATGAGTGCGTGAATCCGGAGCATGGCGGAGTTTTGTATCCGTCTGAAATGGAAGCAGAACAGCTCGCGAGTTTAGTCATCGCCACTTTGTCAGACAAGGAGAAGATGGCATGGCGGGGCAAGCAAGGCAGTCAGTATGTCCGAGCGCGCTTTAGCTTGGAAAAAATGGCACGGGAATATTTGAGCATTTACAACGAGGCACCATACCCTGTTCGTGGTGGTTTTTTGACGAGACTATCTGCTCGCTTACGGCTCTCGCCGTTGTTTCATTGGAAGGCATATGTCGATCAGCGTTGGCCGATAGGCCGTCTTCAGTATGAGCTCTCGCAGAAGTTTGTTAAGAAGGGGGAGTCGGAATTAGCTGCTGGAGCGGCTCGCGCCTCCTTAACGACAAGTCCTACCATTTACGTCAAACCCGGGAGGGCGGCGCATTTTCTCAGAACACAACTAAGGTGAACGTTTAACGCCTGCGATCACCAGCAAGCTTGAGACCACCTTGATGAATGGCTTGCTGCGGGTTGAGTCCGGCTCAACTGGTTGTTAGCTGGCGCTGCCCTTTTCTCACACACCTTTCTTCTTTCCCATCATTGACGCGCAAGCTGCGCCAGGTGATGCTGCAAGTGCCTCAAGTAGTCTTCCACCAGATAGCCCAGACTCACCGGCTTGTTCTCTCCTCTCCGGCACCTGACATCCAGTTTTGCTTCCGGTATGCCTTCGATGATCTAGCGCCAAGTGTCGATTGTAGAGCCTCCACAACTCGACTAATTCGCTTCAGCTTTACGCTCCGCTGCGTTTGTGGGTTGCAATTTTTGGTATGCAAAGCCAAGTTGGCATCTCTCATAATTGGAGCAACAGAAAGCGGAGGTTAATCAAATTCTCGGTCCTGCTCGCGAGTATCTTCGTCGGATTGTTTGTCGCCGAAGTTGGCTTGCGCATCGTCGGCTACACGTATCCACTCTTTTACACGACCGATCCCGACCGCGGCTACGCGCTACGCCCCAACGTGGAAGGCTGGTATCGCAAAGAGGGTGAGGCTTACGTGCGCATCAACAGCCGCGGTTTGCGCGACCGCGAACATTCCAAAGAGAAGCCGCCCGACACGCTTCGCATCGCCGTCATCGGCGATTCTTACGTCGAGGCGATGCAGGTGCCCGCCGAAGATGCTTTCTGGGGAGTGATGGAGCGGCGTCTGCAGGACTGCGAAATGAGTCGGGGCAAGAAGATCGAGGTGATCAGCTTCGGCGTCTCCGGCTACGGCACCGCGCAGGAATTGATCACACTGCGCCGTGACGTTTGGGATTATTCGCCCGACATCGTGCTGCTCGCTTTTACGACGAACAACGACGTCGCCGATAACTCGCGCCTGCTCGATAAGACCGACGAAATTCCTTACTTCGTTCATCGCGACGGTCAACTCGTGCTCGACGACTCATTTAAGTCCTCCATTGCGTTTCGTATGCGGTCGTCGTTGCTCAACCGAACCGGACGCTGGATGAGAGACAACTCACGCGTGATTCAAGCGCTTCATCAATCGCACGCCGTCCTCAAAGCCTGCGTCACCAGATGGCGAGCATCAAAGCGGAAAGAGGAGGCTGCTCCGAACGTCGTAAACGCTGTGGACGCCGTACAGGCACAACGGCGTGAGGCTCAATTACCTCAACCGCCGCGGCCGGCAATCTCGCCGCATCAAGTGGCGGCGAACGTGGAAGACATCGGCATTGATAATCTGATCTATCAGGAACCGCACGATGCGGTGTGGGAAGAAGCGTGGCGGGCTACGGAAGGACTGCTCGCGCTCATGCACCGCGAGGTCGAGAGCCGTGGCGCGCAGCTTGTTGTCACTACGCTCAGCAACGCCATTCAGGTCCACCCAAACCCGGAGAGTCGCCAATCTTTCATGCGGCGCGTCGGCGCGACCGACATGCTCTACCCTGACCGCCGCATCAAAAGACTTGGCGAACGTGAAGGCTTCACCGTCATCAACCTCGCCCTCGCGCTTCAGGCGTACGCCGAACGGAACAATATTTTCCTGCACGGCGCGGGCGATCAGATCGGCAACGGCCACTGGAACCAACTCGGTCATCGCGTCGCTGGCGAACTGCTCGCCGACAAACTATGTGACGAGCGACAAGATTAAATTTCCGTTGCTCGTCACCGGTCATGATCAGCATGAACATTCTCGGCATCTCCGCTTACTACCATGATTCCGCCGCGTGCCTTGTGCGCGATGGCGAGATTGTGGCTGCGGCGCAAGAGGAGCGGTTTACCCGCAAGAAACATGACCATCGCTTCCCGCTCTCGGCGATCGAGTTTTGTCTGCGTCAGGCGGGCATCACGGAAGCCGAATTAGCTCACGTCGTCTTCTATGACAAGCCACTGTTGAAGTTCGAGCGGCTGTTGGAGACGTACATCGATTACGCGCCGCACGGCTGGCGCTCGTTTTTGAGGGCGATGCCGCTCTGGCTGCGCGAAAAGCTCTGGACGCGCGAGCAAGTTGCCCGCCACTGCGATTACAAAGGCAAGGTGCTGTTTACTGAGCATCACGAAGCGCATGCCGCAAGCGCTTTCTTCCCGTCGCCGTTCGATCGCGCCGCCGTGCTGACGATTGACGGCGTCGGGGAGTGGGCGACATCAAGCTACGGCTATGGGCGCGGCAACGAATTGCATCTCGTCGCCGAGCAGCATTTCCCGCACTCTTTGGGCTTGCTTTATTCCGCGTTCACTTATTATCTCGGCTTCAGGGTCAACTCCGGCGAATATAAAGTGATGGGGCTGGCGCCTTACGGCGCCCCGCGTTACGTGCGGCAGATTCTCAGTGAACTCGTTGACTTGCGCGATGACGGATCAATGCGTCTCAATATGAAATATTTCAACTACGCGCAAGGGTTGACGATGACGAATCGACGTTTCGACGAACTGTTCGGCGCACCGCCGCGCGCAGCCGAGGGCGCACTGACGCAGCGCGAGATGGACCTCGCGCGCTCGGTGCAAGAGGTGACCGAAGAAGCGATGTTGCGCATGGCGCGTCACGTCGGCCGCGAGACGGGGGAGCGAAATTTGTGTTTGGCGGGCGGCGTCGCCCTCAACTGCGTCGGCAACGGGCGTATCTTGCGCGAAGGTGTGTTCGATGATATTTGGATTCAACCGGCGGCGGGCGACGCGGGCGGCGCTCTCGGCGCGGCGCTTTCGGTGTGGCATCAACATCTTGGCAATGAGCGCGTCGTTGTGCGCACGCCGGGAGGAAGACGAACGGACGGCATGAGCGGTTCAGACCTCGGTCCGTCGTTTGACTCGGATGAAGTGCGTGCCTTTCTCGACACGACGGGTGCGCGCTACCGTCGTGTGCCGCGCGCTCAGCTGACGGAAGCGGTCGCGCGTCTGCTCGCCGAAGAAGGTCGTTGGCTGGTTTCAAGGGCGGATGGAGTTTGGACCGCGCGCCCTCGGCAACCGGAGCATACTGGGGGACCCGCGCTCGCCGGGGATGCAGTCCCAAATGAATTTGAAGATTAAGTACCGCGAATCGTTCCGCCCGTTCGCGCCGTCCGTTTTGCGCGAACGCGTCGGCGAGTTCTTCGAGATGGAGATTGATTCGCCCTACATGCTGCTCGTCGCGCCGGTGCGCGAAGAGTTGCGTGTGCCGTTGACGGCAAAGCAGGAAACGCTTTTCGGCATTGAACGGCTGAACATCCCGCGTTCTTCCATTCCCGCTGTGACCCACGTCGACTACTCGGCGCGCGTGCAGACCGTGCGGCGCGAAGACAATCCGCTCTATCACGAGCTACTCTTGACGTTCGGACGCTTAACGGGCTGCCCCGTGCTCGTCAATACTTCGTTCAATGTGCGCGGCGAGCCTATCGTCTGCACGCCTGAGCAAGCCTACAATTGCTTTATGCGCACGGAGCTGGATTGTCTCGTCATCGAAGATTGCGTGCTCGACAAGCGCGACTTAGGCGATCCGGCTTTTATAGACGCCGCCGCAGCGTGGCAAGAGGAGTGTCAGCTTGACTAAGCACATGGCGCATCACCCTCACCACATGGCGGAGGTGACGGATGCACAGGCGCGCAAAACGGCTCTCGTCGTGGCCGGCGTGCTTGCGACAATCGCGGCGTGGAGCCTTTACCGTCAACGCTTGACGCTCGCCCTCGTGACGGCCGGCATCGGCGCAACGTTGCTGGTGGCTGGCTTATTACTTCCGCCGCTCGCGCGCCGCTTTCATGTTCTCTGGATGATGCTGGCGGTGGCGCTTGGCTGGATCAACAGCCGTGTTTTGCTGACGCTGTTGTTTTATCTCGCCTTCATGCCCTACGGCGTCGTCTCGCGCCTCGTCGGGCGCGACCCGCTCAACCGACGCGGTGCAGCACGCGACAGCTATTGGATACCACGCAAGAAGACGCGGCAGGCGAGCGAAGGATTCGAGCGACTATTTTGAGCTGCGCCCGCATCGAGTATCAGACGTAGATCAGGGTTTACAACCAACGTGAAGGAGAATTGAGAGTAATGAGCAGACTTTCGCTTGTCGGTGAGATTTGGCTTTTCCTGCGAGAGAACAAAAAACTGTGGCTGATGCCGATCATCGTCGTCCTCTTGCTCATGGGCGCACTCATGATGTTCGCGCAGAGCTCGGCGTTAGCCCCTTTCATCTACTCCATATTCTGATACGATGAAAGTATTGCTGTCATTACTCAGGGGAGGCGACTTCGGGCGCATACGTGAGGATCGTGCCGCCAAATCCGACCGCACATCCGCGGCGTGAAGACTCATTGAAAAAAAGTCGCGCCAGCGGATGACCAGTGCCACTGCGCTCGGTAAACCACCTGACTCCGCCATCAATCGTGTGAAGGATCGTTCCGTTTGCGCCGACCGCCCAGCCTTCAGACTTGTCAATGAATTTGACGTCAAACAGATCCTCGCCGTTAGCTGAGGTCTGCGTTTCCCACTTTTTGCCGCCGTCAGCGGTGCGGACGATTGTGCCGCCCGCGCCAACCGCCCAACCGTGCCGTTCGTCCACGAAAACAACAGCGTTCAGGCGGGCATTTTCCAGCTCGGCGATTTTATGCTCTCTCCACGACTCGCCGCCGTCAATTGTTTGCAGCAAAGTCGCGCCCGCGCCCACCAACCACCCGCGCCCGCCGTCAATAAATGATCCGCCTAATAGCAAGCGGCGCGTCGGCACCGCTCGGGCGCTCCACAATTCCTCCCCGCCGCTTGAGGCGTAAAGTGTGCCGTATTCGCCGAAGACATACCCCATCGCTTTGCCCGCAAAAGCGAAGCGCACCAGCAACATTCCCGGGTCGAGCCCGAATAAATTCAGGCGCGTCCAGGTCGCGCCTCCGTCCTTCGTGTGCAGAACGTACGAGCGCGTTTCCTCGTTCGTTTTCAAATTATGGATGCTGCGCTCGGCGAGCAGCCATCCGGTCTGCGCGTCCGCAAAGTAAACGTCCCACAAAATATCTCCGGACCAGCGGCGTTTGATTTGCCACGTTTGACCGCCATCGCTGGTGGTCAGCAAAGTGCCGGCGCCGCCCGCCGCCCAGCCCCGCATGTCGTCCAGAAAATAAACGGAGCGCAAGCCCGTCATGGTGCCTGCGCTCCGTTTCGTCCAATTTCCAACTGCGGTTGGTCGAGCCGCAACAAAAAGAACCGCGAGCAGAAAGAGGATCGTTAAGCGCGCCGCCAAGCGACCCCTCGTCAGCAAACCCTTTATCACTTGCTAAAACCTCGGCGGTACGAATCTCAAAACTTTAAAAAATTCTGAAGATTCTAGCGAAGGAGAGGATGGACGCAAAACTCGCAATTTTTCTCACCGTCTTAAAGACGTTGCCCGGCACCACGATTTGATCGCCCGGTACCAAATAAACGAGATCCGCGGCACGACCCTTTTCAATCGCAGAGACGTTGACGGGTATTTCCGCCATCGCACCGTCCAATTGGCGGCGCAACACAATTACTTTCTTTTTGCTGCCCGTTTCAAGCACCCCGCCGGCGTCAGCCAGAGCTTCAAAAACAGTCAGGCGGCGGAGCATAGGCTTCACGCCGGGCACTCTCACATCGCCCAGCACGCTATAGCGGGCGGACTTCGCTTGATCGAGCGTGACCGTGATTTTCGGGTCGATGATGTATTCTTCGAGCTTCTTTCTCAGTTCGTCCTGCAGCTCTTCAGTGGTCTTACCGACGACCATCACTCCCTCCGGGATCAGAGGGTATGAGATTCTCCCGTTGGGCGGAATGGTAATTCCCCCCTTCGAGTAGCGCTCCAAGCCGAAGACGGAGACGGAGACCACATCTTCAGGCCCGAGCCGGTAAGTCGCCAAGAAATTATTATAGTAAGGCAGCACCGCCGCTTGATCTTCCGACGTCTGCTGTTGACGCGCGCGGCTCGCCACAGTGTCTTCCACTTGGGTGCGGTCGCGAACGCTCGTTTGGCTGCTGCTGCTGCTGGGCGCGGCCGGCTGGCTCGCAGACTGATCTTTCTGCGGCTCTACCGCCGCCGCCGGCGCCTGAACTTCACTCTCCACCGTTGTGGTGGCGGTGGTTGTCCTTTGCCTGTTCGCGGGCGCAACGGTCTGCTGTTGCTGCTGTTGATTAGTCTGAAGAGGTCTTGCCGTTGCCGCCGTCACACATCCGGTCGACAAAAGGAGAACGCTGCATACAACTTTTTTCATTTCTTTATACCGTCTTTGTGAATTCGCAACCCCAAATTTACCGAGCGCCGCGCCCGAAGAGAACCGTCTTCACCGTCTCGAACATGATAATCGCGTCAAGCGTTAAGCTGTAATTTTTGATGTAATAAAGATCATACTCAAGTTTGCGGCGCGCATCCTCGACCGAAGCGCCGTACGGGTATTTGATTTGCGCCCAGCCGGTGAGCCCCGGTGCAATTTGATGCCGTTGTTCGTAAAAATCGATTTCCTGAGCCAATTGAGAAACGAAGTGCGGGCGCTCCGGCCGCGGGCCGACAAAGCTCATCTCACCTTTTAAGATGTTCCAGAACTGCGGAATCTCGTCGATGCGCGTTTTGCGAATGACGCGCCCGACGCGCGTCGCGCGGTCATCGCCGTTGCTCGCCCAAACGGGCCCGTCCTTTTCGGCGTCGACACGCATCGAGCGAAACTTCAGTACCTCAAACAAGCGACCGTTTTTGCCGACACGCTGTTGCCGGTAAAGAATCGGTCCCGGAGAGTCGAGCTTAATTAGAATAGCCGTCAGCGCTGCGATGGGCAGCGAAGCGATCGCTCCGATTGCGGCCACGCCGCGATGCATCAAAGTTCGCCCCACGGCGGCGGCGCGGGCCTGCCGCGCGCGGCTCGAAAAGATCAGCCACGACGGGCGCACCAAATTCAATTGCACGCGCTTGGTTAAACGCTCATAAAATGAGGCGCACTCTTCGATCACCACGTCGCCCGATAAGCTCAAATCCAACAATTGCTGCACCGGAAACTGGCCTCGTCGCTCGCCCATCGCGACAATAATGCGGTCGATTTTGTGGGCCGCAACTAACTTCTCCAGGTCCGCGGTCAATCCCAACACGCGCGGATTGATCAAGCTTTTGCCTAACAGGTCCGGTCGATCATCGACAAAGCCGACGACGCGGTATCCGGCGTCGGGGCGCTGCAACACTTCGCGCGCGACATCGATGGCCGTGTCGCCCGAGCCGATGATGATGATGCGCTCGCCCAAGCGCGGATGCCCCAAAAGCCAATGAATGCAGATCCGCCAGCTCACCATCAGCGTGAGCGACAGCGGAAGCGCAAACAAAAGAACGCCGCGACCGATCAGCAACTGCGGAAGCAAGTAGAAAATGGCGGCGAGGATGACCCACGCGAGACCGAGCGCCTGCGCCAAGCGCAGCACCAATTCGCGCCGGTCGTGCATCACTACGAAGTCATAAAGATCGTACAGATAAAACGCGCCGAGGCAGATGAGCGTCGCCAGTGTAATTTTGAAAAACCCGTGCCGCACGATCAACTCGTAATAAGCATCATCGGCATCCAGGCGCAGATAGACGGCGATCACGATCCCGCCGAAGATCAAAATAGCTTCGACGAGAAAGAGCAGAGTTGAGCGAGATTTAATGCGCCCTGATCTCAAGAGGCGTGTATCTCCTCTCCGCTTGAAACGCGAGAAACTGCGGCGGCGGCCGTCTCTTCCACTCGCTGTTTGTAGTAGTTATGATAGTAGTGGCTATCGTCCATGCCCTCTTCAGCGCCGTTTAAAACGACTCCGAGAATTCTTTCCCGCTGCAGCGGCGCCAGAAGCTGATCTAAATGCGCATAGCGCGTTTGCCCGGCGCGAACCACCAGGAGCGCCCCGTCCACCCGGTTCATCAACACCGAGGCGTCCGCAAAGACACCCAAAGGCGGCGCGTCAATGATGATGTAATTAAACATCTCGCGCGCCTCCGCGAGCAGAGCATCGGCCTTGTGGCCGGAAAGAATTTCGGCGACGTTTTCGCGCGATGTGCCGCCGGGCAGCAAATGCAAACCCGAAGGCTCAAGCCTGAGGATGGCGTCGCCGAGGCTCACCTCTCCGGCCAGGACATCGGCGAGGCCGAGCGCTCCGTTGACTCCCAGATACTCAGCCATGCAGGGTCGCCGCAAGTCTCCTTCAATCAGCAACGCTTTCACGCCGTCAGTCTGCGCTAACAGCCACGCCAGATTAAGTGAGGTGATGGTTTTGCCTTCGGCGGGCCCGGCGCTGGTGACCAGAAAAGTTTGCATCCGGCGCACCTCTTGCGCCCTTATGACGCGCGTGCGCAGCGAGCGGTACAACTCGGCCTCGGCGGATTGCGGCTGTGTGATTGCGATCAAATGAGGCTCCACACGCGCGACGGAAATCTCCACGGAGTCGAAATCCGCCGCGCGCG
>JBBJMB010000334.1:0-3748 GCA_037719755.1 Pyrinomonadaceae bacterium
GACAAGAAAGAGCAACTGGTTTTTCTTGTCACTTGTCACTTGTCACTTGTCACTCTCCGCAGTCACTTGTCACTCTCCGCAGTCACTTGTCACTCCTCGAAGTCACTTGTCGCTCCCTTGGGGGCTCACGGCCCCGTTAATCATGGACCGTTCAACCGCGCGGAGGTGTGCCCCAGCCGGAGCCCATGAAGAGGCCGTCTCGCACGATGCAGGGCACGGTCGGATCGTCGTCAGAGTAAGCGAGCATCTCGGCGCGGCGGGCGCGGTCGTTTTGCGCATCATACTCGGTAAAAGGCGTGCCTTGCGCATTGTAGTAATCGCGAGCTTGCTGGCAATAAGGGCAGCCGGGTTTGATGTACATGATTAAGGCCATCGGTCGAGCACCTCCGTGTTGTGGTGAGATCGTAGTTTAGCAGCGGCGGGGCGCCGATGCTAAATGATTTTTTACCAGTCGGCCTCAAGCCGGTGCGCACGCTCGAACCAGGCCAGAAAGCGGCGGATGCCGTCGGCGATTTCGGTTTGCGGATCGTAGTTGAGAAGGCGGCGCGCTTTGGAGACATCGGCGAACGTTTGAGGCACATCGCCGGGCTGCGTCGGCAAGCGCTCGATCAGGGCGCGACGTTTGAGGCCCGCTTCGAGCAGCGCGATCAATTCGCGCAACTCCACGGTGCGCGATTCGCCGGTCCATCGCTGGCGCCTGCCGGTTCATTGCAGCGCGCACGCCGCTGATAATGTCGTCAACGTAGGTGTAATCGCGCCGCGTGGTGCCGTCGCCGAAGACCGGGATGGCGCGCCCCTCGCTGATGAGGCGCGCAAACTTATGAATCGCCAAATCGGGCCGCTGGCGCGCGCCGTAAACGGTGAAAAAGCGCAGGCACACGCAGCGGATGCCGTAGAGATGCGAGTAAGTGTGGCAGAGCAGCTCGCCGGCCGCCTTGGTCGCGGCGTAGGGCGAGATCGGCTGAGCGATGGGATCGTCTTCGCTGAACGGCACCTTGGCGTTGATTCCGTAAACGGACGAAGAAGAGCCGAAAACGAATTGGCGGGTGCCGCTCTCGCGCGCCAAATCAAGCAGATTCAGCGTGCCCGTGATGTTGGTCTCATTGTAGAGCAACGGATCGGCGAGCGAGGGCCGCACGCCGGCGCGGGCCGCGAGATGCACGATCACATCAAACGGCCGCTCGCGAAATAATCTCTGAAGGGCGCTGCGATCCCGAATGTCAATCTCGACCAAGCGGTAGCGCTCGCCTGCGAGATGCGTTTGCACGTTGGCGCGCTTGATCTCAGGAGAGTAAAAGTCGTTGAAGTCGTCGACCACTGTGACGCGCCAATTCGACTCGGCGATCAAGCGATCCACCAATGCGATCCGATGAAGCCAGCGCCACCCGTAACGAGAATTTCTTGCATCCGCATGACAGCGAAGAATTCGCCCGATTATTTTCCGTCGTCGCCAATTTTCACGATGCGGTCGATCACTTTCGTGTCGTTCGGCAACAGGCCGGCGCCCACGAGGCGCGGCGTCAGCGTCGCCCAGTTTTTGTCCATCTGAAAGACGCGCCGGAAAAGCGGCAGCGCTTCATCCACGCGGCTCATGTTGACGAGCGCCACGGCGTGCCAGTAGACCATCTCAGCGTTGTCCGGCACAAGTCGCTCGGCGGCCCCATACTCGCGCAGCGCCGCCGCGTTGTCTTTGCGTTCGACGGCCAAGTCGCCGGCGTTCATGTGATTGTAGGCGCGCTGCAATACGATTAAGCGCCGCAGCTCTCGGAGCGGCTCGGAACTGTCGTCGACTCTCAAGTCAAAGACGCGATCCATCCAGGGCCTGCCGGTCGGCTTGCCCGTCACCACGATCAGGGCCGCCGATTGCTTGCCCCGAATGTCGCCGCCTTCTTTTTGCGCCGCTTCGAGCGCGGCCAGCATGCGATCCGCCAAATCGCCTTTGGCGGATTCAAAAGCGCGCGACATCGCCGGCCAAACGCTTTCGCTCAGCATCAGATTGGCTTGCACCGAGAATTTTTCGCCGACCATATGGCCCGCCGCCTGAATATTTTTCGCGCCCGTGTGCGCCAGCACTCGCCCCTGCGCGTCGATCATCGCGACTTGCCGCACATCGCGCCCGTCGTCGCCGGCGAGCAGGGCCCTCAGAGCATCCGGCGCAGAGCGCCCGGCGCGCATCAAATCGAGTCCCAGTTTGCCATAAGATGGATCAACGAACGACTGCGTAGCCACCGCGCCGACGCCGGCTTCGGCCCACGGCACCACCGCACCGACGGAAAACCAATGCGATTGCACCGCCACGCCGATCTCGCCCGTAGCTGCATCGCGCCACAATCGAATAAGTGTGAACGGGCCGGGCCGCAAGTTTCACCTGGCCCGAAGTTGATGCGTGAGCGAGCAACACGAGCATCAACATCGCCATTACCTGCAAAGTTCTCTTCATTAGCTTTTCACTCTTTTTCATCCAAGGTTGAATTTTCTCTGCGTTTCTTTGCGTCTTCTCTCTGTGATTCTCTGTGTTTAGGTAGCGCCTACTTAAACACAGAGAATCACAGAGAAGAGACACAGAGAGGCACAGAGAAGACAAATCGGTTCGCAAGTCATTTAACTCACGCCACCGTGTTTTGCGGCGCGCCGCGCACGAACGCTTCGAGGTTATCGACCACGATATCGGCGAGCGTTTGCATCGCTTCGGCGCTCGCCCAGGCGACGTGCGGCGTCAATCAAATTTAGCGAATCAATTTCTGGCAACACGTTGCCGCTCCCGGGCGGCTCGCTTGTGAGCACATCCACGCCCGCGCCGGTGATGCTCCCGCGCGCAACGCTTCCAGTAGCGCCGCTTCATCAACGACGCCGCCGCGCGCGCAGTTAATCAAGAGCGCGTGGCGAGGCATGCGCGCCAATTCGTCGGGGCCGATCAGGTGGCGCGTTTGCGCGGTGAGCGGGCAATGCAGCGTGATGATGTCGCTGCTCAAGCAGTTCGTTGAAACGGATGCGGCCGGGCCTCACCGTCGCGGCCGTTTTGTGTCGCGACGAGCACGCGCATGCCACAGGCGGCGGCGAGTTTGGCGACCGCACGCCCGAGCGTTCCGTAGCCGATGATGCCGAGCGTGCTGCTCCCGATGTCTTTGATCGGAAAGTCGAGCACACAAAAGTGAGGCGAGCGCTGCCATGCGCCACCTTTACCGCCTCCTGTAGGCGATCAAGTTGCGGCGCAGCGCGAGCATCATCATCAAGACGTGCTCGGGCACGCTTCTTTCGGCGTAATTCGGCACGTTGCAAACCGTGATTTTGTGGCGGCGGCAATAATCCAAATCGATGCGGTCGACGCCGGTTGCCGAAACGACGATTAAGCGCAACTGCGAAAGCTGGGAAAGCTCAGGCTCGCGCAAAAACGTCTTGTTGGTGATCGCAATGGTGGCGTGGCGCAAACGTTCGATGGTCTCGGTGGGCGCCGTCACACCGTAGTCGCGCCACTCGTGCGGGAAATCCGGGCTTCTGAAATGAGCCCGCACCGCGTCGCGGTCGAGGTAAACTATTTTTTCCAATCTTGCCTCCCGCACACCGACGGCAGATGCCACAGCTTTACAATTGCTAATCAATAAATATGCGCTGCCACATTTCAAGCGTGAGCAATTGCAGCACCTGCAAATTGTAATCTTCGCGCCCCGCCAGATTCGCCGCAACTACTTTTTGCACCTCCACCGGACGAAAAAGTCCGCGGCGTTTGACCGACTGCTCTGAAAGCATT
>JBBJMB010000335.1:0-3745 GCA_037719755.1 Pyrinomonadaceae bacterium
ATGATGAGTTGAGAGTTCAACCTTTTGGGTTGCCGATGCCGCAGGACAACAAGCTAAAGCTTGAACTCTCAACCTCACATTCAGCGTGACGCACTACTAGCGTGATACGCCGCATCTTAGACGGTCGGGCGTGAATTGGCTAGAACGTTCGCGTTTGGGCCTTCGTTTGTGCTGACCCTACGACGACTGCGTGGGTTTAATGGATGGGATCGGTCATTCTTTTGTGTGTTCAAGCGCAGCTACTTTGCCATCATCATTGTAGCTACAGTGTCCGACAATCTAAAGATTGTCGGACTCAACCGCAGAGAGAAGGTGTGTAGGGTCAATGTCATAATGCGACAGCAATTCGCGGACTATAACCTTGCACCTGAAACAATCTTACGAATTAAAGAGGGCGGCTTCTCAAGACGGCGGAAGAGACAGCAGAGGTGCTCGGGGTGTCAGAGATCACGGTCAAGCGGGAGTGGCTGAAGGCGAAGGCGTGGCTCTACCGTGAGTTGACCAAAGGCGATGACCCTACACACAACCGCAGCGAGAGGGGCAACAGAGATATGATTTTCTCTGCCGCCCCTCTCACTGCGTTTCGATGGTGAGCATGAAAAGCGCTTCGGCCTAGGCGGCGACCAGCTTGCTCAGCGTGTCCGCCCATTTTCCGGCCACTGCGCTGCCGTACATTTGCTGTTCTTTCTTTCGCCGGATCGCACACGCGCGCCGAAAGGCTTCGGCTTCGCCGTATTTCTTAATGGAAACTGAAGTCTTTCCTTTGATCTCGCGGCCGGCCTGCCAAGTGACTTCAAAAACATCGCTGGTTAAGACTTGGCCGTCTTTGCCGGAGCTCTTTTTTACTCTTCTTTGAACGCCGATCACGCCGGTATTGCTTCTGTTGTTGTTCACCACCACTACTTGATCGGTGCGCGGCTTGCCGAGTTCGTTCTCGGTTTGGTTGCGGTAGCGAATCGCTCTTTCGAGCGCGCTGCCTCTGCCGCCACAGACCTCATCGCTGAAGAATTTAGACTGCGTGTTGCCGCCAAACCGCACCCGTACGTACCATCCGTGCGTGCGTTTGAGCGGCTGGTCGATGCGACTGATGTCTTTGTGTCCACTTTTCGCCATGACAAACAATCAGCTCGTCCGAGCGTCATCACCTCCAAATAAAATGTGCGTGCGCGTGGTGCTATTGGTAGCGAATAAGAGATGGCGTGTCAAGACATGTGTCTGGGTTGAAATGAAATGACAACAATGCGCATCAATTCAAACGTCGAAAGCGCGCAAATTCATCTCGGCTGCGAGCTGACCTCGAGACCCGGAGTTTCAAGTTCTGTGTTGAGCGGAATTTTGTTTGCTTGCGTGCGCGCGAAATGGACGGCGAGGAAAAAGGCGATCAAAGTGATCGCACCGGCCGTCCAAAAAGTTAAACGAATTGAATGATCGTCAATGTGCTGCGGAGCGGTGTCGCTTGTCATCAAGTAGCCGCCCATCAGCGGGCCGATGATGCCGCCAGGCTGCCCATGGATTGGGTTAAGCCGAGCACTAGCCCCTGCTCGCCGCCCGCAGCACTTTTGAGGCCAAGCTGGTGAGGGTCGGAGTGGTCATCGCGTTACCGTGGCGAGTAGCGCCAGCACCGCAAGCAGGCCGAACAACCCGCCGGTCTGCGGCCCCATCAACGGCATCGCCAAAGGCCGACAACCAAGAGCGCCGCGCCGAGCACGATGAGGCGGTTCGCCGTAATGCTTCACCAAGCGCCCGATGAGTCCGCCCTGAAGCACGGCGGCGATTAATCCGATGAAGGCGAACAGATAGCCGTTATCGCGGGCGTTGTAGCCGTAGCGGTACATCGTGTAGAGCGCGAAAGCCGGCGTCATTATCGAAAAGGCGACGATCAACAGAAAGTAGATCCCGAGCACATAAGCGAAGCGCGGCTCAACGAGTTTGCCGAACATGAGCGCCCAGCTGCGCTGCGCTGCGTGCGTGGTGCGATTGGGCGTCACCGTTTCGGGCAGCACAAAATAAAGCAGCACGGCGTTAGCGAAGGCGAGGCCGGCGGCGAACAGAAAAGGCACGCTGATGCCCCACTGGCTGAGCGTGCCGCCAATGGCCGGGCCGATAATAAAGCCGAGCCCGAACGCCGCACCGACCATGCCCATGCCCCGCGCGCGATTCTCCGGAGTCGTCACGTCGGCCACATACGCTTGCGCCGTGGAGATATTGCCGCCCGTGATGCCGTCCAGGATACGCCCGGCGAAAAGCAGCCACAGCGTCGTCGCCATGCCCATCACGAGAAAGCCGATGCCGGTGCCGATGAGACTCAACAACAGCACGGGGCGTCGCCCGTACTTATCGGAAAGCCGCCCGAGAATCGGCGTAAAGATGAGCTGCATAATCGAGTAGGAGGCAAGCAGCCAGCCCAATACGGCCGGCGTGGCGCCAAATTGCGGGCTTTCGACGTAGAACGGCAAAACGGGGATGACAATGCCGAACCCGATCAAGTCAATCAGGACGGTGATAAAAATGACCAGCAGCGGCGAACGCTTCATAACCAAAATCTGTCACCAACACTTTGTGCTGCGCGCACTCGAGCAGCTAATCAGCAAGTCGCCGCCGCTTGCGGCGCGCCTTACTTCACTGGGCGCTCGGACAGGCGGCCCAGGATGATTCACTACCGCCGGCGGCGAGGCGAGGCGAACTTCGCGTCCGCAGAGAAGTGACCGCCGCCGGCGATCACGAGCGCCACGGCCATCGCGAGGAGCACCACCGTGTATTCGATACCTCTTGATTGCAAAAAGAATCCGCCGCTCCAGTGCACGCCGATCATGGCGACGATCATCACGCCGGCGATGGCGAGCGCGCCCACACGGGTGAGCAGTCCGAGCAGCACCAGCGCGCCGCCAATCAATTCTGAAAACGCGGCCACGGCCAGCCAGAGGGCGGCCGGCCGAAGTCCCAGCGGCGCCTGACCGCTGATCCACTTTTCGAGCCCGGGTCCGCCCCACACGCCAAAGACTTTTTGCGCGCCATGCCCGATGAAGACGGCTCCGAGCGCAAGACGAAGCGGGAGAGTGACCCACGTCGGGGTGGTCTCGATAAAGGAACGCAGCATCTTTTCTCGCGAAGTTCCTTTCAGGAATTGTTTGACTGCGGCGCCGCGCGGCTGATTCTAATGCATCCGCACGGCCTCTGTCGCGGAGCACATCTGCATCGGAACACCCAATCGCGCTTTTAACTGTGCGCGGCGAGCCGCGAGGCGATGGCCGGCTTGGGCTGCACGCCGACGAGCCGGTCAACCAATTTTCCGCCTTTAAAGATCAACATGGTCGGGATGCTTTGGATGCCAAACTGCGCCGCCGTCCGCGGATTGTCGTCAACATTGAGTTTGGCGACTAAGTATCGCCCTTTCGATTCCGCGGCGAGTTGATCTAAAACGGGCGCCACCATGCGGCATGGCCCGCACCACGGCGCCCAGCAATCGAGCAAAACCGGAATTGTCGCGGCGCTCAACACGTCGCGCGCAAACGTCGCGTCGGTCACAATAATCGGCGCTCCGGAGTACTCCGTTGCCGCGGTAGTGTGTGCCAGCTCGGCGCCGCACTTTCCGCAAACCGGCTGCATGTTGATGGCGGCGCTCTCGTTCAGGCGATTCTTCGTGCCGCATCGCGGGCAACTCACGATCGACATATTCTCTCCTCTTGTATGTTCTCGTGTTTTACCAATTCAAGCAGCCAATGGTAGCTGCGCATCGGCTGTTTCT
>JBBJMB010000336.1:0-3721 GCA_037719755.1 Pyrinomonadaceae bacterium
GCGTGGTGCAGCGCTACCTCAATCCGCCGCTGTGGCTGGTGTCGATTATTTTCGTCCCGGCGACGTTCGGGGTCGCTTGGCTGGGAACGAAAGTTTCAACCGTGCTGACGCTCGATCATAAATCATGGGGATTGTTGATTCTGCTTTACTGCTGCGTCGCGTCAATTGTTCCGGTCTGGGCGCTGCTTCAGCCGCGCGGCTACCTCGGCGGCTTTGTGCTTTACTCGGCGCTTGCGCTCGGCGTTTTCGGCATTCTCTTCGGCGGTTACGAAGTTCAGCAGCCGGCCTTTAAGTCTTGGGACGTGGGCGGCATGACCGGCGCGCTTTTTCCGTTTCTTTTTGTGACCATCGCTTGCGGCGCGTGCTCGGGCTTTCACGGCCTGGTGTGCTCGGGCACAACTTCAAAGCAAATCGACCGCGAATCGCACATCAAGGCGATCGGTTACGGCGCGATGCTGGCGGAAGGCTTCGTGGCTTTGATCGCGCTCGTCACCGTAATGATCAGCGCGCCGGAGGGCCTCAAAGGTCTGACGCCCGGAACGATTTACGGAAACGGCATCGGGCGCTTTATGACGCTGCTGATCGGCCCGGAGCATCTGCCTTTCGCGATCACCTTCGGCGCGATGGCGTTTTCGACCTTCGTCTTCGACACTTTGGACGTTTGCACGCGTCTCGGACGCTACATCATTCAAGAACTTTGCGGCTGGCGCGGACCGGCCGGCGCCCTCATTGGCACGCTCCTCACCATCGCGCTTCCGCTGTACTTCATTACTTTCGCGCAGGAAGGCATGTGGGTGAAGTTTTGGACGCTTTTCGGAGCTTCCAATCAATTGCTGGCCGCCCTCACGCTGCTCTCCGTCACCTTCTGGCTGTATCAAGCGCGCCAGCGCATCGCCTTTACGCTGGTGCCGATGGTGTTCGTGCTCACGATCACGCTGTGGTCTTTGGTGCTGCTCACGCTCGCCAACTTGCGGGCGTCGCGCGGCTTCGATATCGAATTAATCAACGCCGTCGCGGCCGCCGCCCTCGTGCTGCTTGCGCTCTACGTCGCCGTTTTAGCTCTCTTCAAACTGCGCAGCGACAACCGCCGCCGTTCGCTGGCGCCCGCTTGAGCCGCGCGTCGGCAGGCATTTAGAGCTTGGACATTGAACAGGTTTTCGGCCATAATACCCGCTTTTGCAAGACTTAATGGCGGAGCGCTCTACTAAATACAAGTCTTCCGTTCGCTCGCACGCTAGGCATCTCACCTTTCTTATTTAGATTGTCGGGAAGGGAAATCGACGCTCTTTTCGGGTTCACTGCGCGGATCTCGAGCGTCTGTCAATGTCCGCTTGCGCAAACTTAGGCGTCGCCCGGCAAAGCGGCTGGTGAATCGACGTTAGCGGCTGCGGCGCCTCGTGAATCTTGTTTGATCTGCGGCGTGCAGAAGATAAAAACACTGTCGTTTGTAGCTAAGTAACAGAGAGGAACACATCTACCGTGGAACTTCCATTGATTTTCGGTGTCGGCCTACTTTTGCTCGGGCTCGCCGGTTTTATGATCTCGCACAAAGTTGCTGATTTCGTGAGCGCCTTTGTCAAACGTTTCTTTTCCATCGCCATCGCGCTCGGCAGTCTGGCGACCATCGCCGCGGCTCAAGGGCACGGCGACACAACGGCGCACCGGCCGGCCGGCGGCGAAGCCAATCTGATTCTGCCGGACATGTCGCAAGTTACGTTTCTCGACGGCGCATTCGATGGCCGCACTTTGCTGCTCGCCGGGTTGGTGGTCTGCTTTCTGGGCCTGCTCTTCGGGCTCATGATCTACCTTCAACTTAAGCGGTTACCTGTGCATAGCTCGATGCGGGAAATCTCCGAGCTGATCTACGAAACTTGTAAGACATACCTGATTACGCAGGGCAAGTTTATTCTCATCCTTGAAGCCTTTATCGCAGTCATTATTGTGCTTTATTTTGGCTTCCTGCTCAGGTTTGAGCCGATGCGCGTAGGGATTATTCTCTTCTTTAGTTTGGTGGGCATCGCCGGCAGTTACGGCGTGGCGTGGTTCGGCATTCGCGTCAACACGTTCGCCAACTCGCGCACCGCCTTCGCGAGCCTCGGCGGCAAGCCGTACGCGATTTATGCGATTCCGCTTAAAGCCGGAATGAGCATCGGCATGCTGCTGATTAGCGTCGAGCTGCTGATTATGCTTTGCATTCTGCTCTTCATTCCGCGCGATTACGCCGGGCCGTGCTTTATCGGCTTCGCGATTGGCGAAAGCTTGGCGGCCGCCGCGTTGCGCATCACCGGCGGCATCTTCACCAAAATCGCCGACATCGGTTCTGACTTGATGAAGATCGTGTTTAAGATCAAAGAAGACGACGCGCGCAATCCGGGCGTGATTGCGGATTGCACGGGCGATAACGCCGGCGATTCGGTGGGCCCGAGCGCCGACGGCTTCGAGACTTACGGCGTGACGGGCGTCGCGCTGATCACGTTCATTCTCTTGGGCGTTGCGAGCCCCGAAGTGCAGGTGCAACTCCTCGTCTGGATCTTTGTGATGCGCATCATGATGGTGGTGGCGAGCGCCATCGCTTACTTCCTCAACGAGGCGTTGGCGCGCGCGCGCTACGGCACCGCCGACACGATGAATTTCGAGGCTCCGCTCACGTCGCTCGTGTGGATCACTTCGGTACTGTCGGTGGTGCTCACCTACATCGTTTCGTACCTGATTGTGCCCGTTCTCGGCGGCGACAGCAGCCTCTGGTGGAAATTGGCGACCATCATTTCGTGCGGCACGCTGGCCGGCGCGATTATCCCGGAACTGGTTAAGGTTTTCACCTCAACCGAATCGAGTCACGTCAAAGAGGTCGTCATTTCGTCGCGCGAAGGCGGGGCATCCTTAAACATCTTGTCGGGACTGGTGGCCGGCAACTTCTCCGCTTATTGGCTCGGCATCAGCATCGTCATTTTGATGGCGATCGCCTACATCGTGAGTGGCTTCGGATTGCAAAACATAATGATCGCGGCGCCGGTTTTCGCTTTCGGCCTGGTGGCCTTCGGTTTCCTCGGCATGGGGCCGGTGACGATTGCGGTCGACTCTTACGGGCCGGTAACGGACAACGCGCAGTCGGTGTATGAATTGTCTTTGATCGAGCACGTGCCGAACATCGAAGCGGAGCTTAAGCGCGACTTCGGTTTTGCCCCGAACTTTGTGCGCGCAAAGGATCTGCTCGAGGAGAACGACGGCGCCGGCAACACCTTCAAGGCGACGGCCAAGCCGGTGTTGATCGGCACGGCGGTGGTGGGCGCGACGACGATGACCTTTTCGATCATCATGGCGCTGACCGCCGGCCTCACCACCAACCTGGAGTATTTGTCGCTACTGCACGCTCCGTTTTTGCTCGGCTTGATTTCGGGCGGCGCGATTATTTATTGGTTCACCGGCGCTTCCACGCAGGCCGTGACCACCGGCGCTTACCGCGCAGTCGAGTTTATCAAAGCCAACATTCAGCTTGAAGGCGTCGAGAAGGCCAGCGTCGCGGACAGCAAAAAGGTCGTCGAGATTTGCACCAAGTACGCGCAAAAAGGCATGTTCAATATCTTCCTGACGGTCTTCTTTTCCACGCTCGCCTTTGCTTTCGTGGAGCCTTACTTCTTTATCGGCTACTTGATTTCAATTGCCGTCTTCGGCCTCTACCAAGCCATCTTTATGGCGAACGCGGGCGGCGCGTGGGACAACG
>JBBJMB010000337.1:0-3716 GCA_037719755.1 Pyrinomonadaceae bacterium
TGCAAACGTTGGAAAAGCCAACGGGCGACGCGCGACTCATTTACTTTAAGCGGTGGTTGCGGCACAACGAACAATCCGGCGCATCCGCGCGCAGCTACATTTATGCGCAGTACGCGCGCGCAATGAAATTTCTTTACGAAAAAGAATTTCTCGTGCGCGATGATTCGCGCGCGCCCACGCCGGCTGCGGCGACCGGATCTCTTTACCAAAATCGGGGCCATAGCACGGACACGCAGATTGAAGCCAATTACGCCGTCTACGTGGCGCTGGCGATCACAAAAGCGCAACTCGGCGCGCAGCAGACATTGAAGAACGTTTTGATTGTGGGGCCGGGGCTGGATTTTGCTCCCAGAACGGATTTGATTGATGTCTTTGAGCCGCAGAGCTACCAACCGTTTGCCGCCGCCGATGCCATCCTGGGACTGGGGCTCGCCGACCGCAAGCAACTGCGCATTCACAGCATTGATATTAATGATCGCGTCGTAGATTACCTGCAAAACTTTTCTGCGCGGAAAGTTAAGCGACTCTCGCTGTTGTCGGGCGTTGCGGACACCGCTCGGCAACAGTTAACCGCAGACTATCAAGATTTCTTTGCGGCGCTCGGAAGAAATATCGGAGCGCCAAGCCAACTCGCGGGCATGCCCGCAAACTACCCGCAGCGCTTGGGCAAATCAATCAATATTGACGACGATGTGGGCCGCTTGCTGAGCGCGGAAAAACTAAACATCATCACGGAGCGCTACGATCCCGCTCCGCGCTACGACCTGGTTATTGTGACCAACGTCTTTCCGTACTTCAGCGATGCGGAACTGCTCCTGGCTTTATCCAACATCGCGTCGATGATCGCAGAGGGCGGCCACCTCATCCACAACGAATCGCGACCCGTTCTTTCCGCGCTCACAGAAAAGTTGAAGCTCCGGCTGCTTCACTCACGCCAGGTGCTCATCTCATCCAATAAAAATCAACCACTGTATGATCGAGTGTACGTACATCAGAAGCCCGAGCGCTTCTGAAGGAAGAAGCATGAACATCGGGACGGAAGAACTGTCAATTAAATTCCTTAATCCTGAGCTTTCATCCTTCATCCCTCATCCTTCATCCTTCCGAGGTCGTCTCTTTTTGACGACGCTTCTCGCCACAACCTACACTCTAGCATGATGGAAATCAGAACCGTTCACACGCCGGATGCGCCCGCGCCGGCGGGGCATTACTCGCAGGCCACGGTGCACAACAACACGGTGTATGTGGCCGGTCAATTGGCGATTGATCCGCAAACCGGAGAGAAGAAGCTCGGATCGATGGCGGAGCAGACGGAACAGGTTTTAAAAAATGTGGCGGCGATTTTACAAGCCGCCGGCAGCGACCTGAGCCGGGTGTTAAAGATGACCGTGTACATCTCCGACATCAGCTTGTGGGCGGAGGTTAACGCCGTGTACGCCCGCATGCTCGGAGAGCATCGCCCCGCGCGCGCCGTGATTCCGACGAAGGAATTGCATCACGGCTTTCTGATCGAGATGGATGCCGTCGCCGCCACCACAGATTACTAACAAATTGCTGACACAAACAACACTTTCCGCTTGCCTTTGAATGCGTCTTTTGTCCGTAGGGATTCTGCGTCGGCTCCAATCCAAAGCGATCAGCCAGGGCGTATATTGACTGACTTGGCGACAAGTCAAACTCAAATTACGAAAGGGCAATAAATGAAAAAGATGTTTCTGATGATGATGCTCGTCGCCGCGGGCTCGTTGATGCTCGCCGCGCCGCGCGCTTCAGCAAAAGATAATCCGATGGTCGGCGGGTCGCCGATGTATCGCAACAAAGATATTATCGATAACGCCATGAACTCGGCCGACCATACGACGCTGGTCGCCGCCGTGAAGGCCGCCGGACTGGTGGAAACGCTCAAGGGGAAAGGGCCTTTCACAGTATTTGCGCCGACCAACGCCGCTTTCGAGAAGCTTCCGGCGGGCACGGTCGACACGCTCCTCAAGCCGGAAAATAAAGACATGCTCACCAAAGTTTTGACTTATCATGTCGTCGCCGGCAAGTACGATGCGAAAAAGCTGATGGGCCTGATCAAAAAGGGCGGGGGCTCAGCCAGCTTAAAGACGGTCAGTGGCGGCACGCTCATTGCCCGTATGAACGGTGAGACGGGAATCACTTTAACGGATGAAAAGGGCGGCACCGCCAACGTGTCCACCGCCAATGTGTATCAATCAAACGGAGTGATCCACGTGGTTGATGCAGTCGCGCTACCGAGCTAAAGTAGCAGTAGTAACACAGACATCGTGAGGCTGGAGGGCGTTTTCCGTTTCGGGGAAGCGCCTTTCCGGTTTCGCGCTACCCGATTCGCAACACAGAAAGAGAGTTTATGATGAAAAGACGCTTCTTTCTTTCCAGCCTGACCGCGGCGGGGGCAACCGTTGCTGCTGTCGCCGCGCTCGGCCAATGGCCGCTCGCCACGGCCTCCACTACAATTGAGAAAATCGTCAAAACAGAAGCGGAGTGGAAACGCATCCTGACGCCGCAGCAATTCCAAGTGACGCGCCGTAAAGGAACCGAGCGTCCTTATTCAAGTCCGCTCGACAAGAATTATAAAAAGGGCGTGTTCGCGTGCGTCTGCTGTGATTTGCCGCTTTTTAGTTCCAAAACGAAGTTTGATTCGGGCACTGGATGGCCGAGCTTTTGGGCGCCCATCGCCAAGCGGAATGTGCATGAGGAAGTCGACAAAAGCATGGCGGAGACGCGCACCGAAGCGCTTTGCGCGAGATGCGATGCTCACTTGGGGCATGTGTTCAACGACGGCCCCCGCCCGACCGGCTTGCGCTACTGCATGAACGGCCTGGCGCTTAAATTCAACGCCGAGTCATGATGTGACTCATCATCATCTTCTTCTTCGCGCCCCTCGGCGTCTCTTCTTTGCGTTGAGGTAAGTTTGACTTAAACGCAAAGCAGCGCAAAGTGAAGACGCAAAGGGGCGCCGAAGTTTTTAAGTGCGTGCGAACCAGCCGCTCGGATGAATAAGTTTCAGTCCGACGTGCTGCCGACCGTCCGCCTCGTTGACCCACACGCCGGTCACTTCGGCCTCGAGCGCCTTCCAGAACGAAGGCGTCACCAGCATCATCATGCCCGGTTGCAGTTTCGCGTCGGTCACAATAGTGGCCCCCCGGTGGCTGACCTTGACGGTGCGCGCGCGCACGTTGAACGGCTCGCCGTCGGCGCCATGGCCCTCGATCTGCACCTCAAAAGAAGCCGGAACGCGCGGGCTACGCGGCCGCTGTAGATTTGAAGAAGCGGGATTTTGTTGTTCGATCATAAGAATCGTTGTTTAGTTTTCTTCGGATCGCCATCTCACACGAGTTGCGTTGCCTCTGACAGTTAACCCCCAGAAGAGGCGATCACTCAACCCGCCGCCGCCAGCCGTTTCCTTGCGACGACAAAAAAGATAGCCAAGTCTAATTAAATCCGCTGGTTTGACCGATCATCTTAGTGTGTCTTGGCACGCGGGCGACACGGCGGTGCCCGCATGCGTTATCGGCTCGGCGACGAAGAAGGTTTAAAAAAATTGTCCTCCCCCCCATCCACCACCATGCGCGACGCTTTCGCCAGCGACGCCGACAGCAGCCTGACGGCGCACTCCGCTGTGCCCCAGATCCCCCTCGATGCGATTGTTGCCGTTTACCAGCGACATCAAGGCCAGCCGCTGACGCTCAAAT
>JBBJMB010000338.1:0-3666 GCA_037719755.1 Pyrinomonadaceae bacterium
GTTCTTTTCTTTCTTGTCACTTGTCACTTGTCACTTGTCACTATTAAGGAGATCCAATGATTGATTTTGAATTAACCGAAGACCATGCGGCGATACGCGACACGGTGCGCGCGTTTGCGCAAAAGGAGGTGGCGCCGCGCATCAAGGAGCTCGACGAAAAGCAATTCTTTGATCGCACGATTCTCGACCAAATGGCGGAGTTGAATTTGCTGGGCGTCTGCATTCCGGAAGAATACGGCGGCGCCGGGTTCGATTACGTTTCGCTCGGATTGGTCTGCGAGGAACTCGAGGCGGTGGATACTTTCCTGCGCGTCATCATGTCCGTGCACACGGGCCTTAATTCACTGACGCTTTTGACGTGGGGCACCGAGGGGCAAAAGCTGAAATACCTGGTGCCGCAAGCGAAGGGCGAGAAAATCGCGACCTACGGACTGACCGAGCCCGGGGCCGGATCGGACGTGGTCGGCGCGCGCTCCACCGCGCGGCGCGAAGGCGACGAGTATGTTTTAAACGGCGAAAAGATGTGGATCAGCCTCGGCGATGTGGCCGATCACTTTCTCTTCTTCTGCTGGACCGACGAGGAAAAGCGCCGCCGGCGCGACCACACCGGCATGTCGTGCTTTATCGTCGAGCGCGGCATGAAAGGCTTTTCATCCGGCACGATTCACGGCAAGTTGGGAATTCGCGCGGGCAATACGGCTATTCTCGCTCCAGGACGTGAGCGTTTCCCGCGAGCATTTGGTGGGCGAAGAAGGCGAGGGATTTAAAATCGCGATGTCCGCGCTTGAGCAAGGGCGTTACACCGTGGCCGCCGGCGCACCGGCCTGATTCGCGCCGCGCGCGTGCATCCATCGCTTACGCGCTGGAGCGCGAAACTTTCGAGTCAAAATCGCCGAGCATCAACTCGTCAAGCAAAAGATCGCCGAGATGGAGGCCGATTACCGTATGAGCCACTTGCTTTGGCTGCACGCGGGATTCTTGAAAAACAGCGGGCGCTTAAACGCGCGCGAAACAAGCCTCGCGAAGTGGCAAGCCACGGTGCGCAGCGAACGGGCCGCGTCGATGGCCATCGAGGTGCACGGCGCCAACGGCTACACCAACGACTACCCGGTCGAGCGCTATCTGCGCAACTGCAAGGCCGGCGTGATTTACGAAGGCACGCGCGACATTCACACGCTGATGCAGGCCGATTGGGCGCTCGGGTTGAAGAAGGAGAAGCGCGCTCGCATGACGCTTCCGGCGTGGAAAGCCGGCGACTTAACGGAAGCTATCGCGGCCGACTGAGGAGAGATTAAGTGAAAAGGCGGTGACACGTATTCGCGTTAGCAAAAGCGGCCTTTGTGCGGAAACCGCCGTTGTGTCAGGCACAACGGCGGGGCTTTCTGAATTTGCGTTTGGTTAAAAATCTTAGACTACTTCGGTCTGCTTGGCTCTGCGCCGTTCCCGAAGCTTTTTGCCGATAACTCCTGCCAGACCCGTGCCCAAAAGAACCATCGTGGTCGGTTCGGGAATTGGGTCGCCGCCGCCGGGCGTTTCGCTGCCCAGCGTGATGTCGTCGAAAGTGATAAAGTTGGCAGATCCACCAAAATCAACGGATCTGGCGATGCCGGAGAAAGAAACTCCGAAAGGAACAAAGGGGCTGTAATTACCGGTGGGATCAGGTTCACCAGTGTCTGGTGTCAATGATAGGTCGAGAGTGGCGAGAATGTCGCCCGTTCCGTCCGCCGCTATAGACACTACACTTCCCGGGAAGATAAGGAGAAGAGTAGAAGAATGAAAACCCGGTGTCGAATCCGGCGGATACATTCATCGTCGCTGCCTCACCTTCGAGAAAGCCAAGTGCGGTTATAGGAGACGGCTCGCCGCCAAAATTGCCGCTGCCGTCGTCGTCGGCGTCAATTCGCCAGGGCATTTGGGGAAAAACTGATGCCCAGGCTGCGCCAGCTCCGCGTTGTAAAAGTCTCCGACAGGATTCAAATCGCCGACGCCCTCAAACGTCAGCACAACTGTATCCGCCTGAGCACGATTGATGCCAACGCAGAGAGTGAGGATGATAACCCCCAAGAGGCTACCAAGCGTCCTAAATGTCCGTAACATTTTGATCTCCTTTGTGTTTACTTCAGGAAGAGGACAGCCTTAAAGCTGACCTCGGTATGCGAGTGTTAGACAGGTAAGACTCCGGAGGGATGCGGGGCAAGCACAAGCTCGGGAGATCAGCCGTCGTGAGTAATCCGGTTGATCAAGTTTGCGAGGAACCGTCACAGCCGCCAGCGATTCGTAATTAGTGGGCATCGCAACATAGACCAACTTCACTCAGATGTCAACAGACATCTCAGCGCTTCAGCGCTTGCAATGAGCCCATGTCGTGCATTTGAAAGACTGTCATGAAAAGCTATGTTTGCCATTAGTTCTAATAAACAGATAATTCTAAAACTTTTTTAACTGACAACGCGAGTCCGTGCGCGCTTTGCCAGCGCGGGCGAGCTCCATTTAATCTGGCTCGAATGATCAACAGCTCGCGCACAACCCATGCCCTCACGCGGGCGGCGACCATCACCGCTTGGCCAATCTGGCTAACGGTGTGCTCTGCGATGCTCCTTTTGCTCGCTTTGATCGCGCTCGCCCCGCTGCTTCTCGCACGCCACGAAACGTCCTCGGCCGCATTCATCTATCGCGCGCTGGGCTACGTTTGCCATCAAGTGCCAGAACGCTCTTTTCAATTGCAAGGGCATCCGCTGCCTGTTTGCGCGCGGTGCCTGGGTCTTTACGCCGGATTTTTAATTGGCGCACTAACCTTTCCGTTGATACGCCCGCTTTCAACTAAGAGCGCGCTTGAGACGCCCGCCCGCCGCTGGTTTTTGCTCGCTCTGGTTCCGACGGCCATCGACTTCGGCCTTGATCTGTGCGGATGGTGGGAAAACACTCACGCATCGCGCGCCCTCACAGGCGCGCTTTTGGGTGCTGTTTCAGCCCTTTATGTGATGCCCGGATTAATTGCGCTCTTTCGTCAAGCGCTTAAAAGCTTCACCCCTGCCCGGTCTCGGTGATTTGGCTTAAGGGTTTAGCCGTTTTGCTTTGCTGTGCGGCACTGCTTTCGGTAAGATTGCTGTTTGTCGTGCGGCGGAAGTTGTTGGTCTGAAGCGGGTGGCGGAGGAGACGATCAGGTGCTGCTCCTTTCTCTGCTCAACGCCGATTCGCCGAGTCCAAGTCTTTGCAGGAATATTAATTATGGTTTGCAGGCATTTTCGGCGCTCATACCCGTCGCAACTCCGTCGGTTGCTTGCCTACTTCGAGCCGCTCAACGAAACGGCGCATAACGTGAGTCCGCTTTACCGCTTGGATCTGTTCGATTGGACGGTGCTGTTTTTTTACTTTCTGATTCTTGGCGTGCTCGCCGTCTACGGCGCGTACCGCATCAAGCAGGTGATAGATTTTTGGCGCTATCGCAAGCTTAAGCCGCGACCGGCGAGTCTTTACGCCGAGCACGAGCTTCCGGCGGTGACCGTTCAGCTTCCGCTTTTCAACGAAGTGTATGTGGTGGAGCGCTTGCTGCGCGCGGTGACGGCGATTGATTACCCACGGCATCTGCTGGAAATTCAGGTGCTCGACGATTCGACCGACGAAACTCAAGCGCTCGCGCGTGCGACCGTTGAGAGTTATCGCCGC